>CALWIX010000121.1 GCA_944380825.1 uncultured Clostridia bacterium | reverse complement strand
CCCGCAGGCAAGGGTAAGAATGACGCTGTCTGCAGGAGCCTTCTTGACAAATTCCGTATAATAGTTCCGACCGGTGCGAGCGCCGTCGCAGCCGCCCACGAGGAAAAAGTGGCGAATTTTTCCGCTTTTCACAGCATTGACTACATCATCGGCAACGCCAAGGACAAAATTGCGTGCAAAACCGGTAGTAAGTGTGTTGCCTCCATTGATACCGGGAATGATGGTATCTTCGTCATAGCCTCCTAGCGCGAGCGCTTTTTCGATCACAGGAGAAAAATCCTTCTCTGGACCAATGTGAGGAATATCAGGATACTGTACAAGATCGCAGGTAAAGACGCGGTCGGCGTAGCTGTCGCGCACAGGCATCAAGCAGTTTGTTGTAAAGAGAATAGGAGCAGGAAGGTTTGCAAATTCTTTTTGCTGATTCTGCCAAGCGGTGCCGAAATTGCCTTTCAGGTGGGAATATTTCTTCAGTTTTGGATAGCCATGGGCAGGAAGCATTTCACCGTGGGTGTAAATATTGATTCCCTTGCCTTCCGTTTGAATTAAAAGTTTTTCTAAATCGAAAAGATCGTGACCTGTTACCACAATAAACGGGCCCTTTTCGATGGTCATCGGTACGGACGTGGGGGAAGGATGGCCGTAGGTCTCCGTATTAGCGCGGTCCAAAAGAGCCATACAGTTTAAATTGACCTTGCCGGTTTCTAAAACTAAGGGAAGAAGCTCGTCCATTCCCCAGTCTTCACCGATGGCGAACAGACCTCGTACAAAAAATTCATTGACGCTGTCGTCCGTAAATCCTAACACCATAGCATGGTACGCATATGCAGCCATACCGCGAAGGCCGAATAGAATGAGCGACTTAAGGCTGCGGATGTCTTCAGGGGCTTCCCAAAGAGCGCGCATATCGTAATCGTTAAAACGTCCGCAGGGGGAAGAACACTGCGCACAATTTTCATGCAAAGAAGATCCTGCCTCATGGATTTTGGTAATCAGCTTTCGAATAGAGGCGGGATCAAAATTCACGTTTGTTACAGTAGTAAACAGTCCCTCTAAAAATAGAGGGGCGTAGGGCGTGGCGTCCGTTTCTTCCAGTCTGCGGGCAAGTCCAATTAAAGCACCAGTGAGCTCGTCCTGCAGCTCTGCAGTTTCTGAAGATTTTCCGCAGACACCGGAATTTCCCGTGCAGCCGGTGCAGCCGGCTGTCTGTTCACATTGGAAGCAAAACATCTGATTCATATTCGTTCCTCCAAAATCAGTCTAAAATTTGGCCATCGGTCGAAATAGTCACAACCTGCCAAGGAATAAATTTTCCACTTGCCTGAAGGGCTCGCTTGGCGGCATTTTCTAACCCACCACAGCAAGGCACCTCCATGCGAACAATTGTAACGCTTTTGATGTCGTTATCGCGGATGATAGCGGTCAGCTTTTCTGTATAATCGACGGGATCTAGTTTGGGACAGCCTACTACGACAACACGTCCTCGGATGAAGCGGTTATGGAAATCGCCGTAAGCATAAGCGGTGCAGTCGGCGGCAATGAGAAGATTCGCACCCTCAAAATACGATGCCCTTGGCGATACAAGCTGAATCTGTACAGGCCACTGTGAAAGCTGGCTTTCCGATTTACTCTGTGCATAGTCAGAAGAAACACCACTGCGGTGGAAGCTTCTGGCTGCAGAACCGGGACATCCGCAGGGCAGCGTATCTGCACAGCTGCTAGGGTTCTCCTGCGTACGGGATTCGATATGCTTTAGGACAGCCTGTTGATCATAAGCGGCGGCCTCTCGTTCAATGATCCGAATGGCATCCGCAGGACAAGCTGGCAGGCAATCCCCCAGACCGTCGCAGTAGTCATCGCGAATAAGCTTTGCTTTGCCATTTACCATCGCGATTGCTCCCTCATGGCATGCTTTAGCGCACAAGCCGCACCCTGTGCATTTTTCTTCATCAATATTTACAATTTTGCGAACCATATGGAATTCCTCCTAAAGTACATTTTTCAATGTGCAAGCGGATTCCGTCCGCATTGCTATCATTTTTTCCGTTTACATTAAAATTATAATCCTTAACAATCAACAAGTATGTTGTATTTACAACAAATTAAAAATTTTGTGTAAAGAAAAAAGTTTTCAAATTTATTATTATAATAAATTTGAAAACGAAATTTACAATATAATTTTTTCAAAAATTCATAAATATGTTATAATAGATTTTTACAAAAATACTATACTATTTTAAATAGAGGAAGAAAGGACTGACAAAATGCTTTTATCCATTTTTCAAAGCATACAGCAGGCAGATTTGGCTGTCTTAGAATTTGTGCGGAACCATTTCCAAAAGCAATGGCTTGATGGATTCATGAAATTTATCACATCTCTCGGGAACGCTGGCTTTGTGTGGATAGTTGTGACATTTCTGCTTCTTTGTTTCCCTAAAACAAGAAGATGCGGTTGTGCGGCGGCATTGGCACTGATTGTTTCATCGATTTTAGGAGAGGTTATGCTCAAGAATCTGATCCAGCGTCCACGTCCCTTTATGGAGGATCCCACCATTGGCTTAATAATCCCAGCACCTCTTGGATTATACTCGTTTCCCTCCGGTCACACGGCGTCTTCATTTGCAGCAGCAGCTGTTTTATGGAGATATAATCGAACTTGGGGAGCGGCAGCATTTATTTTAGCTGGATTGATAGGTTTTTCCAGAATTTATTTGCAGGTGCATTACCCATCAGATGTATTGTTTGGGGCGATATTAGGCTTTTTTTGCGGTTATGTGACTGCACGATTCATGCTTTGTAGCGGAACACGCACACAAGTAAGGTAACATTCCTTCTTTTTCTTCTTCTCGATGAGAAAGAAAATTGTTCAGAATTATAAAAAAAGAAAAAATATTAAATTTTTTGAAAAATTCCCTTTTTTCGCAACATATTTTATGCTATGATAAAATAAGTAAAAATAGTTCTTTTTTGAGAACTACGGGGATGCCTGCCCAAATATCGCCGCGGGGCAGGTTTGTTTTTTGCTGAAGCGGCAGGCAGGGAGTGCGGGTTTCATTATGGTAAAAGCAATTGTTGGCGCCAACTGGGGCGATGAAGGAAAAGGAAAAATTACCGATGTTATGGCGGCGGAGTCAGATATTGTTATCCGGTTCCAAGGCGGAAGCAACGCGGGGCATACTATTGTTAATAACTATGGGAAATTTGCGCTGCATCAGCTTCCTTCCGGTGTGTTTTACAGTCATATTACCAACATTATCGGCAACGGCGTTGCGCTGAGCGTAGAGAATTTCCAGAAGGAAGTTCAAAGCCTTGTGGATCGCGGTGTGCCGATGCCTAAGCTTCTGATTTCCGATCGTGCACAGATCGTGATGCCGTACCACATCCAGTTCGATACATTGGAGGAAGCGCGCTTATCCGCGAAATCGTTTGGCTCCACAAAATCCGGAATTGCGCCATTTTATTCTGATAAATATGCAAAGATCGGTTTTCAAATTAGCGATCTTTACAGTGAAAAGGATGAACTGATGGATCGTATTGAGCATGTCCTGTCGCTGAAAAATGTGATGCTCGAGAACCTATATCATCAGCCGCCTATTAAAGCGAAAGACGTTTATGAAAAGCTGATGGAATATAAAGCAATCGTAGATCCCTATGTGGCAGATACGTTTGATTTGCTCTATCACGCTGTGCAAGACGGAAAGACGATTCTGCTGGAGGGACAGCTTGGTTCTTTGAAAGATCCGGATTTCGGTATTTATCCCATGGTGACGTCGAGTTCGACGCTGGCGGGCTATGGAGCAGTGGGCGCTGGCTTACCGCCTTATGCAATCAAAGAGATTATCACGGTGGTAAAAGCGTATTCCAGTGCCGTAGGTGCAGGAGAGTTTGTCAGTGAGATCTTTGGAGAAGAAGCTGATGAGCTGCGTCGCAGAGGCGGTGATGGCGGTGAATATGGAGCAACAACAGGACGTCCGCGCCGTATG
>CALWIX010000120.1 GCA_944380825.1 uncultured Clostridia bacterium | reverse complement strand
AGCTTTGGTAAGTGGTTTTCGGACAGGAGTTCGATTCTCCTCATCTCCACCAGACTGAGTCTGGACGCACTTCGCGTTTCGGACTCAGTTTTTTTATTTTATCTCTTTGCTCGCGTTTAGGGCAGGTATCTGTTTCGTAACTGTGAGACAAAGAAGAAGCACTCGAACTTTTATCTCGTAAAAGGGATGATTATGGAAGCAGAGCGTTCGCTTCGATCGGCCTTTCAGCGGCCGGAGGGAGAAATCTGTATTCTGCGTGTAGTCTTATCCTGCTGTAAATAAAGAAAGCCGTGGATTGCTCAAAATGAGAAATCCACGGTTTTTGATTGGAGTCCTATAACAGCAGACAGCTTTTATCCGGCGACATCCAGCATGGAGAAATCGAACGGCTGGAGCGTCTCGGGAGGAACCTGTCCGGGCGGGAGCGTGTCCGGAATCTCGACGGGTAGCTTGCTGAAATCGACGATCATGAGGGGGTCCTCCGTCTCGTTGACGTTCAGCACAACGCTCAGCACAGAAACAGTGTCCCCCTCCTCCTCAGCCCAGTTATAGCCCTCCCGAATACACGGGCCGATCAACGAAATTTCCTGAGGACCACGTTCAAAATTCCAGCGGCAGACGCCGTACAGATCCGTCAGCTGCTGAACGGCAGCAAGATAGAGGTCGGGAATATCCTCGCCGGAAAAGTGCAATGTAGTGCCGTAAAAGCCTTCGTCATCCAAAAAGATTTCCCAGTAAGCGGACGGAATACCGTTTAAAGAAACCGTATCTTCTGGAAAGAAAACCCCCGTTTCCGCCGGTTGGGACTGCGGATCAACCGGTGTAAAGTTCTCAGGCTCCGTACCTGCAAAGGAACCCGAAATCTCTATGCCGAGAGCGGCTTCCACCTGTGCGAGAGAATCGCCGTATTCCAATCCATGGAAAGAGAAATCGCCCTGCGAATTTTTTATAGCATTCAGATCCAAGCTGAATTTTGACGGCGGATTTTTACCGGGAAGAAACGATAGAACAGCTGCAATAGCGGCCGCAGCGATACAAACAAAGCAAATTCCGATGACCAAAAGTTTATTTCTGGAAAATTTCTGATTAGGGGAAGTATTGTAAAGTGCAAACATTATACTCACCACTCCCACAAGATGGATAGACTTCCATGCAGCAATGTACGCCTAACGGCTCTGAACTGTATTTGCAGCCGAAGCACACCCTATCCCCATGACTTTCCTATTCAAGATACGTACCGTCTCGGTCGAACAAAACGCTGTGCGTTGCGCTGCCCATATACATAAGATCCCTTGCACCAGTACTTACTGCATTGGAAGAAAGACAGTTGTGACGCATACTCCTGCGTTCTGTTTCGTTTTCAGACGCATTAACAGGAAGGGCAATCGTTCCGGCCAAAAAAGCGATTGCGGGAAAAGATTTCCATCATTTTTTCATAAGTCAAATCCTCCCAAATAAAACAACAAAGGCGGACAGACTTTCGCAAAATCCACTTTCTGCGCAGCGTTTCTTTTGCTGTGTATATAGTAACATATTTTCTGAAAAAAGTAAATAAATTTTATAAAAAAATAAACTATTTCTTCTAAAATTTACCGTTTTCGGGCAGAAATAGACAGAGACGGCGCCCGCCTGCTTTGGGAAAGGACGGATAAACTTATTGGTGCCGCTCAAGCCGCTTTTGGCGGCTGCTTTGGAGACAGGAAGGCAAGTATCGATAAGAAGCTGTTTCGCCTAAAAGATTATGTTCGGCCGTCAATATAACAATTATTTTCTATTATTTAACATCAAACTCAATGGCTGTCCATAAATTTTTTTCCTGCGTATAGTCAATCGTATGACGGACATAGGGATCATCGAAATTCCTTGAAATCAGCGGAGTTTCTAAAACAACACGATAATGGCCAGTTTCTTTTAATCGTTCTTTTATACTCTCTGGTAAAACCAATTTGTCCTTACAATTTCCATGGAGAGTGTAAGATGTTTCGGTTCTATCGCAGCGCAGACCACACGTATACCAAATTCCGTTTTTTTGTATTTCAAGATGCAGATTTTCTTGTTTATAAGAAAAATCAGTATCGGCATTGTTCGTAATGAAAATCTCCAATTGGGGGTTATGTGCGAAAACAGGTTCTGAAATTTGTAAAAGGATATCGCTGTTTTGTGCAGAAATTTCTCTCTCGAAAGCACAGATCAAATCATCCGCCGAATTTTGCGAGTTTTCTGGAATACGGTTTGTAAGATCAAATTCTAGGGCTGTCCAATAATATGTTTTGTTGGGATCGGGATCTTCGTATTCCGGAAAGGGAGGATCCATTAATACAATGCGGTAATGGCCGGGAGATAAAGAAAACCAGTCGTAACAGGAAATTTGAAGCTTTGAACTTTCTCTGGCACGGCAGAGGAATATTTCTAATCCTTCCAAAGGAGAATACTGTTTTTGGGGGGAAACGTACCATCTTCCGTCCTTGTAAAATTCGAGACGCAGCGAAGAAGCACTGTATTCAAAATCCTCCGTACTTAAATTAGTTATCTGAAACTTTCCTACCCTATTCCAAACAGATACCGTACCATCTTCGGCTATGTTAGTGAGGAATATATCTTTCATTTTATTTTCTTCCTCGTAGGAATCAGCCCATTTAAAATCATGGTTCATTTCCGTTTGAGAAGAAGCTTTTTCAGAAGATGTACATCCAGCCAAAAGAAATGCGCTAAAAATACAGAAAATTAACTTCCAGACCGCTCTCATTACGATAACCTCTATTTTTTAAAATGATCTGCAAACAGATTCTATATAGGATTTGTTTGCGTATAATCTGTTCGTATGATATACTATGTATACCAATTATACTTAAAAAAATTTGTTTGTAAATAGGTTGTGTTTTTAGTAGGAACATCGTTATGAAAAAAATACTCTCGATTGTTTTGGCTGGACTGATGGTTGTAAACCTCGCTTGCTGCGGACAACAAAGTCCCGGTGCAGATGGTTCCGGCTCTTCTCTATCGGAATCGTCTGTGGGAAGCGAAACATCCGCAGGGGAAGACGCATCGTCTGCGGATGAAGGCGCATCGTCTGCGGATGAAGGCGCATCTTCTGCGCAGGATGAGGCAACACCCGCGCAGGATGGCGAAATGCCGGCGGACGATGTGCAGGGAGAGTCCATCGAAATTACGATTCCCTCCGCTTTCGTGGAGGAAGGCACTACGCAGGAATCGCTCGACGCGGATAAGGCGGAATCTGGCTTTACGTCTGCGGTGCTCAACGAGGACGGTTCGGTCACGTATAAGATGAGCGAAGAAACGCATCGGAAGATGATGGAGAGCATAAAAGCCAACCTTACACAATCGCTTAACGCGATGGTGGGGTCGGAGGGCTATCCGTCGTTTGAGCAGGTAACGGCGAACGATGACTACACCGAATTTACCGTTTCGGTATCCTCTTCCGAACTGGGTCTTTCGGAAAGCATGTCCGTTCTGGCATTCTTTATGTTGGGCGGCCTTTATCACGCTTTTAACGGAACGGAGCCGGACGACATCGCCGTAAGCTTTGTAAACGCAGAAACGGGCGAAGTCATTCATCAAGCACATTCGAGCGAATTGGGCGAATAACCGCACGGCGAGCGCCTTCTCTCGCGTGTAAGATGAGAGCGGCGCCGAGCCGCTTCTCTTGTGCGAGGCGACGGCAGCTGGCGGCCGCTCTGGCGACGCTGACAGCGTAGCGACAATAGCGGCATAGCTGCGAGAGCGACGCCGAGCCGCTTCTCTTGTGCGAGGCGACGGCAGCAGGCGGCCGCTCTGGCGACGCTGACAGCGTAGCGACAA
>CALWIX010000119.1 GCA_944380825.1 uncultured Clostridia bacterium | reverse complement strand
GTGGATGGAGAGACGTCGCTCCAGCTGCGGGATGGGGAGAGAATTGAAGTAACGCGTTCCGATGTTCCGGTGCGCCTAATTAAACTAAAAAAGATGAATTTCTATGAAGTGGTCAATGAAAAATTAGCGGAAAGGAGATCCTAAATTATGAAAGCGAGGCGTCACGCTAAAATATTGGAGCTGATCAATACCTATCATATCGACACCCAAGAGGAGCTCCTCAAACGCTTGCGGCAAGATGGATTTGATGTGACTCAAGCTACAGTTTCCCGCGATATTAAAGAGCTTCGTTTAATCAAAACTCTTTCCAGCGATGGAAAATATAAGTACTCCACAGGAAAAGAAACGGGCAGGGATATTTCGTCAAAATTCTTTTCTCTGTTTACCGATTCGGCGCTTTCTGTAGATAACGCCATGAATATTGTTGTGGTCAAGACATTTACAGGAATGGCTTCAGCTGTCTGTGCTGCAATGGATGCTATCCAATGGAGCGGCGTAGTAGGTACAGTAGCCGGCGACGATACCATCCTCATTTTGTGTAAAGACGAGGCCATCGCGGTGCAGCTTGTAGGGGAGCTTAAGAAACTGATAGCGGGCAGGTGAAACTATGCTTTCGCAGCTTTATATTGAAAACGTTGCTGTGATAGAGAAAGCGGAGATCTGTTTTAGTCGAGGCTTTAATGTGCTCACAGGCGAAACCGGCGCCGGAAAATCGATGATTATCGACGCTATCAATGCGGTGTTGGGAGAACGCATCTCCAAAGGAATTGTGCGTACAGGAGCGCGTTTTTCGTTTGTCAGCGCTATGTTTACCGATGTAGGCGATGCTGCGGTAAAAAAACTGCAGGAACTTGGGTATGCGCTTGAGCAGGAAGACGGCGGCATTTTGATCCAGCGCGAAATCAGTCAAGAGGGAAAAGGAAGCTGCCGCATCTGCGGGCGCCCTGCTACGGTTTCTACTCTTAAAGAGCTGGGACCGTTTTTAATTCATATCCATGGCCAGCACGAAGGGTATCATCTGCTTTCCCCAGAACTGCATATGCAGTATCTGGATCGTATGGGATCGTTGGAGCCCTTGCTGGAAAAATACAGAAAAGCCTTTTTTGAGGTAAAAAGGATCCGCAAAGAGATCAATCATTATAATATGGACGAAGAGCAGAAGGCAAGAAGAATGGATTTGCTGCGGTATCAAATTGAAGAGTTGGAGAACGCACAGATCCGTGTGGGAGAGCAGGAGGAGCTGTTTCAAAAGAAAAACGCTTATGCCAACAGTAAGCGAATCGCTTCGGATATTTCGCAGGCAAAAGAGATTCTGGATGGCAGCGTGGAGAGCCCCGGCGTCATTTCAGCGCTTTCTGCGGCAGCAGATGCCCTCTCTGACGCGCAGCGGTATTTTCAAGCGCTTCGTCCTCTATCGGATCGGCTGCGCAGCGCTTGCTATGATTTAGAGGACTGCAATAGCGAGCTACGAGATCTGTCGGCGCAGATGGAATACGATCCCGAGGATCAGGAGCGCGTAGAAGAAAGGCTTGATATGCTGTACAGGCTGGGGATGAAATATGGAGAGTCCGAGGAAGCTATGCTGGAGTATCTCGATAAATGCCGCAGCGAGCTCAAAGGAATTGAACTTTCCGACGAGAATATAGAGCGCCTGACGGCGGAATTTGCAGTGGCTCGTGAGGAAGCCATCCGTTTAGCAAAAGAGCTTTCGTCCAAAAGAACAGAGGTAGCCTCTGCATTTACCGCAAAGGTTAAGGCGGAACTGCGCTTTTTGGATATGCCAAACGCTGAGTTTCAAGTAGAGCAAGAACGCTGTCCTCTCAACGATTATGGCTGCGATAAAATCCAGTTTCTTATTTCATCCAATGCCGGTGAACCGCCGCGCCCCATTGCTAAAATTGCCTCTGGTGGCGAACTGTCACGCATTATGTTGGCTATAAAAACGGTGCTGGCCGGGTGTGACGAGACGGATACGCTCATCTTCGATGAGGTGGATGCCGGTATCAGCGGCAGTGCTGCTAGAAAGGTGGGACTGAAGCTGAAAGAGGTTTCCGAACACCGCCAAGTTATCTGCGTCACGCATCTTGCGCAGATTGCGAGCCTTGCGCAAAGCCATTTCTTTATTCAAAAGCAAGTACGTGACAATCGTACCTTTACACAAGTAGATCGCCTGACTTTCGAGGGACGTAAACGGGAGCTTGCCCGTATTATGGGCGGCGCAGAAATTACTCCCCTGATGCTGGAAAACGCGCAGGAAATGTTGCAAATGGCAGGGATTTTTCCCGGAACCTCTTGACAACCGCCGCCATTTCGGCTATAATGCAGGCAATGGCTAAGAAGGAAAGAAGTAACCGGAACGTTTCGGCAAAGAGAGCCTGTGGCTGGTGGAAACAGGTGTGGAACCTCTGGTGAAATACATTCTGGAGCTGCCGGCTGAACGCGAAAAGTAGGCTGGGCCGTGTGCGCACGTTACCGCGCTGAGGTATCCTGCCGTATGGCGGTGTACCCGCGAGGCTGTATCTGTGAGGATGCAGTGAATTGAGGTGGTATCGCGGTTTATTCCGCCCTCTGCAAAAGCAGGGGGCGTTTTTTATGCCCCCGAATGAAAAATAATTTTTAGGAGGCAGAAAAATGGGTGTTTTTGAAGAACTCAAAGCAAGAGGGCTAATTGCCCAGATGACAGACGAGGAGAAGATTCGAGATCTGCTCGACAATCAAAAGACAACATTTTACATTGGTTTCGACCCTACAGCAGACAGCCTGCATGTGGGCCATTTTGTGCAGATCATGGTCATGGCGCATATGCAGCGTGCAGGGCATACGCCTATCGCCCTATTTGGCGGCGGCACAGGTATGATAGGAGATCCTTCGGGAAAAACAGATATGCGCCGTATGATGACAGTGGAGGAGATTAACCACAATATTGATTGCTTTAAAAAGCAGATGTCGCGTCTGATCGATTTTTCAGACGGAAAGGCAATCATGGCTAACAACGGCGATTGGCTTCTAAATTTGAACTATATTCAGTTCCTGCGCGAGGTAGGCGTGCATTTTTCCGTCAACCGCATGCTGGCGGCAGAGTGTTATAAGCAGCGTCTGGAAAGAGGTCTATCCTTTTTTGAGATGAACTATATGATCATGCAGAGCTATGATTTTCTGGAGCTTAATCATCGCTATGGCTGCCGTTTGGAGCTTGGCGGCGATGATCAGTGGAGCAACATCATCGGCGGTGTAGAGCTGATTCGCCGGAAAGAAGGCAAAGAAGCTTACGGTATGACCTTTACGCTTTTGACCACCAGCGAAGGTAAAAAGATGGGAAAAACAG
>CALWIX010000118.1 GCA_944380825.1 uncultured Clostridia bacterium | reverse complement strand
CTTCATAAACCGGTAGAAGAAGGTCAGCAGCAGCGTGCGGATATGCGAACCGTCTACATCGGCATCCGCCATAATAATAATCTTGCCGTAGCGCAGTTTGGAAATATCAAACTCATCGCCGATGCCGCACCCAAGCGCCGTTACAACGGGCATCAGCTTTTCGTTGCCGTATACCTTATCGAGCCGCGCCTTCTCTACGTTGAGCATTTTTCCCCACAAAGGAAGGATCGCCTGAAAACGCCTGTCGCGTCCGCCTTTAGCGGAGCCGCCTGCCGAATCGCCCTCGACAATATAAATTTCCGTTTCGTCCGGATTGCGGGACTGACAGTCGGCCAGTTTGCCCGGCAGAGACGCCGACTCGAGCGCCGATTTGCGCCGCACAAGCTCTCTGGCACGCTTGGCCGCCTCTCTGGCACGAGACGCCGACATCGCCTTATCAAAAATCGTGCGTGCCGTAGCGGGATTTTCCTCCAGATACGTCATCAGCTTATCGTTTATCATACCGCTGACAAGCGTGCCTATCTCGCTGTTTCCCAAACGTGCCTTCGTCTGGCCTTCAAACTGAGCTTCTTTCAGCTTGACGCTGATAACGGCCGTCAGCCCTTCGCGCACATCGTCGCCGGTAAGCTTGTCGCCCTCTTTTAAAATATTATACTTTTTCCCATATTCGTTCATCACACGCGTCATAGCGCGTTTAAAGCCGTCTTCGTGCGTGCCGCCGTCGGTCGTATGAATATTATTGGCGAAAGAAAGGATCTGCTCATTATAGCTGTCGTTATACTGCATAGCTACTTCCGCCGTAGCCGAATCGTCCGGCAGCACAGCGGTAAAGTGCATAATATCGGGATGCAGCACTTCCACAGCAGCCTTCTTGTTGATAAACTCCACAAAGCTGCTGATACCGCCCTGATAGCAGAAATTATCCTGTACGCGCTCGTCTGCGCGCTCGTCGGAAAGCTCAATATGCACCCCGGCATTGAGAAACGCCTGCTCGCGCAGACGGCGCTGGAGCGTTTCGTAATTATACGATGTAGTCTCTTTAAAAATTTGGGGATCCGCCTTAAACCGCACCCTTGTGCCGTGCTTGTCGGTATCGCCGCGCACCTGAAGCTCCGTCACGGCTTCGCCGCGCTCAAACCGCTGGAAATAGACCTTTCCGTCGTGGAATACCTCCACTTCCAGCCACTCGGAAAGCGCGTTGACGACCGACGCGCCCACGCCGTGCAATCCGCCCGACACCTTGTATCCGCCGCCGCCGAATTTGCCTCCGGCATGCAGCACCGTAAATACTACCGTGACGGCAGGCAAACCCGTAGCCTGCTGGATCCCTACAGGAATACCGCGGCCGTTATCTGTTACACAGATAATATCCCCGGGAAGAATACACACGTCTATTTTATCGCAGAAACCGGCGAGAGCCTCGTCGATAGAGTTATCTACGATCTCATACACAAGATGATGCAGGCCCTTTTCGCTGGTGGAGCCTATGTACATGCCCGGACGCTTGCGCACCGGCTCCAATCCTTCCAGAACTTGTATTTGATCGCTGCCATAATCTTGATCTACTTGCGTAATTTCATTGAAATCCAACTGAGAAACCCTCCATTTACTTCATCCATATTCTGCATTTAACGAATCCTTCTCTGGCCCATATCGCCGCGAGATTCGGTACGACGTGACCCAGATGCATACCGCGGCGGCGCGCTTCTGGTACTGGGAGGCGAGGCACCGCCCGGGCGCATTTGTGTACCGGAACCGGGCGCATACTGGCGATAAGGATTCTGCTGCGGCTGACGCTGCGGCGAAGGCCGGATTTGATCTCTTGTAATGGACCTGTGCAGCCGTACGAGAAACAGCGACAGAATATAAAATAATACATACGGAATCAACATTAAAAGGATCCCCCGCAGCGTAAGGGAGCCTAGTAAAAACCTGTAAAAAATAAAAACCAGTAT
The DNA here is from genome assembly GCA_944380825.1 of uncultured Clostridia bacterium. GTDB lineage: Bacteria > Bacillota > Clostridia > Oscillospirales > Acutalibacteraceae > Gallacutalibacter. The sequence continues at coordinate 29,787 of CALWIX010000118.1, read as the reverse complement.
GCTCACAAAAATAGCGACTGCGGCCAAAATCGTCACAGCCGGGGCGAGCACCACATTCGATATGCCTGCGCATTTGGGACAGCGGTATTCCCCTTCCAGTTTTAAGGTCCATGTGCGCAGCAGGTTCACTTTTTTTCCGCAATATGGACAAACCGGCCTGCCAAACTTACTCATTGAAACATCCTTTCCCAGACTGATCGGCACAAAGGCGCAGACAATCTGCGCCGCCACTTGCCGCAGGCTGATCCTCTTGCCGCTGTACGGCTTTCTCCATGCAGAAAGGGGGGCGCTTTTGCCCGCCCCAACCTGCGCAACCGGCCCGACAATCGTATGGTCTGGACGGTAAAATAAGGTTTTCTATCCGTGCCGGCACGAAACGCGGCACAGTTTCATGACCTCTTTATATTATACCACAAAAACGAAGTTTTAACAAATATTTTCCCTGCTTTTTTGAAGGAATCACAAAAGTTTATACATTTGAAATACCATCCATAAATCCTGTGCGTTTGAGCAAAGTGACAGACGAAATCTGAGAAATATACACCGTCGATTTTCCGTCCCTATTTATACAAAGAACGAAAGATTTCGGCATCTCCATCGTCACATTGACAACGTTGCCCGCCTTTTGCATATCGGCGAGGTAGTCCCGCGTATGCTTGGAAATAGTGGATGTCTCCAAATCGAAGATTCCAACAATTTCATTCGTCTTAATGACGGTGTCCTGACCCAAATGCAGATACATAACATACTCCTTTACTTCGGAAAAGTCTCCCAAAACGGCCGGATATTCCTGCCGTCTGCCGATTTATCGAGCACAGCAAAGCATATAGAATCGAAGAAAGCCGCAAATCCCTCTTCCAAAAGAAGCTCGCGCCACCACCGGGCGATTTGCCATGGATCGTTGCGAAACACACCGCAGCCGTACGCTCCGAGGATTAAATTTCGGCATCCTTCTTCCGCAAACAGGGCAAGGCACAGCGCCATACGCTGGCGCATGATTTCTTTCGCCTTTCCGGCGTCTTCTCCTTTTACCAAAACCTGCCCATAATTGACAGCCGGAAGCGTCAGCACACAGGCTGTGCAGGGCGTTTCGAGCAAATCGCCCTTTCCGTCCCGAAAAAAAACGACGTCGGGCGAATAAATAGCGTAATGCGTATAACACATTGTGCCGCAGCTGCGGTTGACTTCGTAGTACTGTGGATTTTTTAGAAGCGTTTGATATAGGCCGCTGGAAACGGCCAGCGATTCCTCTTGGGCTATGGCTCCGTTTAAGAAACCGCCCCCGGGATTTTTGGCACTTGCAAAATTCAAAACGGCCACTTGGCAAAGACCTTGTCGGGCACTTTGTATCACAGCGTCTACAGAAGAGACATTTTCTATCTTTATTGAAAAAGAAAGAGAGCTTTGGCTGTTCGCTGCCATTTTTCGGTATTTTTCTAGAAGAAAAAGCCCCTGCTGCGGCGTATATAATCGGCTTTCCTTTATGGATTTTTGATGCTTTTCAGCAATACAAACTCGCCGTCCCTGTATTTCATAAAACCCATTTTTCATAATAGCAAGGGTTTCTTTTGCCATTTCTTTTCTATCCATTGATATTCCTCTTCGCCGTACTGAATACGGCACGGTAAAAATCGCAGTGAAACCGTCACATTACCATGGTTTCACAGACCGCAAAAGCAGCGGCTCTCTTTGTATTTAAACTCCGTCTGGCCATTAGCTATCCGCCGTTTCAAGAAATCCGTCTTTCATTTCAAAAAGGGAGCCACAACGGAGACGTTTGACGCTGTCGGGATCGCAGCAGGTGATGAAAACCTGCTTGTTTTCCAATCGGTTGAGCAGATAATCCTGACGCTGGGCATCCAACTCGCTCATGACGTCGTCCAAAAAAATCACGGGACGTTCCCCGGAGCGCTCTGCAATCATCTGTGACTCCGCCAATTTCAGTGCGAGGACAATGGAGCGCTGCTGTCCCTGGGAACCAAAAATACGCGCCGACTTTTCTCCCAAATTCAGCTGCAAATCATCCCGGTGAGGACCGGCCGTTGTGAATCCAGCAGCTACATCGGCCCGATGGGAACGCGCCAGTTTCTCCGACAGCAGCCGCGCCAGATCAGAAGCCTCTCCACCGTCTAATATAGGGATCTGCGTCTCATAAGCTATTGCAAGCGGCTGTTCCTCCTGAGAAATCTCTGCGTATATCTGCGAAGCGGCAGCGGCAATTTTTTGGGTGTAGCGCAGCCGCTCGGCCATAATGGAACCGCCCAGCTGCGCTAAGCGCTCATCCCAAATTTCCAGCGTATCAAGCAGCTCGCGGTGGCGGGTCACATCCTTAAGCAGCGCGTTTCGCTGCAAAAGGGTGCGGTTATACTGCCCTAAAAGCCGCGCATAAGCCGGGCGCAGCTGGCACAGCGCCCCATCGAGAAAATTCCTCCGGAAAGACGGCCCCTCTTTTACAAGCGAAAGGTGATCCGGCGAAAAAATGACCGCGCAGAATTTTCCCACCAGCGCCGAAGCCGAGCGCTTCTCCACGCCGTTGAGCACAGCGCTGCGCCGTCCGTTTTGAATGGTAATTTCGGCCTTCTGCTCGCGCTCCTCGCTGAAAAAGTCCATCCGCAGCCAAGCGCTGCCGCCGCCGATAGCACACAGCTCGCTGTCTTTAGAGCCGCGGAACGACCGACCTCCGGTAAACAGCCACATGGCTTCTAAAAGATTCGTCTTACCGTTGGCGTTCTTTCCATAGATCACATTGATCCCAGAAGAGGGGATAAAAGTCCCCTCCTTTAAATTCCGATAACCGCGGTACTCCATCCGCAGGACGTTCATCCCGCCGTCACCTCATACACTTCGCCATTAAATTCGGCTCTGTCGCCGGGGCGCATCTTTTTTCCGCGCATGGTGCACACCTCGCCGTTGACGAGCACCTCACCGTTCTGAACAGCAAATTTCGCTTGTCCGCCCGTATCGACGGCTCCCCCCAATTTGAGAAGATGATCCAACCGAATAAATTCCGTATCGATTTCTACTTTCATTCCTATTTCCTCCAAATCCCGCCTACCATCCATCAATCGTTTTTCAGCCGTACCGGAAGCACCAAAAACAGGAACGAATCACCCTCGCGCGGCAGAATCTTCATAGGACTGAGCGGGCCGTTAAGCTCCACACGCACCTCGTCGCCTTCGGTATTGCGCAGAGCGTCGAGCAGATAGTGGTTATTAAACCCCATCTCCACTTCGCCTCCTTCAAACTGCGCGGCGATTTGATCGTTGGCGCGGCCGATGGAGGTCGAACAGGAAATACGGATCTCGCTGCCGGAAAAGACGCAGCGCACCGGGCTTTTGAGCCTATCGGTAATCAAAAGGGAAACACGCTCGACGCTTTCGATAAAAGCGCGTGTTTTCACTACACCCTGCATCGAGCTTACTTTCGGAATGGCAGCATTGTAATCCAAAAACTCCCCTTCCAACAAGCGGGAAATCACCGTATAACTGCCAATAGTAAACAGTATATGGCGCCGGCCCACGTGCAGCACCAGATCTCCCTCTTCGTCTTTGATCAGCTTAAGCACTTCGGAAAGCGTTTTTTTCGGCACCACAAAATTTGTCGATCCATCACAGGAAATCGGCTCTTCCCGCACAGCAAGGCGGTAACCGTCCACCGCAACAAGCCGGATTTTTCCGCCGGATATTTCAAAAAGTGTACCTGTATGGATGGGCTTGGCGTCGGAATCGGCTACGGCAAAAATGGTTTGCCGTATCATACTTTTGAGCACAGTCTGGCTCATAGTAAAAGGCATCTCCGCATTAATAGAAGGCAGTTCAGGGAATTCCTGTGCCGAAATTCCTACAATAGAATATTCACTGGCCCCGCTTGTGATCGTCGTCATAAACTTCTCGTCGGCGCCGATAAAGATGGTATCTTCCGGCATCCGCCGGACAATATCTGCAAACAAGCGGGCACTGAGCACAATGCTGCCTTCCTCTTCGATACTGGCCGGAATCACGGTGGTCATACCAATTTCTAAATCATAACCGCACAGCTCGACGGTATTTTCCTTTGTGCGCAGTAAAATGCCTTCCAAAGCCGGTACCGACGATTTCGTCGACACAGCCCGCTGTACATTACTGACAGCTTCTACCAGCTGCTGCCTATTACAAGTAATTTTCATAAAAACCCTCTTTTCTTCCGCCCAAAGCGGGCGATTTTTTGATTCCAACAATATTTATATGTCTTTCACACGCTATGTGTAGAGAAGTGGCTCTTACACATAGCGTGTGATCGTAATTTGATCAAATGATCACCTGTTTTTATATGTTATCCTATCCTACTAGGCGCAACCGATTTTTATAACGACGCGTTATGTTTTCCACCAGCTTTGAAGATTCCACAGATAGAGTATCCTATGGTAAGGGGGTTCCCCGTTTTTGTAACCTTAGCTGCTTTGTCGTTAGAAATAGAGAGAATAGAATAGATCTATTTCAGTATTAGTAGTAGGGGACGGGGAAAAGTGAAAAAGTGCTTTTAAACCGCATGGCAGCGGAAAAAAATCTATTTTTACGATGTGGACAGGCTGTGCGCAGGGCGTTAACAAGTAGGATAGCAAAAAAAAGAATTAACGGAGAGTTGAAAACCTTGTGGGGAATGTGGAAAGTTTCGTGAAATAATTTTATTTCAAAAATGATGTATAAATATACAAACTAACAGAAAATGTGAAAAAGTGGAAATATTGTTCACAAGCAGTGGATTACCGATCGCGGATATTTTTAATGATGTCCTGTACGGTAGCTTTCATTTTAGAATCGCGCGCGCAGTTTTCCTCGACCTTCTGAATGGCATAAACGACGGTGGAGTGATCGCGGCCGCCAAATTCTTCGCCGATGGCCGTCATAGGAAGCTGCGTGATCTCACGTACGGCGTACATGGCTACCTGGCGCGCGCTGGAAATATTGGCGCTGCGTTTAGCGGAGCGGATGTCGGCCGCCGAGGTTCCGAAGGTGCGCGCGACTTCCTCAATGATTTTTTCAATCGTGACGGGAGCTGGCTGATCATTATTGATAATGTCGCTGATGGCGGCTTGTGCCGTAGCGATATTAAGATTGTCGTTTTTCATAATATAGAACGCCTTCATTTTTTTGACGGCGCCCTCGAGCTGCCGGATATTGTTTTTCAGACGGTTGGCAATGTACTCAGCCACGCTGTCGGGAAGCTGGATGTCCAAAAGCTCGGCCTTGCGCTTGATGATTGCGATACGCGTCTCGAAATCCGGCGGCTGCACGTCGGCGGTCAGGCCCCACTCAAAGCGGGTGAGCAGCCGTTCTTCGAGAGTAGCGATGTCTTTTGGCGGGCGATCGGAGGTGAGGACGATCTGTTTTTTCGATTCGTAGAGTGTATTGAAGGTGTGGAAAAATTCTTCCTGGGTGGAATCCTTGCCGGCAATAAACTGGATATCGTCTACAAGAAGCACATCGGCTTTTCGATACCGCTGATGGAATTCAGCCTGTGTTCCGCGCTGGATCGCTTCGATCATCTCGTTGGTAAATTCGTCCCCTTTAATATAGATAATATTCATTTCGGGATGCTTTTTTTCGATCTCATTGCGGATGGCATAGAGAAGGTGCGTCTTTCCAAGGCCGGAATTGCCGTAGATGAACAGGGGATTGTAGAGCATCGCCGGTTTTGTGGCCACAGCCATAGAGGCGGCGTGGGCAAATCGGTTGGAGGAACCTACGATGAAGGTATCAAAGGTATATTCGTAGTCTCCTTTCGATTTTTCAGCGTCTGCATTTTTCTCAGGTTCCATCTCTTCGGTCTTGCCGAGCTGCTCAGGGGTGCACAGTCTGATTTTAATTCCGGGCCCTATAATTTGATTCACCGCGTTTTGAAGAAGATCCGTGTAGCACCGCTTGACCGTTTGCAGGTGGAATTCGTTTGGGACCTCCAAAATCGCTACACCCTGGGTAAAATCGATATTTACGGGCACGATGCGGCTGATCCATGTGGTGTAGGCGACCTCTGCGATCTGTTTTTTACAATATTCGCAGATAAGGTTCCATGCCTCAGTAAAAGATTCCATACATTACCATACCTTTCGGATTCAATATTTTATAAACAGTTTCGGCGGCGGCGCGGCGCACCTCCGCTTATTTTTTCAACATCCGGATGGCCAGACCTCTGTGGAAAACAGGATCTGAGGCAAAACGTAAGAGTCCGGAAGCATCCAAAGGAAAATTTTAAAGAAAAATCTGCTCGTATAGCCTTTTTGAAAAAAAGCTATTCATAATTTATTCTACCATAAAAAATATGAGTTTTCAAATGTTTCCACAGCCTTTGTAAAGTTTTCCACAGCGTTTGTGAAAAAAATTTGCGAAGCATCGTTTTAAAGAAAAAAATAAAAAGAGAAAATGGCGGGCCAGATCCTTGTTTTTTAAGGCGTAAATAGATGTTTGATCATTGCGTTTTCGGGTATCTTATGATATAATCACGATGTTGGAATGCAGTCGTTTTTCACATGGTATAAAGGTATCCATACAGGTTGTATGATACGTCTGTTGCTTTATGGACAACCTCGCACCAGTATGTGTAGCGCCATGTGGGAAGAGAGTCTCGATAAAAGGGTTGACAGAAGGGATCTTTTTACGATATAATGGTAAACTGCAAAGGTTTGTACCCGAAAGGAGGTTTTTTTTATGCTGAGAACCTACCAGCCCAAGAAGCTCCACAGAAAAAAGGGGCAATGGGTCAGAAAAAGAATGGCCGATAGAAACGGCCGCCAGGTATTGGCGCGCCGCAGGGCGAAGGGCAGAGCACGCCTCACCCACTAAGTCTTGAGAGGGCCACCAAAGCGTGGCCTTTCTTTGTTGTTTCAAGACACGCATACGGATTCTCCGGCAGGCGGCGCGAAGGGAAAAGCGCGCACGCGCCGCCTTGGAGAGCGCGGTTTTGGCTTTTTTTATAAAGAAAACCAGAGTATGTTTTTATACGCAGTATCAAAAACCAAAAGCTGCGCATAAAAACATACTCCGGCAGTGCCGCGCTGTGCATACGGATTTTTCATTTGATCGCCTTTCTTTTTGTGCGGCGGTGGTGGTAGTAACGATCCGAAATGCATACAAAAATGCTTTTCCCTTATATAGGTGTTGGAATGGATATTTTTTTGCCTATTTGTGAAAATCGGGATTTCCGCCGTATCTATGCGCGTGGGAAGAACTACATCTCTCCTGTCATTGTAATGTATGTGATGAAAAATAAGTCTCATACTATCCGCATGGGAATTACCACAAGTAAAAAAATAGGAAACGCTGTCAAACGCAGCCGGTCGCGCCGCGTGATTCGGGAAGCATTCCGCATGGTGGCTCCAATGATAAAGCCGGGGTACGATATTATATTTGTTGCGCGCACGCGCACGCCGTTTGTTAAAAGTACCGACGTGGCAAAGGTGATGCAGAAACAGCTTCAGGAGGCTGGAATATTGGGATGAAACGTTTTTTCCTGCGGCTGATACGCTTTTACCAAAAATATATTTCTCCGGTGAAACGGCCATGCTGCAAATATATTCCAACCTGCTCCAATTATGCCCTGCAGGCCATTGAGCGTTTCGGTGTTTTAAAAGGGGGATGTCTTGCACTGTTTCGGCTTTTAAGATGCAATCCACTGAGCCGTGGCGGTTACGATCCTGTGCCTGAAAAAAAGGAAAAGCGGCGAATTCATCGGTGATAGAGGAGTTTTGCGCATTATGATTCAAATTGGTAACTTTTTTGGAAGTATTCTTGGATATCTGCTTTGGCCTCTATATTACCTGTTTAACAACTATGGTGTGGCAATCATCATCTTTACGATAATTGTAAGGATTTTGATGTTCCCGTTCTCGGTCAAGCAGCAAAAGTCTATGGCGGGCAACGCGAAGCTTCAGGCAAAACAGAGAGAGCTGCAGCAGAAATACGGCAATGATAAAGAGGCGATGAACCGCGAGCTGCAGAAGCTGTATGAAAAAGAAGGCGTCAATCCGATGGGCGGCTGCCTTCCGATGCTTATTCCGTTCCCCATTATGATCGGAATTTATTACACGGTGATCAATCCGATTTCCAACGTGCTGCATATCTCCAGCACTGCAGTGGACAAGGCGGCAGTGATGCTTCAGCAGCTTCCGGGAATCGGTTCGATGTTTACAAATAATTTCTACGCACAGATGCAGATCATCCAGCATTATGAAGATCTGCGTCCCTATCTCGATGTTGCTAACGGCGGTATGTTTACGGCCGATGAGCTTTCCAAGATCGATTTTCTCAGCAAAGGCTTTGATTTTCTTGGCCTGAATCTTTTAGGAACGCCGCAGGGAAGCGCCTTTTCTACCATGCTTTGGCTGATTCCCGTTTTGTGCCTTGTGTCTTCTTTGGGCACACAGTTTATCACCATGAAACTGCAGCCGGGAATGCAACAGCAGCAAGGCTGCATGAAGCTGATGCTGTACGGAATGCCGCTGTTTTCCGCTTGGCTCGCTTACACGCTGCCGGGCGCTGTTGGTTTTTATTGGACGATTTCTACGCTGACAAGCCTTGTACAGACACTTATTACGAATAAATTCTTCAGCCAAGCCCAGCTTGTTGCGAAATCCGAGGCCCAGCGTATCGCGCTGCGAGAGCAGGAAGAGGCTTCTATGAATCCGCTTCCTGTTTATGAGCAGCAGAAGCTTGCCGCTCAGCGCCAAGCACGAATCGCCGCCCAGGCACAAAAGAAAAATGCCACAGATACAGCTAAATCCGGTGAACCATCTACACAGAAGAAAAATTCTTCCAAGTCAAAGAGCGGAAATTCTTCCAAAGGGAATGTGAACGATTATTTAGGCTCCAAAAAGTAAAAACTTCCGGAAGGGCCGGAGCTTTCCGGATAGGGATAGAGATAAGGTAGAAGCATAGCGTACAAAAATATAGTTTTGTGTGCGGAGGTGTAAATGTGATAAGAGAAGCAATTGCGACGGGCGATACTGTGGAGCAGGCATTTGAAACAGCTTGCCGTGAGCTGGGGGTAGAATCTCACGAAGCACAGTTTGATATTTTGGAAATGCCCGTAAAAAAGAAGTTTGGACTGTTTGGCGGCACGCCTGCGAAGGTGCGTGTTTACGTCAAATCGAGTCCGGCGGATAAGGCCGCGGAGTATCTTAAAAAGGTTTTGGGGTGTATGGGCCTTACCGGCGTGGAGGTTACGGTTTCTGAGCAGGAGGGCGGAGCTCTTCTTTCGCTGCAAGGGGAGGATATTGGTTTTGTAATAGGTCACCGCGGAGAAACTCTCGACGCTTTGCAGTATCTTACCGGTCTTGTGGCAAACCATGTGGATGATTCCTATTATAGGATTACCATTGATATTGGGAACTATCGTGAAAAGAGGAAGGAAACGCTGGAAAGCCTTGGCAAGAGGATCGCGGCTAAGGCGGTAAAAACAGGGCGTAACTGTCCGCTGGAACCGATGAATCCATACGAGAGAAGAATTATACATACGGCGGTGCAGACCGTCGAGGGCGCAAAATCTTGGAGCGAAGGGGAAGATGCTGCTCGTCATGTGGTGATAGGTCCGGAGGAGGGCGAACGTCCCCAGACAAAGCGCTACACGGGCGGAAAAGGCGGACGGCGTTCGCCGCAGGGCGGCTCTAGAGGCGGCCGTGGCGGTTACCAGCGCGACAAGGCAAACAGTCAGCCGCAGCAGCACCGTTCGCAGGCACAAGCGCAGCCCCAGCCCAGCCAGCAGTCGGCGGCTTCCCAGCCATCTGCACAGCATAAGGTGAAAGCGCCGCTGTATGGGCGCATCGATGTAAAAAAGAATAATCAGTAATTGCGTATGTTCTGCGCTCCGGAGCAGCAGTTTTTCCATAGCGATCCATTCCCCATGGATCGCTATTTTGTTTGTGTTGCAATATTCTTCCTGCATCTTTTCTGCGGGGGAAGGAAGCGCGGTCTGTGTGGGAACGCAGTCTGGGGCAGAACCTGCTTTGATTTATGGCGGGGAACGATCCTTGGAAGGAATGATTCTTATATGATATTTGCAAAAGAGAAAAAGACAGGGGAGAGCGCAGCGATTGCGGCAATCTCTACGGCTCAGGCTCCCGGAGGGATCGGCATTATCCGTATTTCGGGCGACGGCGCCATCGAAATTGCAGAGAAGGTATTTCGCTCTCCGTGGGGGAAAAAGCTTTCACAAACGCCGGGATACCACGCGCTTTACGGCGGTGTTTATACTCAGGATGGCGAGAAAATTGACGAGGCCGTAGCGCTTGTTTTCCGCGCTCCAGCGAGCTTTACAGGAGAAGATGTGGTCGAGCTTTCGTGCCACGGCGGACTGTATCTTTTGCGCCGCACGCTTGACTGTGTGCTGGCCGCGGGAGCTAGGGCGGCCGGCCCCGGAGAGTTTACGAGACGGGCGTTTCTCAACGGGAAAATCGGATTAACCGAAGCGGAATCCGTGATGGATCTTATCTGTGCCCAGGGAAAACAAGCAGCCCGGGCCGCTCTGGCAGGCCATGACGGCGCTTTGGAACGGCGTATTGCAAGAATTCGTGATTCCCTTGTTGCCCAAGCGGCGCATCTGTCGGCTTGGGCCGATTATCCCGAGGAGGAGATCCCCGAGGTGGATACCGCGGATCTGCGCAAAGCCCTTGTCAACGCCCGCAGCGAAATCGGAACGCTGCTCTCGCAGTTTGAGGCCGGGCGCGCGATCCGCGAAGGGGTCGACACCGTCATTGCGGGCCGCCCCAACGTTGGAAAGTCCACCCTTATGAACCTGCTCGCCGGCTGTGAGAGATCCATCGTCACACAGTATGCCGGTACAACGCGCGATATCGTGGAGGATACGGTGATTCTCGGCGACGTCCTTCTCCGTCTGGCCGATACGGCTGGCATCCATTCTACACAAGATCCCGTAGAAAGTATCGGCGTGGATCGCGCCAAAGAACGCGTGCGTGCAGCGCAGCTTGTACTTGCTGTTTTTGATTCTTCTCAAGAATTAAACGAAGAAGATTTGGATCTTATTAAGTCTTTAAAAGAAATTCCCAGTGTAGCGGTAGTCAATAAAAGCGACTTGGAAACGAAGATTGATTTTGCCTTTTTAGAATCACATTTTCCTAAGGTCGTTTCCATTTCGGCGATCAAGGGCGATGGATTGGAACTTTTGGAGAAAGCGGTAGCGCAAACGCTGCAAACGTCGGCGCTGGATCCTGCCGCAGGCATGCTGTTTACGGAGCGCCAGCGCGACACCGCCCGCCGGGCCGATGGCTGTTTAGAAGAAGCCTTGTCGGCACTTGACGCAGGATTTACGCTCGACGCCGTTACCGTTTCGCTGGAGGGAGCCGTTTCTACGTTGTTGGAATTGACGGGGGAGCGCGCCGGAACCGCAATAGTCGATGCCGTCTTTTCGCATTTTTGTGTCGGCAAATGACGTCCCGCAAACTTGCCTGCAAACGGCGGTTAGTTGGCGCGCAGGTTCCGTCTTTTTGTATGATTAACACATTTTTCCAGCGCGTGCCGGAAAAGCGGCGGCGGTCCCAGCGTTATGGGTGCGCCGGAGGGTTTGGGGCACAGCTCCAACGAGAAAGGATGAGTTTGATTGAGTTATTTTGCAGGAAACTGTGATGTGGCGGTGATCGGTGCCGGTCACGCAGGAATAGAAGCCGGGCTGGCCGCTGCGCGGCTGGGCTGCAGCGCGATGGTATTTACCATCAACTTAGATGCGGTAGGGAACTGTCCGTGCAATCCCTCCATTGGAGGAACGGCCAAAGGGCACCTTGTGCGGGAAATTGATGCGCTGGGCGGAGAAATGGGACGTACGGCCGACGCGTGTTTTCTGCAAAGCCGCATGCTCAACCGCGGAAAAGGTCCGGCGGTGCATTCGCTGCGCGCACAGATTGACAGGCGCGAGTACAGCAAAATCATGAAACATAAGCTGGAGCTTCAAGAGAATCTTCAGCTCAAACAGGCCGAAGTGGTGGATCTTACCCGGGAAGGGGAGGCGTGGAAGCTCACCACGCGCATGGGCGCCGCGTATATTGCCAAAGCTGTGATCCTTGCTACGGGTACCTATCTGGGTGGACGAATTTTTGTGGGCGACGTCTCGTATGAAAGCGGCCCTGACGGCATGTTCCCGGCAGCGTTTTTGGGAAAATCGCTCAAAGAGCTCGGGCTGAGCCTGCGCCGTTTTAAAACGGGTACTCCGGCGCGCGTGCTGCGCTCAAGTATTGATTTTACCGATCTCGAAGTACAGCAGGGAGACGATCCCGTTATACCTTTTTCTTACGACACCGAGACGCCGGGCCCCAACCGCGCAGTGTGTTATGTCTCTTGGACGAACGATGAGACGAAACGGATTATCTTAGAAAACATCGATCGCTCGCCACTGTACGGCGGAAAGATCGAGGGAGTAGGTCCGCGGTACTGTCCAAGTATCGAAGATAAAATCGTCCGGTTCTCCGATAAGCCGCGCCACCAGCTTTTCATTGAACCGTGCGGGCTCGATACGGAAGAGATGTACCTGCAGGGGCTGTCGTCGTCGCTGCCGGAGGATGTACAGGTAGCGTTTTATCACTCCATCAAAGGATTGGAACATGTGCAGATCATGCGCTGCGCGTACGCCATCGAATATGACTGCGTGGATCCCATTCAGATGGAAGCTACGCTGGAATTTACCGATTTTCCCGGCCTTTACGGGGCAGGGCAGTTCAACGGCAGCTCCGGTTATGAAGAAGCTGCGGCGCAGGGACTTGTGGCTGGAATCAATGCGGCAAGAAAAATCCAAGGGAAGCCTCCCGTTATTCTGGATAGAGCTGGTTCTTATATCGGAACGCTGGTGGATGATTTGATCACAAAGGGTGTTTCGGATCCCTACCGTATGATGACCTCTCGTTCCGAATACCGCCTTGTATTGCGCCAAGACAATGCAGACGAACGCTTAACGCCCCTCGGCCATGAAATCGGCCTGATAGGGGAGGGGAGATGGAAGCGTTTCTGCGAAAAACAGGCCCAGAAAACGGCCGAGCTGCAGCGCGCCTGCCAAACGGTCTTTTCACCTACCGAAGAGCTCAACGAGATCCTTGTTTCACGTGGAACATCGCCCGTTACGAGCGGCGCGCGCCTTTCGGATCTGCTGCGGCGGCCGGAAATCGACTACAAAGCCCTCACGCCGATCGATACGGCAAGGCCCGACTATCCCGATTCGGTCTTTGAGAATGTGGAGATCGAGCTGAAATATGAAGGCTATATCAAACGCCAGAAGGCCGATATCGCCGAAATGCGCCGTCTGGAACAAAAGCTATTGTCCAAAGGCATCGATTATTCCCAGATTGGCGGGCTGCGTTTGGAAGCGCAGGAGAAACTGCAAAAGGTGCGCCCCGCCAATATTGGACAAGCGGGGAGAATCTCGGGGGTCAGTCCGGCGGACGTGTCGGTGCTGCTGATTTGGCTTGCCAAGAACGGGGACGGCTCCGACGGCAGCGGAGAATGGTTTGGAAAGGACGGCGAAAAGCATGGAGCAAATCCAGAAAACGCTTCTTGAATATACCGCCCAGTATGACATTCCTCTCGAGCAAGAACAGGCGCAGCAGTTTCAAAGGTATATGGAGCTTCTTCTTGAATGGAACGAAAAAATGAATTTGACGGCTATCACCCAGCCGGAAGATGTGGTGTGCCGCCATTTTTTAGACAGCCTGCTGCTGCTGAAAGCATATCCTCTTTCGCAGGGGGAGTCTGTCATCGATGTGGGTACCGGCGCAGGTTTTCCGGGAATCCCGCTGAAAATTGCGCGCCCGGATCTCAAACTGACCTTGCTCGACAGCCTTGCCAAGCGGCTGCATTTTCTTACAGCCGTCTGTGACTCGCTGCAGCTGGATTCCGAGAGGATCCACGCAAGGGCGGAGGAAGGCGGCCGCCGCGCCGATCTGCGCGATGCGTTCGGGTTGGCCTGTGCGCGGGCCGTAGCCCCTCTGAACGTATTGTGCGAATACTGCCTGCCGTTTGTGCGGCCGGGCGGAGCGTTTGTCGCCATGAAAGGTCCCGGCGCACGCGAGGAACTCGAGCAGTCGGCAAGCGCGCTCAAGCTTTTATGCGCCCGGCTGGAAAAAGAGCAAACCTTTACGCTGCCCGACGGCAGCTTGCGATCGATTTTAATCATCCGCAAATTATCTTCTACACCGGAGAAATATCCGCGGCATGGATCAAAAATAGCAAAAAATCCCCTCTAACCGCCGCAAAAACGGAAAAATCTCGGTGTTAAAACGGCAGATTTCGCACCGTCTCCGTGGTATGATCAACCATAGATGGAGAGGACAGGCCTAAAAGGGAGCGTATGGAGAAAGGCGGTGCGGTCATGCGGATCATGCAGAGCAAAAAAAAGGTTTTAGAAATTCCGGTCGATAAAATTCAACCGAATCCGGCGCAGCCCAGACGGATCTTTTCAAACGAGGATCTGGAAGGATTGGCAGAGAGCATTCGGTCGAACGGCCTTTTGCAGCCTTTGACCGTCCGCCGCAGTGAAGACGGAGCGTATCAGCTTGTGGCAGGGGAGAGGAGGCTGCGCGCTTGCCGTATGATTGGCATGAAGACGGTTCCCTGTATCATCAGCAGCTGCGACGATAGGCAGTCCGCCATTTTTGCGATGCTGGAGAATCTCCAGCGGCAGGATCTTCAAATGTTTGAAGAAGCCGAAGGCATCCAGCGGTTAATTTTAGAATGGGGTGTTACCCAGGAAGAAGCGGCCGCACGCCTTGGAAAAAGTCAGTCGGCTATCGCCAATAAAATGCGGCTTCTCAAGCTGACTCCCGAAGAACGCCGCCGCATTATGGAGGCCGGGCTTTCGGAGCGCCACGCACGCGCGCTCATCCGTATTTCGGATCCGAAAGTGCGCGCAAGGGCTTTAGCGGAGATTATCGATCGAGGTCTGAATGTACAGCAGACGGATGATTTTATCGAAAAGATTTTGATAGCCGTAAAACAGGAGAAAACTTCCTGCAAACGCACTTTTATTGTTAAGGATGTGCGCATTTTTATCAATACCATCAACCATGCGATTGACCTAATGCGCCAAGCCGGTATCAATGCCCACAGCGAAAAACGTGAAACAGACGATTACATTGAGTGTATCGTTAAAATTCCCAAAACGGCCACAACCAGAAATTCTGCGGGCAAACCGGCCTAATAATCATTGATTACAAGTTTTAACCCATTCCCTTATTCATTTTCCCAAAGGAAAAGGGCGGTCTCGTACAGAGGCCGCTCTTTTTCCGTTTTACCCTCCACCTCGGTCATAGAAAAACAGTGCATAGGGCTTATCGCAAAAATCTAAAGAAAAAAGCGTGATGGCTCCTTCTCATGTGCCTGTCGGCTTCGATGTTTCATGTGAAACATACCATTTTCCAGACAGACTAATTTTTTCCGTGAAAGAAAGCGAAAAGTCCTTTATCAATCGGTAAAAGCGTGCTATAATAGATTTATTGCAGATGTGGAGGATAAAATATGGGAAAAATTATTGCAATTGCAAACCAGAAGGGCGGTGTCGGTAAAACGACTACCGCAGTCAACCTCGCAGCGGCAATGGGCGTAAAAGGCAAAAAAACGCTGCTGGTAGACGTAGATCCCCAAGGAAACTCGTCCAGCGGCGTCGGTGTAGATAGGCGCAGCCTGCAAAGTTCTATTTATGATGTATTGATCGGTACCCAAAAAGCGGAAGAAGCTGTGCTGCATACAAAATTTCAAAAGCTGGATCTTATTCCGTCCAGTATGGATCTGGCGGCCGCCGAAATTGAACTGATCGAAATGGAGCACCGCGAATCGGTTATGAAAAACGCGCTGGTGCCGCTGCGTGACAAATACGACTATATTTTTCTGGATTGTCCGCCGTCGCTCGGAATCATCACAACGAATGCGCTCTGTTTAGCAGATACGCTTCTCGTTCCGATACAGTGCGAATATTATGCGCTGGAGGGCTTGTCACAGCTTATGAACTCCGTGCGCCGCGTTAAACGCATGTATAACCAGCAGTTAGACATTGAAGGCGTCCTTTTGACCATGTACGACGGCCGCCTGAATTTGACGCAGCAGGTGGTAGAAGAAGTGAAAAAATATTTTCCGCGAAAAGTGTTCGCCACGGTCATTCCCCGGGCGGTCCGCCTTTCAGAAGCCCCCAGTTTTGGATTGCCCATTATGTATTTCGATAAATCCTCAAAAGGTACAATCGCTTACGAACAGCTTGCGCAGGAAATTATCGAACTGAATAAAAATCGATAAGGATGGAGGAACAGAATTGAAAAAAGGTGGTTTAGGCAAAGGGCTGGACGCTATTTTTGCCGAAAACGACACGGAAGATCGCAACAGTGCGGTTGCCATCCGGCTTAGCGAAATCGAACCTAACCGGGCGCAGCCCCGAAAAGATTTTAACGATAAATCTCTCGCCGAGCTGGCGGATTCCATCGCCCAGCATGGAGTCCTCCAGCCGCTGCTGGTGCGCCCGATTCCCGGGGGAGGGTATCAAATTGTAGCGGGGGAGAGGCGCTGGCGGGCGGCGCGTATGGCGGGGCTTGTGGAGGTTCCGGCGGTAATCCGCGATTTGAGCGACGCCCAGATGATGGAACTGGCCCTGATTGAAAACCTCCAGCGTGAGGATCTCACCCCTCTGGAAGAAGCGAGAGGCTATAAAGCACTGATTGAAGAATACGGTCTTACCCAGGACGAAGTCGCCAAAACGGTGGGAAAATCCCGCCCGGCCGTGACGAACATGCTGCGCCTGCTGCATCTGCCGCAAGAAGCGCTCGATCTTCTCGCCGCAGGAAAAATCAGCGCGGGCCACGCCCGGGCGCTGCTGATGTTCCCAGACGAGGCAAGTATGATCGAAGCTGCCAAACTTACGGCTGTCCACGGACTTTCGGTGCGCGAATTGGAACGCCTTGC
Source organism: uncultured Clostridia bacterium (assembly GCA_944380825.1). Taxonomy (GTDB): domain Bacteria; phylum Bacillota; class Clostridia; order Oscillospirales; family Acutalibacteraceae; genus Gallacutalibacter. The sequence goes on along the minus strand of CALWIX010000118.1, from coordinate 12,874 downwards.
CCAAAAGGCAGCTGAAAAAAGCGAGGATTCCCCCGAGAAAGAAAAAAAGAAAAATCGCATCCAGTTTTTTGACGAGGTGGAACTCGCCATGGGCGAGCATCTGGGGCGGAAAGTGCACGTCAACGGCAATGGAAAAAAGGGCGTGCTGCAAATCGAATTTTACGGCGAAGAGGATCTCAATAACCTGATCCACAGCCTTCAGTTCCGTGAATAAAAAAACGGGTGTTTCCCGTGAAACAAAAAGGAGTTTGAAATTATGTTGGATATCAAATTGATCCGCAGCAATCCGGATCTTGTAAAGGCAAACATTAAAAAAAGAGAATTGAATCTGGACAGTGTTGTCGATGAAATCCTCGATCTCGACGTTAAGCGCCGCGAGCTGATCGCCCAAGCCGATCAAATGAAAGCAAAGCAAAACGCCGAAAGCAAAAAGATCCCCCAAGTAAAAAAAGAGGGCGGCGACGTTTCCGCGCTCATGGCCGCCATGAAGGAGCTGTCCTCCCAAATCCGTGAGATCGACGAGAAGCTTTCCGCTTTGGAGGATCAACAGAAAGATCTGCTCCTAGGCCTGCCGAATATGCCGGACGAAGACGTAGTGGCCGGCGGAAAAGAGCAGAACGTCCCGCTGCATTATTACGGTGAAAAGCCGCAGTTTGATTTTGAGGCCAAAAACCATGTGGATCTCTGCGAAGGCCTCGGGCTTATCGACTACCAGCGCGGCGCAAAGCTGGCCGGTTCCGGCTCGTGGATTTACCGCGGATGGGGCGCGCGCATGGAGTGGGCGATCCTAAATTTCTTCATCAACGAACATCTGCGCGACGGCTATGAACTTCTCCTTCTTCCGCATATGCTCAACTACGAATGCGGTTATGTGGCCGGCCAGTTCCCGAAGTTCAAAGACGAAGTCTACTGGATCGAAAACGCCAGCACTGCCGACCGCAAATTTATGCTTCCCACCGCCGAGACGGGTCTTGTCAACCTGCACCGGGACGAGATCCTCACCCTCGACGAGCTGCCGAAAAAGTATATCGCCTACACCCCGTGCTACCGCCGCGAAGCGGGCAGCTACCGCGCCGAAGAGCGCGGCATGATCCGCGGCCACCAGTTCAACAAAGTCGAAATGGTGCAGTACACCACCGAAGAGGGATCGGACGCCGCCTTCGAAGAACTCGTTTCCAAAGCGGAACGCCTTGTACAGGAGCTGGGCCTTCATTATCGTCTGAGCAAGCTCGCCGCCGGCGACTGTTCCTACTCCATGGCCCGCACGTACGACATCGAAGTCTGGATCCCCAGTATGGGTATTTATAAAGAAGTCAGCTCCGCGTCCAACGCCCGCAGCTATCAAGCCCGCCGCGGCAACATCAAATACCGTGGAGAAGACAAAAAGCTCCATTTTGCTCATACGCTCAACGCCTCCGGCCTTGCAACAAGCCGTGTGATGCCGGCTATCGTCGAGCAGTATCAGAATGCCGACGGCAGCGTCACCGTACCGGAAGTTTTGCGCCCGTACCTTGGCATCGACGTCATCAAGCCGTAACGGTTTCCCGTGAAACCTCAGCAGCCGCTTCTTTTCGGAGCGGCTGCTTTTTTCAAACAATGGGGGGATGGGGGACACGTCCCCCATGTCCAGCCCCAATATCATGCGAGCCTGCGTATTCCTGTGTGTGGAGCGGGCGGGGGAGAGCCCGTCGATCTCCGCAGAGATCCGACGCTTATATCCGCAAAAGGAGTTGACTTGTGTATGGAACTTTCCAATCCCCGATCCTATGAAATGATTCATAAAATTGCTACCTACGAAGTGGGAGAGCAAACGACGCTCACCCTGTCGTGGCTTTTGCGTCTGTGTCAAGAAGCCAGCGAAGAACATCTTGCCGCTCTATCGCTTCCTTACGAGCGCCTGAAAAGCGACGGCTTTGTATTTTTATTTGTCCGCACACAGCTTACCATAAAGCGTATGCCTTCTCATGGAGAAAGCATCTCCATCACTACGTGGCCCAGCGGTGTGGCAGGAGCTCAATTTTACCGAAACTATTCCGTTTATTCTCTCCCTACAAAAGAACCCATTGCCCAATGTGTCCAAGCCTCCGTTTTGGCTGACAGCCATACCCATAAAATCCAACGTCCCAAACTCTTCCTGCAATATGGCATTGATCCGGGCGATACGCCGGAAACTTCTCTCAATCGTCTCACCCTTCCCGAAACGCTCCCTTTTCTGGGAGAACGCCCCATCCGCTATTCTGATCTTGACTACAATGGTCACCTCAATAACGCCGTTTACGCAGACATTCTCTGCGATTTCCTTCCGGGCGGTATGTTCGGTATGCGGATCGCTTATGTACAAATCGATTATCACAGCGAAGCTCTCTATGGCGAAACCATGAAACTTTTCGGTGAAAAACAAGGAGAGAAAATCTATTTTCGTGGTATTCACAACAGAGGTCTAAGCTTTGAAGCCAGTCTTTTTCTGGAAACTTAAAACACACTTTCCACTTTCCACATAAAAAGTGGAAAGTATGGAAAAAACAAGCGCTGACTCCAGCAAACAAACATTCGAAAATTATTGTTAAGTGCACTGTGATGGAATGCAAAGTAAATTTTTTTACAAAAAACGACACAACAATTTATTTTTTTGCAGTAAACAAGGCTATTGAAACGAGCTGGTGTGCGTGCTATAATAGTAATAATAACATCACGAGCGGGATGCGGTTTCCGTGCGCCGCGCTTGTTAGAAGAATTCTGTAAAATAAAAATTTGTAACAGCCTCGGCTCAGAGAAATATCTGGATGATGACCCGTTTTTTCTGTGCGCCGGGGCTGTCGGCAACATGGAGGAGGTAAAAATGCTGAACACCAACTATTCCAGCAAATTTGTCAAAGAAGGTCTCACATTCGACGACGTTCTTCTGATCCCAGCGGAATCGAATGTCCTGCCGAAGCAGGTGGACGTGTCCACACACCTCACCAAAAAGATTAAGCTCAACACTCCACTGATGACAGCCGCTATGGATACCGTCACCGAGGCAGAAATGGCCATCGCCATCGCGCGTGAAGGCGGTATCGGCATCATTCATAAGAATATGACCATTGAAAAGCAGGCGGATCTGGTGGATCGTGTCAAGAGATCCGAAAACGGCGTGATTGTCAACCCGTTCTTCCTTACCCCAGAACACTTTGTGCACGACGCCAATGCCATTATGGCCCGGTATAAGATCTCCGGCGTGCCGATCTGCGAGGGAGGAAAGCTGGTAGGTATCATCACCAACCGCGATCTGCGCTTTATGACGGAAAAGGATTTTGAACAGCCGATTTCCGCCGTTATGACAAAAGAGAACCTTGTTACCGCCCCGGTAGGCACCACGCTGGAGCAGGCGCAGGAGATCCTGCGCAGACATCGCATTGAGAAGCTGCCGATTGTAGATGAAGAAGGCAATCTCAAGGGTCTCATTACGATTAAGGATATCGAGAAGGCCGTGCAGTATCCGAATTCCGCCAGAGATTCGAACGGCCGCCTGCTGTGCGGCGCGGCTATCGGCGCAACGCCGGACGTGCTCGAGCGCGTAGCCGCTCTTGTAGAAGCACAAGTAGACGTGGTAGGACTCGATTCTGCCCATGGACACAACAAAGATATCATTGAAACGGTACGCAAGGTGAAGAAAGCGTATCCGGATCTGCAGCTCATTGCGGGCAATATCGCTACGGCAGCAGCAGCCGAGGCGCTTATCGATGCAGGCGCGGACTGCGTAAAAGTGGGTATCGGCCCGGGCTCCATCTGCACTACGCGTGTGGTGGCGGGTATCGGCGTGCCGCAGATCACGGCGGTTTACGATGCGGCCTGTGCAGCGGCAAAATACGGTATTCCGGTCATCGCCGACGGCGGCATCAAATATTCCGGCGATGTAGTCAAAGCGCTGGCAGCCGGCGCGAATGTTGTGATGGTGGGCTCTCTGGTAGCCGGCTGTAAAGAGTCTCCCGGCGAAACGGAGCTGTACCAAGGCCGTCAGTTCAAGGTTTACCGCGGTATGGGAAGCCTTGGAGCCATGAATCAGGGCCATGGAAGCGCCGACCGTTATTTCCAAGGTGAGTCGAAGAAGTACGTTCCCGAGGGTGTTGAGGGCCGCGTACCGTATAAGGGGCCGCTGTCTGAGACAGTGTACCAGCTTATAGGTGGTATCCGGGCCGGTATGGGATATATCGGCTGCGCTAATATTGAAGAAATGCACGAGAAAGCGCAGTTTATCCGCATTACAGGAGCAGGCCTGCGCGAGAGCCATCCGCACGACATCCAGATCACAAAAGAAGCGCCAAACTATTCGATGAGATTTTAATTGAGAAACAAGGAGACATCCCGCCGCAGCACCACGGATGTCTCCTTTTTATTGCCTTTTTAGCAAGGAATTCTCATAAATGGGTGTACAGTAAAAAGATCGTTATACGCAAAGAAGTAAGAACATGGCCCTGTGTTTAACGCTTGTCCTATATTGACGTTTCTTATAAAGTGGGCTATCATAGAACATACAATAATGATTAGGGGGACTTGTTATTCACAGCTATTTATGGTATGAGTGGCTCTTGTTTTTCTATTTTTATTGTTTTCTGGGCTGGTGCATAGAATCGGCTTTTGTCTCTGTTGTGCAGAAACGTTTGGTAAACCGAGGTTTTTTGCATGCACCGCTGCTGCCGATTTATGGCAGCGGCGCAATTATCATTCTATTTGCAACGCTTGCCGTACGTGAAAATGCGGTGCTGGTGTTCTTATTTGGGGCGGCGGCCGCGACGGTGCTGGAATACTTTACAGGTGTAGCGATGGAGCGGCTTTTTAAAGTGCGCTACTGGGATTACAGCCATAAGCGCTGGAACTTTCGAGGGCAAATCTGTTTGTCCTCCACACTGGCGTGGGGGGCTCTTTCGGTTGTACTGATTGATTTTCTGCATCCGCCTGTAGAGCGGTTTATCACACAGAAGCTGCCGACTGCCTTGGGTATAGGGGCAGCGGTAGCGCTTTCTGTCCTTTTTATAGCGGATTTTGCTGTCTCCTTCCGAGACGCATGGGGGCTTGGCCGTATTTTAGAGAAGATGACGGCGCTCAAGGCCGAGGTTGCCGATCTGGAGAGACGGCTGCGTATCCTTCAGCAGGAGGGACAGGAGCGGCGAGAGGAATACGTGCAAAAACTGCATGCGCTGGAAGAAAATACACTTGTGTGGCTCTCTGATTTTAAAAATGCAAAGCCGCAGCGCCTTGTGGATCTCAAACAGGCCATCGACGAACTTACCGAACGGCTGGGCGCCGGACGACGGGATGTGCTTCATGAAAAGCTGGAAAAGCTGCGTGCCAGCTATGCGACGATGCATTTGCCGCGGCGGTTCAATGGATCCATCCTTAGGCGCAATCCCACGGCTGTCTCCCGCAAATTCAGTGAGGCTCTAGCCGATTACAAAAGGCAGATCAGTGAGCTGCGCAGCCATAAGAATAAAAAATAAAAAACTACGGGAGCCTTGTATATGTCAGGACATCCCGTAGTTTTTTATGTTGTACAAATGTAAAAAATTTGTTACAGAAATTTGCAGTTTTTTAAATTTTATAGTATAATAAAAAGGTTGTAAGAAGAAAACGTCGAATTTTGTTTTCCAGAAGAAGAACGGCAAAATCCCCTTCGGCTGACTGCCGGAAAAACAGCGCAAAAAGGCCGCGGTTGCTGCCGGAAAATTTGGCAAAGAAGAATTGCGGCCGTTCCGATAAAGATTTGTTCGGAGGAGAAGATGGAATGGAAAAAGAAAATCTGCTTGCATACAGCGAGGCAAAACGTCTGCTGTCGGAAGGACTGGATCTGATTAGCTCTTCCAAAAAGAAAGATCGCACACTCGCAGCGCAATATTTTGAAAGGGCATTGGAGCTCGGCTGTGAGGCAGCGGTTTATCCGATGGCGGAATGCTTTGCATGCGGGTACGGCGTGAAGAAGAATGCAGAGAAGGCCGAAGCGCTTTATCGCCGTGCGGCGGAAAACGGAGAGGCGCGCGGCTGGAATGCTTTGGGCGCCATTTGGGAAGAAAAATCGTCAGAAAGCATGGAGCAGGCTGTCCAAGCGTACCACAAGGCTGCCGAGGGCGGCGATGTGTGGGGAATGTATAATTTTGCTTGGTGTCTGCGCAGCGGCGCCGGAGTAGAGCAGGATCTTGATGGGGCGATGGATTGGTATAAAGCGGCTGCCGAGAAGGGCGCGCCGCAGGCACAGTGTGCGCTGGCCTATCTGCTGCTGACAGACTGCGAAAAACCTGACGAAAGCGCAGCCGTACAGTGGTATGAAAAGGCTGCCCAGCAAAACGACGCCCGCGCGATGGTGTCTTTGGCATACTGCCTGCGCAGCGGCAAAGGAACGGCGCAAGATAAAAAGCGTGCAGCGCAGCTCGACTTTCAGGCAGCAGAACTCGGGGATCCCGATGGCCTTTACAATGCCGGATGTCACTATCTTTTTGGCGAGTCGATAGCCAAAGACGAAGCGCAGGCTGCAAGCTGTTTTTGTAAAGCGGCAAAGCTGCTGCATCCGCGGGCGCGATATAACTGGGCGGTGTGCCTTGCCAAGGGAATTGGCACCGAAAAGAACACGGAAGAAGCCGCGCGGCTGTGCCGGCTGGTAAAGCGGTCGGGAGATGCGCAGGCCGCTGACGCGGCGGCAAAGCTGCTGGCGTCTCTTTGATGTGAAAACGAAAAGGCAGACAGACGGTTATTCCGGTTTTACGGCCCTCAAAGCGCTGTAAAATCAAGCCACAATTTATGTTTTTTAGAGTACATAAAAGCCAAGACGCTTCAAAACGTCTTGGCTTTTTGTTTTTCGGTATTAAATGGCAAGAAATTATACGGGGTGTATGCAGTCCTTCACTTGCCTATAGATGAGATCCACCGTGTCCTCAAAGCGCACATCCTGCGTCAGAACCGTTTCATGAATCATCGGCAGAAAATCCTTTTCTCTCCACCACCGTCTCATCTCCGATTCGCCGAAGTCGCCGCAGTTGGGTTTGGTGCTGTGGCGGCGCAGCGTTTCCTCAAACGGCAGATCGTAGTAGTATGCAAAAATAGCCGGGCCATATTCCACGACGGCCGTTTCAAATAACCCTTTGTAGTCTTCCGAGGGAAGAATCCCCTCCAGTATCGTGATCTCGCAGTGCATCCTGCCGTACTGCAGTAGGCTAATCATCAGGGGCTGTGAACGAAGGATTCCCTCATCTCCCCCCACATGCAAAATCTGCATCCGAATCATATCGTGCGAGATGAGCATCGTGTTAGGTCCAAATTTCGTTTGCAGCGCTTTAGCGACGGAAGTTTTTCCGCTTCCGGAATTCCCTCTTAAGATTATTAGCTTGTGCATGTTATAAAATGCAGTATTTTTCCATGTAAGCTTCCATTTTCGGAAGAATTTCGGCATACCCGCCATGTTCTTTGAGATAGTCGTGCACATCGGCGACGGTGATTAAAGCGTGCACCCGAATGCCGAATTCCTCACCGACCTCCATAACAGCCGTTTTGCCGGGCGTCTGGCCCACTTCGCAGCGGTTGACAGAGATAAACATATCGGTTACTTTCACATCGGCACAAGCGGTAAGCACAGGCATCGTTTCGCGCACGGCCGTACCGGCGGTGATAACGTCTTCGATGATAATTACACGGTCGCCGTCCTTGGGCTGATACCCCACGATGTTTCCCTTTTCTCCGTGATCTTTCGCTTCCTTGCGGTTAAAGAAGAAGGGTTTGTCGATTCCGTAAACGCGGGCGAGAGCTCCGGCTGCCGACGTTACAAGCGGGATTCCCTTATAAGCGGGACCAAACATGGCGTCGAAATCGCCGCCGACAGCGTCTTTTACGGCTGCGGCGTAAAATTCGCCGAGGCGGGAGATCTGCATTCCTGTTTTATAGTTGCCGGTATTGACAAAATAGGGGGTATTGCGGCCGCTTTTCGTTACGAAATCCCCGAAACGAAGGACATCCGCGCTCATCATAAATTCGATAAAATCTTTTTTCCATCCGCTAATCATGCATAACCGTCCTTTTCAAATTTGTGGTGCCCAAGTTTCAAAATAGACGTTCGCACAGGGGCACTTACATCTTACAACATTATACGGCGGCGCCGTTTATTTTTCAACCCCCGCCGTATTTTCCAAGTTTGGCAGAAAATTTTAGTCCCAAGCCCGGCAGGGATGTTGTATAGGAATAAGATCCGCAAATAGCTCGGGGCTGTACCACGGCCGGTATTTGTCAAACAGTTCAGGAATCGTATCAAATATTTTCCTAAATTCCGTCTGTGTTTAACCGCCTATTTCCTATTATTAACGTATGATAAGCGATAAAAGGGATGCTGCCTTTTATAAAAAGCCAGCATCCCTTTTCATTTAGCAGACCGTTCCCAAAGCAAAGAAATATCTGTTTTAAATGCAGCAGATGAAAAGAATAAAAAAACGGAATCCGCAACGCTTTTTACGTTCAGATTCCGTCTGGTGGACACAGGGGGACTCGAACCCTCGACCTCTCGCGTGTGAGGCGAACGCTCTAACCAGCTGAGCTATGTGTCCATAAAAATCTATCCCCCGGGGGAAATCGGGGGAAAATTTTTTATGGTGACCCGGACGAGATTCGAACTCGTGAACCCGCCGTGAAAGGGCGGTGTCTTAACCACTTGACGACCGGGCCGGGTTGGTAGCGGCGAATGGATTTGAACCATCGACACTTCGGGTATGAACCGAATGCTCTAGCCAACTGAGCTACACCGCCATATAGAATGCTTCCCACAGCCTTGTGAAGCGAGTTATATTATAATACATATGCACCTAATTTGTCAATCACTTTTTTAAATTTTTTTAGTTTGCCCCCGAGGCGCCGAACAAAACTGCCACAGTACTCTTTCGATTGCCTACGAAAGCGTCATAGATACGATTGGCAGCGCTCATCTGGGCCGGGATCGGATGGGCGCGGCGAGTACAGCGTGACAACGAGTTGCATCGATTTTTTAAATGCCGTTTCGAATAAAGATTGGGGGCTTGCAATAGGGTGTACAAGGGTATACAATGAGGGAAAAGGCGGCACAGGGCCGCCGGAAAAGGGACCGAGGCGAAAGAAACTTCGGAAAGGAGAATTGTATGAAAAACAGTGTGGAAATGACAGGGAGGAACGTCTTGATCCGCGATGCGTTCTGGGGCGGAAAAATTAAAAACGCGGTGGAGAATGTGATTCCCTACCAGTGGAAAGTCCTAAACGACAACGAACCGGGAGCAGAAAGAAGCCATGCCGTAGCCAATTACAAAATTGCGGCCGGAATGGAGCAAGGGGAATTTGAAGGCTTTGTCTTTCAAGACAGCGACGTTGCCAAATGGATCGAAGCCGCCTCTTACAGTCTGTTGTACCGCAAGGATCCCGCTTTGGAAAAACAGCTGGAAGAAATGATCGATATTATCCGCAAAGCACAGCGGCCGGACGGGTATCTCGATACGTATTATATCCTAAAAGAGCCCGAAATGCGCTGGAAAAATATAGCGCACGGCCATGAACTGTATGTCTCCGGCCATCTTTTGGAAGCAGCCGTTGCCTATTACGAAATTACGGGTCAAACGAGCCTTCTCGATGTGATGGAGAAAAATATCGATTTGATTCGTTCGGTGTTCGGAACAGAAGAAGGAAAGCTCGATTCCTATCCGGGGCACGAAGAGATCGAACTAGCTTTGATGAAGGCGTACCGCGCTACGGGAAAAGAAAAATTTTTCGATCTGGCGCGTTATTTCATCGAGCGGCGCGGCGTTGTACCGGGATTCCAAACGGAAGAAGCTTTCCAAAAACAACAGAAAAAAAATAAAGCCTATGGTCCCGACTATCATCAGGCCCATGCGCCTGTGCGTCAGCAGCAGGATGCGCAGGGTCACGCCGTGCGCGCTATGTACTTTTTTACGGGAGCGGCCGATGTGGCGCTGGAAACTGGCGATGAAAGCCTGAAACAGGCGCTGCAGCGCCTTTGGACGAACACGATCGGTCGCCGGATGTATATTACCGGCGGCGTCGGCTCTCAAGACGAGGGCTAACGCTTCACCATCGATTACGATCTTCCAAACGATACCTGCTATACCGAAACGTGTGCCGCCATTGGCCTTGCGATGTGGTGTTTGCGTATGCTCAAGCTTTCCCCCGAGGGGAAATATGCCGACGTAATGGAGCGCGCGCTGTATAACAACGTTATCAGCGGTATTTCCCAAGACGGCCAGCGGTATTTTTACGTCAATCCGCTCGAAGTAGAGCCGCAGGTGGCAAGGTATCGGGAGGATCACAAGGCGGTCAATCCCTCGCGTGTAAAATGGTTTGGATGCGCGTGCTGTCCGCCGAATATCACACGCACACTGTGCGAACTGGGGACATATGTCTATACGCGCAGCGGCGACGAAGTCCATCAGCATCTGTATATCGGTAATGAAGCCGTGTTCCCGCTGCAGCAGGGAGGTCAGGCGCACCTTTTATGCGAGACGGAAATGCCGTGGCAGGGCAGAGCTAAAATTGTTTGCAGCGGCGCCGATGGACTGCGGCTGCGGCTGCGCATCCCGTCATACGCCAAAAATTTTGAAATCCGCCGCGGCGGCAGTCCCGAGCCCTTTACCGTGTGTGATGGATACGCCATCGTGCAGCGTCCTTTGGAAAACGGCGACATCCTCACGGTGAATTTTGAAATACAGGCCGAATATATGGCCGCTAATCCCCGCGTAACCGAAGACTGCGGCAAAGCAGCCGTTGTGCGCGGGCCGCTGGTGTATTGCGCAGAGCAAATAGATAATTTTGCACCTTTAAATACCTTTTGTGCTGATACATCCGCCGCGATCCGCGAAGAAAAATCGGATTTGTTTGGTGGGATTATGATGTTGGAGGTATCGGGTACACGTTTGGATGTCAGCGCGTGGGATGAGAACGAGCTGTATCGCCCATGGAATGGTACAAAAGAGGTTCCCTGTACGATGAAGCTTCTCCCGTACTTTTTATGGAACAACCGCGGCGAAGGCGAAATGCTCGTCTGGATGCGTGCCCGGTAATAGCGGTTAAAAGCGGGCGACTTTCTCTTCATGTGTTATGGCAAGGTCAAGCCCTTCGAAAGGGGATCCTGTTTTGTGCCAAACGCCGGCAGTTTTGTTGGCTGCTTTTCCAAAGGCAAGGGCCGGTTTAACGGTAAAATAAGTATTGATATTTCTTTCAAAATAAGATATAATATCCAAAGTTACTGAAAATGGATGTAGAGAGGTTTTTGATAGAATGAGAAAAATAATTGCCTTAGCAGCAGCGGCGCTTTTGACGGCTGGCTTTATGACGGGCTGCGGTGTGCAGGCGGTTGGTGATGGGCAGAGTGCGACGATTGTCTCTTCTTCTTCGGCAGCGGAAAACTCCGCAGACGAAAATTCTTCCCAGACGCAGGCTGAGCAGGTTACAGAAGACAGTGTGGAAGACTCCCTTGAGGGGCTAAAGGAATATTTTACGGCAAAGGGATATATTCCGGCAGACGCTACACAGTCCAATCTGCAGGCCAATATCATTGGGGCGAAAGAAGGAAGCCGCTATACGTTCCAGTATGAGGGAGCCAATGTTCAAATGGAATTGTATGAGTTCGATTTGGATAATTTGGATGAGAACGCCCAGAAGACGATCGACGAGGCCAACACCAGCGGCACCATGACGGTAATAGGTATTACCGCAACCGGTACGGCTGTAATGTCGGATAGCGGCAAATATCTAATGTTTTATAATGATCCCAACACAGACGAGGCTCATCAGGCCCATACACAAGAGATCATCGACGCGTTTAAAACATTTAAAAGCTGAGAAAATATAATAATAAAAGAAGGCTGCCGGTACCTCGGCAGCCTTCTTTTATTGTTTATGAGCAAAAGCGATGCCGTCCGATGACGGTGATGACGGGGCGTGAAAAAATCCATTTGTTCGTCGAGCGGTCAGGGTTATAGTAGTAAATAGCACCGCCGGAAGGGTCCCATCCATTGATAGCGTCGCGGGCAGCACGGTAAGCAGAATCAGCCACAGGCTCATTAAATTGGCCGTCGTTAATGGCGGAAAATGCGCCGGGCTGATAAATGACGCCCGCAAGCGTATTGGGAAAGGACGGGTGTTCGACACGGTTGAGAACGACCGCTCCTACCGCCACTTGTCCCTCATAAGGTTCTCCGCGTGCTTCTGCAGAGATAATGCGTGCAAGAAGATCGATATCCGGTCCGCTCAGGCTTCCTGTTCCGCTGGAGGAAATCCCCAAGGCGGAGAGTGTTTTCGGCCCGGCGATTCCGTCGGCGGTAAGTCCGTAATCCTTTTGAAAACGGATAACGGCAGCGCGTGTTTTTTCTCCGTAAATTCCGTCAACCTTATCTTTAAGATATCCTAACTCGGAAAGGCGTGTTTGAATCTGGCGTACTTCTTCTCCGCGTGATCCTACTTTAGAAAGCGTTTGCGTTGACTCGGGCTGCGAATAAGTGCCTGAAGCGGCTGAAATAATAAAAAAGTTCAGCAGTAAAATGAGCAGCACACGTCCTATATATTTAAGGAAGCCTTTCACATATCCACCTCCATAAATTGATAAAAGATAATCTACCCATCTCTTCTGTCTGTTATACACGATCGCCTAAATTCTCTATACAAAAGAAACCAAAAGGCTAAATAAAAATAAAGATAAAAATATTTGGAAAAAAATGTTGACAATAAAAGAAAGATGTGGTATGATAGCAAAGCCGTCGAGAACGAGGGAGAAAAACGGAGATAGCAGAAGGAAAAAATCCGAGATTCTGCCGAGATTTCCGAAAGAAAGCAAAAATAGTGCTTGACAAATCGAAAAAGATGTGTTAAACTAGAAAAGCTTTCCAAA
>CALWIX010000117.1 GCA_944380825.1 uncultured Clostridia bacterium | reverse complement strand
CCTAGACATGATCCGGCAGGTGTTCGAGCCCTGCGCCAGCGATTGGCGCGGACTGGGCGAAGTGGCCTGCGGGGGACTTGCCATTCGGAAAGAATACGCGCTGTTTGACGCTGCCGCGCGATTTGATGTACGCCCCTCTTCGGCGGCTGAAATTCCGGGATGCCGCTGCGGTCAAGTGATTCGGGGCGCGGCTTCTCCCACAGACTGTCCGCTGTTCGGCAAACTGTGTACGCCTTCGGATCCCGTGGGGCCGTGCATGGTTTCGGGCGAAGGCGCCTGCGCCGCCGCTTTCCGCTATGGAGGATAACGTCTCTTCTCATCCCATCCATACCAGTTTGCTCGGTACCTATCTTTTGACCAGCGGACAAAAACTCCAGCAAGGAGGAAACTTTATGGAAGATATTATCACTTTAGATTACGGAAGCGGCGGGCAAAAGACGTCGGAACTGATTGAATCGCTTCTGCTGCCCGCATTCGATAATCCGGCTCTGCGGTCGTTGGGGGACGGCGCGGTGCTGCCCGGAGCGGAGAATCTTGTCTTTTCTACCGACAGCTTTGTCGTTTCACCGTGGAAATTTCCCGGCGGGGATATCGGAAAACTCTGTGTCTGCGGGAGCGTTAACGACGTATGTATGGCGGGCGGAGCGCCGCGCTATTTAAGCTTATCTTTTATTTTAGAAGAAGGCTTTCCTATGCAATCGCTGCGCGAAATTGCGGCGTCGATCGCCTCTCAGGCAAAGCAGGCCGGCGTGATTGTGGCTACCGGCGACACCAAGGTGGTGGAACGCGGAAAAGGTGACGGCATTTATATTAACACAGCGTGCGTCGGTTTTCTGCGCGCTGCCGGTCTGGGAAAAGATTCCATACGCCCGGGCGACGCCGTCATCCTCAGCGGCAGCGCCGGATGCCACGGAGCCGCCGTCATGATGGCGCGGGCCGGGTTGGCACAGGGTTCGGCGCTTGTATCGGATTGCCGCAGCCTTCACCAGCTCAGCGAAGCCGCACTCTGTGCGGGGAAAATCCGAATCCTGCGCGATCCTACCCGCGGCGGTGTGGCGACCACGCTCAACGAATTTGTTGAGGGGACGGCATTCTCCATTGAGGTGGAGGAATCCGCTGTGCCGGTAGATCCGCCGGTGGAAGCCGCGTGCGATCTTTTGGGGCTTGACCCGCTGTACTGCGCGTGTGAGGGCAGGATGCTGGCGATCTGCGCCCCGCAGGACGCCGACGCCATTGTCTCTGCTTTGCGTACCTTGCCGGGCGGAGAACAAGCCGCCCGTATCGGTACGGTAACGGGCAGTTATCCCGGCCGCGTTGTTTTGCACACGCGTTTGGGCGGGACTCGAATTCTGGCAAAGCTTACCGGACGCCAGCTGCCACGTATCTGCTGATAAATAGCGGTGGCACGTCTTTTAAAATATGCTGCGGGCAGAATTGGACGTACCGTGCGGGACGACGCCGTTTTGTACCGTAATTTTTACCGACGCATGCGTGCGCTTGCGTCCATCCGCAAAAACTTCAAATATAATATAGCATACCCCTTCGCGCAGGCCACGCACCCGATATTTTTGATTGTCCAGCTTCGTTACCGAAGCGATTCCGTCGCGGGAGGAATATACCTTCAGCGAACTGTACGGCGCGCCGTACAGCGTGGCTTTTACGTCGTAAATCCCTCCCGGCGGCAAAAAATACTCTTTCGTATCGAGCAGCAAATATCCGCCGCCCGGGGGAATCAGACCGTTTTTGCCTTCTTGCCGAATGATTGACGGGTAATCGTAAAAGGCGAGATCTCGATCTACTGCGCCCGAAACGCCCGGCACACGGCCGGTGCTCGTGTACTGCCACATTCCGCAGTCCGGATAAGAAAGATGATCGTTATATTGTGCCAGCCACAACGTGTATTTTTTCAGCCTATTCATATCCAGCCGATTGCGCACCCAGTCAAGATTGGCGTAAATGGCCGGGAACCAGCCGCCGCGTTCCATCTCTTCACAAAAAGCCAGCGCAATATCGGTGAGCTGCTGGCGGCTGAGGTTGCGCTGCGCTTTATCCTCTAAATCGAGCGCCACGGGATATTGGAAGGTGTATCCGCGTATAATATAGCTGAGAAACTCCGCTTCCCGGCGCGCGTCATCCACCGATGCAGCATAGCTGTAATGGTAGCAGCCGGTAGGAATTCCATAGGTGTCGGCACCCCATTTATTGGCATGGAACTGTTTGTCGGTTTGATTTTCCCAATTTTCCCATCCATAGCCTGTGCGCAGTATAGCAAAGTCTATTCCGCTTACCCGTTTCCAATCCACAATCCCATTGTGAGAGGATAAATCTATTCCTTTCCTTTCCAAAGCGAAAACCCCCTTTTGTCTCATTGTATGCCGCCGCGCCTGCTGTTGATTCCACTAGGCTGCACCCAAAAAAGATGTCCAGCATAGGCGCGTTTTTTGGGATTGTTCGCAATTTTACTTGACAAAATTTCGCCTATATTTATAATCAGTATAGAGAGAAAAATAACTTCCATTCAGGTTAGACAATAAAAGCTTGGAGGGTCAAAACTATGAGTATGAGAGGAATCTATTCTTCTGTTACGGACATTCGCCGCAAAGTGTTTACCGAAGTGGCTCGTTTAGCCTATGAGGGCGGCGACTATTCGCGCATAGAAGAGCTTCCCTACAAAATCGTACCCGGAGAAGTTGCCAAATACCGTGAATCGATCTTTTTAGAGCGCGCTATCGTGGGCGAACGGCTGCGTCTGGCTATGGGGCTGCCGCTGCGTCCCATTGACGAACACACGCTCATCAGCGATGGAGTCAATGAAAGCGCCGTGGCGGAGAAATACTACGATCCGCCGCTGGTAAATATCATCAAATTTGCCTGCAACGCCTGCCCGGAGAAAGAAATCCGCGTTACCGACTGCTGCCAGGGCTGTCTTGCCCATCCGTGCAGCGAGGTCTGTCCGAAAGGCGCGATTACAATCCAGCACGGCCGTTCGCATATTGATCCTGCCAAGTGCATCAAATGCGGCCGCTGTGTGGATGTGTGCCCCTACGGCGCGATCAACCGTTTGGAGCGTCCCTGCGCCAAGGCCTGCGGCATGAACGCTATTAGCAGTGACGCTCAGGGCCGTGCGACAATTGATTACGATAAGTGTGTCTCGTGCGGTATGTGCATTGTAAACTGTCCCTTCGGTGCCATTTCGGACAAAGGCCAGATCTTCCAGCTTATTCATGCTATTAAAGCAGGACAGCGCGTCATCGCGATTGTGGCTCCGGCATTTGTAGGCCAGTTTGGGCCGTCTGTCACGCCTAAGAATCTGGAATCCGCCATGAAGCAGCTCGGCTTCGACAGCATGGTAGAGGTCGCCATCGGCGCGGATCTTTGCACCATTGAGGAAGCCAAGGACTTTATGCGCGAGGTGCCGGAACATCAGCCGTTTATGGCGACATCCTGCTGCCCGTCGTGGTCGGTAATGGCCAAGAAGCTTTTCCCGGATCTGGCTCCGTATATCTCCATGGCCCTGACGCCCATGGTGCTGACGGCCCGCCTGCAAAAGAAAATGCACAAGAACTGTAAAATCGCCTTTATCGGCCCCTGCTCGGCTAAAAAGCTGGAAGCCAGCCGCCGTACCATTCGCAGCGACGTCGATTTCGTGCTTACTTTTGAGGAACTTATGGGAATGTTTGAGGCTAAGGGCGTCGATCTTTCTTCTCTGGAAGACAGCACGATGATGGATGAGGCTACCGGCGCAGGCCGCGGATTCGCCGTCAGCGGCGGCGTGGCGCAGGCCGTAGCGGATGTAATCAAAAAGCTCGATCCCGATCGTGAAGTAAAGATCGCTTCCGCTCAGGGACTTCAGGAGTGCCGCAAGATGCTCCAGCTGGCAAAGGCCGGAAAATACAACGGCTATCTGCTGGAGGGCATGGGATGTCCGGGCGGATGCGTCGCCGGCGCAGGAACGATACAGCCTGTGCGCAAATCTGCAGCCTCCGTCGCGAAGTTCCAACACGATTCCGAGCATCAGAACGCTATGGATTCCACCTATAAAATTACGCTCAGCCTTCTTGACTGACAATATGCGGCATATCTTATTTTAACCTTTGGGGGACATACCAGCTGGTATGTCCCTTTGGGTATAGAGATCTTTTCAGTAAAACGGACGGGTGGAGTTCCATTCGATTTATCTTGCTGCCTATCCGCTATAAAAAGGGGTGTTTGTGAATGGGAGAAAAAAGAACGGTTTTTAACTACACGCTCAACAAGCCAGAAAGCCTCGTCCAGTACCTTGCCAACGACTATTTCATCAAGGAGGGCTTCCATCTTGTGGACTACAAAGGGGAGCAGGTCTGGAAAAAGGGTACGGGGATACTCACCGCTCCCAGCTACATAAAAATGATCTACAAAGACGGAGTGCTTCATTTGGAAGCTTGGATTCGCTTTTTGGGCGAACGCGCCATCGACGAAGGATTTGTGGGGATTATTCCTAAGCGTATGCACCAAAAACGTGTAGAGGAACTTGTGGGTGTTTTGTCCCAGAATAATGGTTCCCCCTCCTATTACGCGGCTGCGGGCGCGCAGGCGGCATATCCACAGCAGGCAGGATATTC
>CALWIX010000116.1 GCA_944380825.1 uncultured Clostridia bacterium | reverse complement strand
CGCGCAGCTTCTTTCATCACCGTTTTGACGCTCTGCTGAAATCCTTCCAGATTTCTTTCTAGATCTTCAAGCAGTTTGGCACGCCGAAATTGTTCCTGCGTATCGAGCTGAAGCTTTTGAACCTGTTCATGCAGGGAATTTACTTTTTTACGACGCGATTCAAGCCGCAGTTCATAACCACGTACCGTATTCGTCATAGATTGCCGCTTTTCTAAAATCTTTGTCTGAACCTCTTCATATTGCTTCAGAGTAGCAGAAAGTTCAGAAAGACGCTTTTCTCGATGAGAATACGCCTCCTCAATAGCATGCAGACGATGTCTGATTTCCTGCATGGACGAATCGGCCGTGGTCATACGAATATGGGTATCAGCGGAACGCTGCGTTTCTTGCTGCAAACGATGCGAAACGTCCTCCATTTCTGTAGAGAAACCGTTCAATTTTCCTTGTAGCGCCGCAAGCGCTTCATGGCTTTGATCCATCTGCTGCTGCTTTTGGCGAATTTCTTCCTCTTTTGCAGCAATTTTTTCAAGGTACACGGCCGCTTCCTGTTCCAAATCACGCTTCGAAAGTTCTGCCTGCTCCAAATCGCGGCAGAAACGAGCCATCGCTTCTTTATTGTGGGTACGATCATTTTCCAGAACTAAAACATTCCCATCCAGACGCGCAGCTTCGCTGTCTTTCAAAGAAGCCGCATTTCGTAACTCGTCCGCCTTCGCCGAAAGGGAGTTCATTTGAGAAAATGTATTCTCGGACTGGCGATTTATCTCGTCAATTTCTTTTTCAATAGCATCATAGTTTCCGCGCAATACAATCATACGATCGTCATTTTCCCGCAGAAGCTTTCCAGAACGCGACAAAGTGTGCAGCCAAAGCCCAATCTCTAACGCTCTTCTTTCTTTTTCAAACTCTAAGTACTGTTTTGCTTTTTCCGCTTGTTCCCGCAGAGGACCTACCCGAACCTCCAATTCCTCCAAGATGTCGTGCAGACGCACTAAATTTTCTTCTGCCTGACGGAGTTTGCGCTCGGAGTCCTCCTTTCGATAGCGAAAACGAGAGATACCGGCAGCCTCTTCAAAAACCTCTCGGCGATCTTCAGATCGCGCGCCGACGATACTGTCAATTTTTCCTTGCCCGATAATAGAATATCCGTCTCGTCCAAGACCTGTATCCATAAACAACTCATGGATATCACGCAGACGAACAGTGGCTTGATTGATGCGGTATTCACTGTCACCGGAACGGTAGTAGCGCCGTGTAATGGATACACTGTCATTTTCAAAAGGAAGTTCCCGATTGGAATTGTCAATGGTCAGTGAAACCTCCGCATATCCTTGGGCGCGACGCACCGGGGTGCCGTTGAAGATTACGTCCTCCATTTTCGAACAGCGAAGGGCACGGAAGGATTGTTCTCCAAGAACCCATCTTACAGCATCACTGATATTGCTTTTTCCGCTTCCGTTCGGTCCAACCACGGCCGTAATACCACGATCGAAGGTAAGTGTTGTTTTATCAGGAAAAGTTTTGAAGCCCTGAAGCTCCAAGGATTTTAAGAGCAATCGTCCGCCCTCCTATCCTTATGTATTAAAAAATTTTCATGCCTAGCTATAGATTCGTCTGCTATATCTTAAATAACTAAAACTGTGCCGGTTCCTCTTTACAGCTGGAAAACAAAATATTCTGCCCCACTTTCCTGTCGTAAAAGGCAAATCTTCCCAGCGGCACAGAAGAAAGCTGTACAAAATGAACCTTCCACCCTTGTTCCATAAGTACTGCGAGATTCGTCCTTTTTTGCCCAATTGCCCGGGAAATATCTTGGGGAGAAACAAATACAGTAATAGCTCCTTTGGGGATCTCATGTGTAATAAATGCGTTTTGCAGCCGATGCAAAAACAGCCTGCTCTGGCACAACTCACCAAAGGCCGGATGGTACGCTCCAGCGATTGCCGACCGCTCTAGTTCCGGAGAAGCGTGCAGTCCAAGACGGATGACTCTAATCGAATGCTCTTCAAACATCTCCAGTAACTGTGCACAAAGATCAGCCGATTCTTCCGGGCCGGGGGGATGGTAGAATCCTTGCCGAAATTTCTCCGCAAGATCGGTGCCTTCCATGACAACTGTGGGGTAGATTCGAACGGTGTCAGGATGTAAAGCGCAAATACTTGACGCTGTTTTCAAAGCACCCTGCGCTGTATCTCCATACAGCCCCGTCATCATCTGAAGACCTAATGAAAAGCCGAATTTTTGAATTTTTTGCGAGGCTTCTTCAACATCAAGAGCCGTATGTCCACGTCTATTTAATCGTAAAACACGGTCATCCATGCTTTGTGCCCCCAATTCTATGGAGGTTACGTCATAGTCCTCTAAAAGCCTTAACACCTCATCATCTATGGCATCGGGGCGAGTAGACACCCGTATGCCTATAAAGCCATATTGCTTTACATATGCACATGCCGTTTCCAACAGAGAAATCATGTAGGGGCGTTCAATAGCAGTAAAGCTTCCGCCAAAGAAAGCAATTTCAGCGGAAGCGGTTCTCTCTCCAAGATCTCCTACTGCTTTTTTTAAAATTCTGCGGACATCCTCCGATGTGGGCTGGGATTGCTGACCTGTAATCGTTTTCTGACTGCAAAAGCTGCATTGGTGGGGACAGCCATTATGCGGCACAAAAATACTGACGTTTGCGTGCTTCAATATCCCATCAGCTCCAGCGCCTCGCGTGCGGCCTGCTGTTCCGCTTCTTTTTTGCTGCGACCGCCGCCTTTTCCGATAACATTGCTGTTAAGATGCACTTCTACAGTAAAATGCTTATCGTGATCGGGACCGCTCTCGCCGGTGAGCACATATTCTAGCCGTTCTTCCGGATTTTGCTGGATAATCTCCTGCAGAGCTGTCTTATAATCTTTAAAAGCCTTCGGCTTAGAAGCTTTTAGGGTAGGAATAATAAAACGTAAAATAAATTTTCGTGCTTCTTCCATTCCGCCGTCCATGTAGATAGCAGCAATAATAGCTTCAAACGCATCTGCCAGAATAGAAGAACGCTCACGTCCTCCAGAATTCTGTTCTCCGTGACTTAATAACAGAAAATTCCCCACTCCCAGTTGGCGGGAAAATCCACAGAGAGATTTTTCACAAACGAGAGAAGCACGATTTTTCGTTAAGTCTCCCTCTGGCAGATTGGGACAGTTTTTAAACAGATAATCGGCAACTACCACACCAAGAACAGAATCTCCCAAAAATTCAAGTCGTTCATTGCTATGCCCGCCGCCCTTGGCCTCGTTTGCATAAGAAGAGTGCGTAAGCGCCGTTGTAAGGTACTGGTGGTTTTTAAAGCGATAACCGAGCCTTTCTTCAAGCTCTTTCCAATCATGATTTTGCATAAGGATACTCCCTCAGACACAAAATTTCCAAACTTCCATAAAAGGTTCGGGCTAAGCGCCGGCACCTTTTTAAGAAAGGGATCGTTTTTATACTTTCCAGACGCCCTTGTGAAAATACAAGATTTGTTTTATTCTGCCACTCCCGTTTTGCTTAGCGCCGAGGAGATTTCTGCAATCACATTTCCCTCTACATAAGCTTTTGTCAAACGAATGGCATTTTTCACCGTCGTCGCTTTGGCAGAGCCATGCACCTTAAACACAGGCTTGGCCGCGCCCATAATCGGTGCACCGCCATACTCGTTGTAATCCAGCTGTTTTTTCAGGCTGCGCATCGCAGGCAAAACGATTGCCGCTGCCATTTTAGTAAATAAATTTTGGGTGAAAATAGACTTGATCATGCTCATCATTGTGAGGGCTACTCCCTCATAAAGCTTTAGAATCACATTTCCTGTAAAGCCGTCAGCAACAACAACATCTGCGGCATCCTCTGGAATATCACGCGCCTCGATGTTACCAATAAAGTTGAGATTGGGGGTTTTGCGAAGAAGCTCGAAGGCTTGGTGCTGAAGTTCCCCGCCTTTGTGATCTTCTGTACCAACGTTGGCAAGGCCTACACGAGGAGACGCAATTCCCATTACCTTTTCCATATAGATGGAACCCATAACGCCAAACTGCTCAAGCATTTCTGCCCGGCAGTCAACATTGGCACCTCCGTCAATCAAAAGGAAAAAGCCTTTATGTTTCGGCATTACCGGGGCAAAACTTAGACGCTTTACGCCGTGGATCCTCTTGACGATCATTGTTGTACCGATAACTAGAGCGCCGCTGTTTCCGGCAGAAAGAAAGGCATCACCGTTTCCGGCGGCTAATTGGCGCAATCCCTCAGCCATGGAGCAGCCATTTTTGGATTTCATAATTTCTCCAGGAGCATCTTCCATGGAGATTGTGTCAGGGGCATTGACAATTTCTATATGCTCGAGTGAAATTCCATTTTCCTGCGATACGCGGCGGATTGTTTCCTCACTACCTGTCAGAATAATCTCCACTCCATATTCCTGTACCGCCTGTGCACAGCCTTTTAAGATTTCTAGCGGTGCGTGATCTCCACCAAACGCATCTACGATAATTTTCATACAACCCCATCCTTTCCTTGATAAGCGCACAATACCGATTCTAAATCCTCCAGCGCTCGTTGGGAAAGCGCTGCATATCTCTCGCGCTTGTCCCGAATATGCGATTCCAATGGAGGCAAAATTCCAAAATTCGCGCCCATAGGCTGAAAATTGTCAGAAGCACTCTCTGCCACGTGACGGCTTAGTGCTCCCATCATCGTTGTAGAGGGCAAAATGAGAGGCTTTTTGCCACAGGCAGCTGCCGCTGCATTCCATCCTGCCAGAATTCCGGACGCTGCCGATTCCATGTATCCTTCTACCCCAGTAATCTGCCCGGCAAAATAAAGCCCAGCCCTCTGTTTCATACAGAAATCCGCTCCCAGCACCTGCGGCGAGTTAAGAAACGTATTTCGATGCATCACACCGTAACGCGCATATTCTGCGTTTTTCAGTCCCGGCACCAATCCAAAAACACGCTTTTGTTCTCCAAATTTTAAATTTGTTTGAAATCCAACAAGATTATAAAGCGTTCCGCTGGTATTTTCACGGCGCAGCTGGACCACTGCCCACGGCCGGTGGCCGGTGCGCGGATCCCGCAGGCCCACGGGCTTGAGAGGACCAAATCTTACCGTATCTTTACCGCGCTGCGCCATCACTTCAATGGGCATACATCCCTCATACACCTTTGGATTGCGCACATCAAAATCGTGAATCGGCGCCCGCTGTGCCGAAACAAGCTCCTCATAAAAACACTCGTATTCTTCTCGATTCATCGGACAATTTATGTAAGCGTCGTCGCCTCCTTTATCGTAGCGGGAGGCGGCAAAACAGTGGTCCCAATCAAGGCTTTCTGCTGTCACAATCGGCGCGGCAGCATCGAAAAAGCTAAGGGAACCGCCGCAAAGGCGTTCTATTTCACTGGCTAGGGAATCTGCTGTGAGAGGGCCCGTCGCAATTACGGCCGCGGTATCGGGAATTTTCGTCACTTCTTCCTGATGAACTACAATGAGAGGATGGCTTCGAATTTTTTCTGTGACAAGGGAAGAAAAAACATCTCGATCCACCGCCAGCGCTCCGCCTGCCGGCACACGAGAGACAGCCGCACATTCCATCAAGAGAGAACCAAACCGGCGCATTTCCTCCTTTAAAAGCCCAGCCGCACTCTCCACGCGCTCCGCTTTAAACGAGTTAGAGCAAATAAGTTCGGCAAAATTGGCGCTTTTATGCGCCGGCGAAAATTTCACTGGCTTCATTTCATAGAGATCCACCTGTATTCCCGCACGGGCAATCTGCCAAGCCGCCTCACAGCCTGCCAGCCCCGCACCTATAACAGCTATCTTCATTCTGTGGCGTCCTCCGTCCGTTCGTAGCCGCACTCTGGTGTAATGCAATATAGCTTCGGTTTTTTTCCTTTTTTACGCAGCAGTGTTTTCCCGCAGCGCGGACATTTTTCTTTCACAGGTTCATCCCACGAGACAAAATCACACTTGGGATATTCGCTGCACCCATAGAAGGTACGCCCCTTTTTCGTCTTTTTCACCACGACCCTGCCCCCGCATTTGGGACATTCGGCACCATTTTCTGTCACAAGCTTTTTGATGTTTTTACATTCCGGATACCCCGGACACGCTATAAATTTTCCGTAGCGTCCCGTTTTAATCACCATACGGCGGCCGCATTTTTCGCAGATAATATCCGTTTCATCCTCTTTGAGCTGAATTTTTACCCCTTCCATTTCTGTTTTTGCCTTTTTAAGTGTCTGCTCAAAGGTATCATAGAAATCGTGAAGCGTATCTACCCAATTGACCTTTCCGCTCTGAATTTCATCCAATTCACTTTCCACTTGCGCTGTAAATTTAATATTAACAATTTTGGGAAAACGTTCCCGCATCAGTTTCGTAGTAACTTCGCCCAGCTCGGTGGGTTTAAGCGTTTTGCCCTCTCTGACTACATACTCCCGGCCTGTGATGGTAGAGATGGTGGTAGCGTATG
>CALWIX010000115.1 GCA_944380825.1 uncultured Clostridia bacterium | reverse complement strand
CGGGAGCGCCGGGAACAGGAAAAACCACAGTCTCGTCCATTCTTGCAAAAGAATCCGATATAGAAAAATCTGTCCATATGCATACGGACGACTTTTATCATTATTTGTGTAAAGGAGCCATACCGCCATATCTTCCAGAATCAAATGAACAGAATCTGGTTGTAATAGAAGCCTTTTTAGAAGCAGCAAAGCGATATGCGCGCGGAGGATATGATGTAATTGTAGATGGCATTATAGGTCCTTGGTTTTTGCAGCCTTGGTTAAACCTCGTGCGAGAGCATTATGAGGTGCACTATATTGTTTTACGAGCCAGTAGGGAAGAAACGATGAAGCGGGCGATTGAACGTTTTAAATTGGACAGAAAAACAAATATTGCATTGGTAGAAACCATGTGGCAACAATTTTGTAATCTAGGGGTATACGAATCAAATGTTGTAGATACAACTACCCATTCCATTCAAGACACTGTTTGCGCAGTAAAAAAACGGATTTTTCTTAAAACAGCGCTGCTGCACTGATTAGGAAACCATGGACTCGTATTGATTAAAAAGAATCTAAAACAAAAAGTCACACAAACACAGATTTTATAGATCTGTGTTTGTGTGACGAAACGATTCAACAATGGAAAGACACACATGGATTTTCTAGGATTATGACCGATCTTGAATTTTACAAATAAGTACTATCGTGATGAAGCACGCTCAACTTCAGATATAATACGCTACACTTTGCTTGGGAAAGTCATGTACTCCATAGCAGCTCATTTTATTTTTCACCCTTTGTTTTGTAGAGTTTGGGGATGTATCTTTTAGCAGGTAGACGAATCACCTAAAAGCCACAAGATCCCTGCGGCAGTGCGCGCAGCGGTGTCTTGATAGTGGTTACCCGGGTTGAGCTGAAACACGGTATCAATACCTTGTTTATGATAAAAAGCTTCGATTTCTTCAGTGTTTTGCTGTACTGTTTGCAGAAGGGGATTACGTGTTCGATGTTCCTTATTTCCCAGAGAAAAATACAGACGATCCGGCACCTTTTTCATCTGGTGTGAAAAGAGATATTCTTTAAATTTCGGAAACCACAGAGAGCCTGACATACTGCCGCCGCGGGAGAAAAAATCGGTTTGATAAAACGAATATAGCGCGAACAGTCCGGCAAGGGAGTATCCTGCGATTGCGCGCCATGCTGGAAGGCCGGGGAGTTGTTCTTCTACTAAAGGAAGAATATTCCCGCACAAAAGCTGCAAATAGTCATCCGCTCCGCCGGTACAGGCGGTTCGGTTTTTAAAAAGGGGAGGGGCGTCCCATGGGACCATATCGCTCTCCCAGTTTAACCCGCTGATTGCTACAAGAGAAAAATCGGGACAGGCAGCGTTACAAAGCCACTGATGCACTTGCTCTCCCTGCGTTGAAAAGGTATGGAGATAAACAACCGGCTTTTGGGGGATACTGCTTGGCCAGATCTGAACTTTTTTCTGTTTTACTGTAAACGAAACCATTTGTTTCTCCTACTGCGCAATAATTCTAATCTTCTTATTAAAAATGATACTCCTTCTTTCCTTGTTAATCAACGATTCTTTTGAAAATTGGCAAGTTTAACAAGAAGTATCGACCAGTGATTCATCCATTTTCTTTTGCTCCCTGATACAGCGGGGCAGAAGATTTTTTCGATTTATGAAATAGTATACAGCGCCTAACGTATCTGCTAAAAACCATCCAATAGGTACAGACCACCAAATGCCTGCCACGCCAAACATAGGGATCGCGGCAAGTGTATACGCCAGCGCTACCCGCATGCCAAGAGATACAATCGTAAGCACGACAGACATTCCCGGCCTTGCTAACGCACGGTACAATCCATATAAAAGGAACAGCCCGCCAATCAAACAGTAAAAAGAACCTTCAATCCGAAGGTACTGTACACCTTCCATAATAACCGCAGTCTCTCCTGCATCGATAAAAAGTGCCATCAGCGGCTCGGCGAAAATAAACACACAAACCGAAACAAATAGACTAAATAGGATCGAGGTAAGCACAGCAATGCGGATTCCTTTTCTGATACGATCGACTTTTCCTGCGCCGAAATTCTGCGCAATAAAAATCGAAAATGCGTTGCCAAAATCCTGTACGGGCAAATAGGCGAAAGCGTCTATTTTTACAGCGGCAGCAAAAGCAGCCATAACGGTGGCGCCAAAGCTGTTGACCAAGCCTTGAACTGCCAAAATTCCTAAATTCATAATGGACTGCTGCAAACAAGTCAGCGCCGAGAAACTGGCAATCTCTTTTATGCGGCTTAACCGCAAACGAACTTCTTTATCCTTGTGAAAAAGATGAGGGAATTTTCTCCAAGCATAAACAGCGATCCCAATACCAGAGACATACTGTGCAATTACGGTCGCTTGTGCCGCTCCCGCCATGCCAAGGTTTAACCCCGTTACAAACCATAAATCCAGCGCGATATTTAGCGCCGCTGAGATGGCCAGAAACAGTAGGGGGACTGTGGAGTTTCCGAGAGATCGCAGTAAATAAGCAAAAAAATTGTAAAGAAAAACACCGATTATCCCCGTGAAAATCACAATGAGATATTCTTTCATCATCGCCGCTAGATGGCTGGGAATACGCAGCGCCCATATAATCCAATCGATCCCTACAAATACAGCTATATTCAAAACGATTGCGATAGCCCCTATAAGGATAAACGAAGCAAGAATGCCTTCCTTTAATCCAAGTGTATCTTTTTGACCGAAACGGATAGAGAATACAGTTCCACTTCCCATTGCCAAACCAAGTAAAATCGAAGTCAAAAACGTCATGAGAGAGAAAGAAGAACCAACGGCAGCCAGTGCGTCGGCTCCCAAAAATCGTCCCACAATCAGTGTATCGGCAATATTATAGCATTGCTGTAAGAGATTCCCTAGGATCATAGGAATCGCAAACCGCAGCATCGTTTTCATCACAGGCCCTTGTGTCAGTTCGTTTTGCATTATATTCACCTGTATTTCTATGCGAAATATAAAAATTAACATTCGTAATATATTATAATGATAAACCTTCATAATGTCAACATGTGCTTTTGAAGAAGCTTGCATTCTGGCTGAAAGAAAGGTATAATAGCGGCAGAAAAGTACCATGTATATATGTATAAAAGAAGTTAGGGGATAAGGAGAAAGATATATGTTTTTAGATGACCTAGATGAATTGGATCAAAAGATCGTGAAACTTTTGATCCACAACGCTAGAATGTCCTATTCCGATATTGGTCAAGAAATTGGAATCTCGCGGGTAGCGGTCCGCGCTCGTGTACAGACACTGGAACAAAAGGGAATTATCGAGGAATACACTACCATTATCAATCCGCAGAAAATCAGCGGAGCGATTTCCTGTTATTTTGAAATAGAAACTCTTCCCAACACGCTAAAAGAGGTAATATCCATTCTGGAAAAAAATGACATAATTACCCAGATTTATCGCGTTACAGGGAAAAGCAAGCTTCATGTACACGCCGTCGCTTCATCGAACGAAGAGATGGAGACACTGTTGAATGAGACGATAGATAAGCTTCCCGGTGTCGTGGAATGCAGCTGCAATACGATTTTTTCCAGAATTAAAGACATTAAAGGGCTTCGTTTATGACGAATGGACTTGATTTTTTTAATTATAAAGTATATTGCCTTTATAATGTCAAATCACTTTACAATATAAAAATATAAGCAAAAACGGGGACGCTCCCATGCCAAAAGAAGCGTTCCCGTTTTTATTGGTTTTCGGATAGGTTTTGATAGATGTCAATCCCGTTCACCAGAAGCGTATTGCCCCATACAAATATCCAATACTGGTCTGGGAGGCTGGATGAGAGAATCCTCGTACTGACATTTCCACTGTATCTCCCGTTCAAACTGCCCATCCACAATTCCGTCTACCGTTTCTCCAGATTCTATGGGGCAATCGTTTACAAGCAGATAATCGGCAAGATTGTATGCATGATTCACAACCCAGTTGGGATCCATGTCATGAAAGTGGTATTGAAGATCCGGCAGAAACAGTGTGCTCATGCCCACCGTATCCACCAGCATATCCTCTGTTCCTTCAATATTGAAAAAGCGAGCATTAACTCCAAAATGAATAAACCGTGAGGCTCCTGAAAAAGGATGTTCCCGCACATCCTGCGCCAAAAACAACTTGCCGCAGTTTTGAAAATAGAATGCCTCACAGGAAGGATACAGCCGCGTCAGAGCAGCCAAAAAGTCCATATCGAGATTTGCACGTTCCAAAGCAGGAAGGGCCGAGGTCAGCATATCGACTGCCACCACTTGATATTGACATTCGCGAAAGATTCGATCTCGTTGCTCCATACAGTCCCACATCTGACTTTTAAGGAAAGAGTCGAAAGTATCTCCTTTAAAATCGCTAACGCCAGTAATCATGAGCTGAACGGGAGCACTGCTATTCTCAAACTTTGCGATATGCTCTAAAGCTGCAAATCCCGCTGATTTTTGGTCATAGCAAAAACATTCTACAGAACCGACATGTTCTTTTATCACCGCTGTCATCATTTCCTTATTTGGCATGGTGACCGGCTCTCGAAACAGCATCTGGATTAAGAAAGGACCGCCGGGATGTGGAGATTTTTGATTTAAATTTTGTTTAAATGCTTTTTCTGCCATATTTTACGATCTCCTTATTCAAACAACAGACTTTATCAATCCCACCAAAAGTACCATACATTTGACTGCCAAAGATTGTCCGCCAGTGTACCTACCGAATAAGCTGCGGGTCCCTGTTTGACAAGATCGGGGCAAAAGCCATACTGCTCTTTGGCAAGCTCCATCGCCTGTTTTTTGGCAACAGGAGACGGCAGAACAAATTCCAGTGTATTTTCTGTCATCACAGCCAGCACAGCGCCGTATTGTTTAAACCAATAAGCTGATACCGCCATCAAGCTGTCCGTGTTGGGACAATCATTCCAGCCACCGAAAGGTAGATAAGCAAAGATTTCCCATGGGTTTTCAACAGGAATTTTGGCAAGGATCAGAGGTACTGTCATTTGGCTGTCGAAATCCCAATAGGACTGGAATCCATCCATGATATCGGTGGCATCCTCCATTTTGTCCTGATTATCGGCCTTGTTATGTTCCATCATTCTGCAAAGAACGGTACGTCCGTCTTTTACAGGCATAGTCAAGAACTTCTTACGGTATGCGCGTACATGAGTTGGTTCAAACGAAAGGTCCTCGGCAGTTTCACTATCTGGGTCAGAGTTTGCTAAAAGCGTCTCCCATAGGGTTTCATTCACAGCTACCAGCACAGGCACAAACCCTTCCCGCACACCCACGCGCTGGGCGTATCCAAAGGCAGCCGTAATGGGATCGTCGTCCCACATAGGAGGAAAGTATTCACACGGACAGTTTAAGTATTTCATCATAGCCAGCGCCAGATCGGACGGTTCCGTGTCTTCTGAAAACTGCTGATCTTTCCAGCATTCCCAGCGTTTCTCAATCACCTGCGCGATTGCCTGATAGTACTCCTCGTTGAAGGGAATAAAGAGATAAGCCTCTTGTCTAAATTCATCGGAGTGGTAACGGGCCGCACCAAAATATTTTAGGGCATAGTCGTCGATATCGGCAGGGAAGTAGGGTGCACCGCCGTCGCCGTAATAATAGTAGGCAAAAGCTTCTCCCTCGCCGTCGAAAAGGGAATAAGATAGCTTTCCGGACAGCTCGTCACGGATAAACAGGCGCAGATCCGTGTGTTCCGGATCATCTTCTAATCTTTCTATAGTCTCTTCGTAACGATCCATAAACTCCATGCTCATCAGGTCGTTTTCTATGCACCAGCGCAGATAGATGGCCATGTG
>CALWIX010000114.1 GCA_944380825.1 uncultured Clostridia bacterium | reverse complement strand
GGTGCGATGATTGCTACTACGGATGATGCTGAGTACAACTTCTCCGGTAACAATGTTTCTGTTGCTTCTATCGATGGCGACTACTACTCCACCACTATAAACTTTGAAGAGAGCAACATGGTTCTTTCTGTTACGAATATGAACAGCTTTGACACTTCCTTCAACCTGACCAGCGAGTCTGATGTTACTGTTAACAGCTCCGCACGTCTGGGCAGCGTAGAGGTTGAAGAGGATAGCGTACTCCGCTTTGCTGCTGACGCTACTGTTGGCGATATGAGCGGCGACGGTATGGTTGTTGCTAATGCTGGCCAGCTCCATATTAAGAATGGTCTTGCTGATGTTTCTCTGAAGCTGAACAATCTTGCTGCTGGTTCTACCGCATTCACTGCTGATGTCGATGCTGTCGATGAAAGCGACTTCAACGCTATTGGATACAGCCTCACCAAGGAATCTGCTTCCTCTACGGTTGACAGATTTGTAGTTGAGAGCGTTTACTTTGCTGGTCTTGCCTTTGATAAGGAGTTCGTGACCGTTGCTCAGGGCTACAGCGATACCATTACGCTGGCTGCATATCCGACGGGAACCAGTGCTCCGTCTGATGCTAGAGTGATGTGGGAACTCGATGGCAACGATGATTACTTCAACGTTGTTGTTGACCCGAACACCAATGTTGCTACCATCAACGTTACCGGCTACAACGCTGACGATGTAGATGCTAACACCGCTACTATCCGCGCTTACCTCGTTGATGAAGATGGCTTCGAGCTCGAAGACTATGTACCTGCTGTCTGCAAGGTAACGGCTATTGCTCAGCCGGAAATCCGTGGCACGCTGAAGGCTGATACTACTTCTTACACGATGCCTGTTGGCGGCATCTATGACATCCAGTTCACCGTGACTGGCGTCGATGCAGCTCCGGTTGTCACCGATTCCCGTACCGGCTCTATCTTCAAGTTGACCGACCTCGGCAATGGCAAGTACAGAGTAACTGGTGTTAACGAAGGTACTGCTTATGTTATAGCAACTGTTGGCGATACCCGCGTATCCGTGGCTGTCACCGTTGACAACAATGCTACACAGGGCGGTGTGAAGGGCAACAACGTTAGCGAAATCAGATAATCTGATTTGCTAATAATTTAGCTCTTAGCTAGATAACACAAATAATGCCGCGGCGTTTCGGAGAACTCTGAAACGCCGCAGTTTTTACTTAGAATGAATCATTAAGAGAAGGGACATCCTGTGGCTTTATGCAGGATGTCCTATTTTATTTTAAATCTATTCTTTATTTAACCTGTTTTATGGAGCATACAATCTTATGTAAAAGGTAGTGAAAATAGATATTATGTTAGTTAATTAGAAAAAAGAGAAGTTCCGGGATAATAGTGTTGAAGGATATCCATGTAAGAAAAACCAGAAGAGGCCAGATAGGCCGCACCATTTTGGCTCATACCTACACCGTGGCCATATCCACGAACGGTAAAACAAAACTGTCCATTTTGAAAAGTAACGTCAAAGTTTGATGAACGAAGTTCAAATGCAGTACGAATATCAGCACCGCTTACCTCGATTCCTCCTAAAAGAATGGATTCTACACTGCCGGAAGGAGTGCGCTGAATATTTCCAAACCATTTTTCTGGAGAGGAAGAAAGATCACAGTCCGGCCATTTTTTTTCTGCCGCCGCTTTTATTTGCTCAGTAGTGACGGAAACATTCGATAAATAACCATCGGCAGAAATATCTCCTAGACTGTCCACTGGTATAAGATAATCATAAGCGCCGCCCCAAACATCTGCGGAAGCTTCTGTTTTTCCTGAAGAAATCGCATGATATACACACAAAGCGAGTTCTCCTTGGTAATAAAGAGCTTGCCCCTGTACACTGCTCGCGATGTGTTGAAGTTTATCATAATATGTCTCAAACTCCGCTCCCCAACGCTCCTTCATCTGTTCTGGTGTAACATAGACACTCCAATTTTGAATGTTAGCAGAAAAATCGAAATTGGAGGGATTTTTTGATTCTCGATTTTGTTGCCGTAGCCGGCTGTAATAAGTATATGCTGCAACAGCTTGTGCTTTAAGCGCTTCATCGGGATAGGTTAAAGGCATTTCTACAGCAATGGCACCAGGAAGAAAATCGTTATTTGAAACGATGAGGATTTGCCCAGAACTTTCATCGAGAATCCAAAAATTTTCATAGATAATAGATTGACTGTCCTGTGTATTCGGCACAGTGTCAGATGGCATAATTTCATATACGTTTTCATCGGCAGAAAGCACCTCAGAAACATTGAATTCGGTTTGTTTCGAGGGAGGACGAGAACCAGAATCATTTGAAAAATTGTATAAGGGTAAAATAGCAGCAGCAGCGATCAGCAGCCACAAGAAAAAAAATAAAGAAAGTTTTTCTTTCATACAAGAATCTCCTGACAGTAAAAAAATTAGTTTGCTTATATTTTCCTGATCTGGAATAAATCAAATTCAAATTATTCATAATTAAGTATAACACCCTAAAAATTTTCTATAAAATTCTGAAAATTGCAATATTGATTTAAAAATATTGCAAAATCTTCAATTTCGGGATTGACTTTGTTGGGGAGCTGGTATAATATATTCAATATAGCGTTTTGAACTAAAGCGCGGCGTTCCGCATGGAGTGCGCTTTTTAGGCAAGAATTCATGCGAGGGAAAGGGTGTTTTTAATGAGTGAAAATGTGCAGAACAATGTAACAACAATGGAGGAGCTTTGCAGCGAATTCCGTGCTAATAATAAAATTGCTCCAGAAAATTTTGATCTTTATCAGGTCAAACGAGGTCTTCGAAATCCCGATGGGACAGGCGTAATGGCAGGATTAACGTTAATTTGTAATGTTCATGGATACTTAATTGATGACGGCGAAAAAATTCCCGATGTGGGCCGTTTGACATACCGTGGAATTGATGTTGTAGATATTGTAGATGGCTGCGCCTCTGAGAATCGTTTTGGGTTTGAAGAAGTTGCATGGCTGCTGTTGTTTGGAAAACTTCCCACAAAGCAGCAGCTGGAACGTTTTACGAAAGTCCTCAATGATCGCCGCGAACTTCCGGAATACTTTGCAGAGGATATGATCATTAAAGCGCCGTCCAGAGATATTATGAATAAGCTGGGACGTTCGGTGCTGGCTTTATATTCCTATGATGATAATCCGGATGATTCCTCTTTAGAGAACAATATGCGCCAAGCTATACAACTTATCGCGCGTATGCCTGTCATTATGACATATGCCTATCAGGTCAAACGCCGCCACTATGATAAGCAGAGTATGTACTTCCATCCGCTGGATCCCAGCCATTCTACAGCGCAGGCGATTCTCAATGCAATCCGTCCGGATCGTTCTTTTACGGATGAAGAAGCCAAGCTGCTTGATACCTGTCTGATTTTGCATGCGGAGCACGGCGGCGGTAACAACTCCACCTTTACCACGCGCGTACTTTCCTCTACAGGTACAGACATTTACTCTGCTATTTCTGCGGCAATCGGATCCCTCAAGGGCCCTCGCCACGGTGGCGCCAATCACCGGGTTATGATGATGATGAACGAAGTGATGCGCAATGTTGAGAATTGGCGCGACGAGGACGAAGTAGCATCCTATCTGGAAAAAATTATTCGTAAGCAGGCGGGTGACGGTTCTGGCCTGATTTACGGTATGGGTCATGCGATCTATACACTCTCCGATCCACGTGCCGTGATTCTTAAAACACGTGCGAGAAAGATGGCAGAAGAGCGTGGAATGAGTGAAAAATTCGATCTGTTCGAACTTGTGGAACGTCTTTCGCCAGATGTGTTCGCCAAAGTAAAGGGCGACAGGAAAGTGATCTCTGCAAATGTAGATTTTTATTCGGGACTTGTATACGAGATGTTGGGCATCCCAAGCGATCTGTATACGCCGCTGTTTGCTATTTCTCGCATCGCAGGCTGGTGCGCGCACAGAATTGAAGAGATGACTACCAGCGGACGCATTATCCGCCCGGCTTATCGTTCTCTTTCGCAGATGCAAGAATATATTCCTATTGCAGAAAGATGAAAAATGAGCGATAATAGAGATTAAAAGCTGTAAGGCTCTAGAAATCATCTTGAGTAAGGGGTATGGAATGAAACGGAAATACGCTTGGCTTGTCTCTCTCATTGCACTGGTAGCGGCGCTGCCTCTGCGGATTTTCCAGCAACTAGTGTTGGTGGATGAAACGACAGGGTTTTTTACGGATCATAATGTAACAGCAATATGGATCTCTGTGCTTTTGGCGATAGGGGTAGTGTGTCCGGCAGTGGTTTGTCGGTTGGAAAAAGATATCCCCGAAGCGCCCGGGTTTTTTCGGAGTATTCCCATAGGGATCTTGTATGTGGTTACCGCGGTGATTCTTGCGATAGATTCCCTGCGAAAAATCTTTCAGGTTACGTCCGGAGAAGAGGAGGCTTTGGTAGCGGGGATGGCTGCCATCGCCCCGCATCCTCTTTTGTATTCGGTGTTGGCAGTTTTAGGGCTGGCAGCTGCTCTGATTTTAGTGCTTGGAGGATTCTCTCGGATTGTGGGAATTTATTTTCTGCGCAGCGCGCCGGTGGCAGAGCTTGTGCCTCCGCTGTGGTGCTGCATGAGCCTGATCGTGTTGTTTGTGAAATTTACGGAAGTTATCAATACGACTGAGAACGTATATCAAATGGCTGGGGTGATTTTCCTGCTGTTGTTCTTGTCGGCACAAGCGAAACTCTCAGCAGGAATCGAGACACAGCGGAATACCCGCTTAGTCTTTGCGTGGGGGCTTCCTGCGGTGACAGTAGGTCTTGTAACTTCTGTGCCGGATCTTATTGTGCCGCTGACGGGATTAGAGAGATATAGCGATATTTGGTCGGATTCTTTGGTTCTGATGAGTTTTTCTCTTTTGGTGCTGGCATATCTTGTATCTGTTCACAAAAAGCTTGAAAATCAGTTATGAGAATCATCCTCCGCTCTTACAGAGTATGCTCTGGCGGCGGGGGAAATTCTTTTATATCGGATTTTATCCAATCGATAAAATTTGAAAAAGATACGTTAAATTTCTGTGACAGGCCTTGTAAAATGCAGGAAAATGCTATAAAATAGTTGTAAGATATTTTTCTAACAATTTAGGAGGTAGAAAAATCATGTCCATTAGAATTGCTATCAATGGTTTCGGTCGCATTGGCCGTCTGGCATTTCGTCAGATGTTTGAGGCTGACGGCTACGAGGTAGTCGCGATCAACGATCTGACCAGCCCGAAGATGCTGGCCCACCTGCTCAAGTATGATACTGCTCAGGGTTCCTTCCTCGGAAAAATCGGCGAGAATAAGCACACTGTCGATGCTACGGACGATTCTATCATCGTAGACGGCAAAGAGATCAAGATCTATGCTGTTAAGGATGCAAAGGAGTGCCCGTGGGCTGAGCTGAACGTTGATGTCGTTCTCGAGTGCACTGGTTTCTATACCAGCAAAGAGAAGAGTATGGCACACATTGCTGCTGGCGCAAAGAAAGTTGTTATTTCTGCTCCGGCTGGCAACGATCTTAAGACGATCGTTTATTCCGTTAACGAGAAGACCCTCACCAAAGAGGATCAGATCATTTCTGCTGCGTCCTGCACCACCACCTGCCTCGCTCCGATGGCAGATACCCTCAACAAGGCTTATCCGATCGTTTCCGGTATCATGACGACCGTTCATGCTTACACCGGCGACCTGATGATCCTCGACGGCCCGCAGCGTAAAGGCGATCTCCGCCGTGCTCGTGCTGGTGCACAGAACATCGTTCCGAACTCCACCGGTGCTGCGAAGGCTATCGGCCTCGTTATCCCGGAACTCAACGGCAAGCTCATCGGTTCCGCACAGCGTGTGCCGGTTCCGACAGGTTCCACCACGATCCTGGTAGCGGTTGTTAAGGGCTCCGACGTTACGAAGGAGAGCATCAATGCTGCTATGAAGGCTGCTGCCTCTGAGAGCTTCGGTTATACCGAGGAGCAGCTCGTTTCCTCCGATGTGATCGGTATGCGTTACGGCAGCCTGTTCGATGCTACCCAGACCATGGTCACCAAGATTGACGACGATACCTATCAGGTACAGGTTGTTGCTTGGTACGACAACGAGAACAGCTACACCAGCCAGATGGTCCGCACCATCAAGTATTTCGCTGAGCTGTAAGTAACAGAAGGGGCGCAGCCCCTCCGATCCGCTAGAGCTCCGACGCGTTAGATCGCTACCGGGATGCAGTAGTTCCGAACCCGGTATGGTTTCGGCTTTGGCGGTAAAAAAGATAAGAATGAAATGAAAAATTCCCTTTCTGGAGATTCTCTCTGGAAAGGGAATTTTTTTGTTATAAAGTATAATATTTCAATATGAAGAATTATTCGTCGCTGATTTCGAGTTCTTTTAGAGCATAATCAATACACATTTGGATCAATTCGTTTCTTGTCCTTCCGGTTTGCTGCGCAACTTTATCAAGCTTTTCTATCATTTGATCCGGTAATCTGGCAGAAACGACAGAAGTCTTTCCAAAAGCCGGTTTTCTGGGGGATACAATAAATTTGCCCATTTTATCACCTCTTCTTTTATAGTAACCCACAATATGTATTTTTTATATACTACAAAATGTTTATAAATGTATTTTTTGTGATACAATAGAAAAAAATACAGAGGAGGAATAAAAATGTTTTCTAGAGTTTATTTACCACTGACATTAAAGATAACGGGGGCAGCTGGATTTATTTTGTCGATTATCGGCGACATTATACAATGGAATGCCGAATCAGAAAGTTATCACGAAAGTTTATGGGGGATAGAACGTCAGCCCTTTGGATTTGCAGACTTCATGGGATATGTGATGGCAGGATTTTTGATATGTTTAGGTTTTTTCTTTATGGCAGCACTTTTAGAATATTTAGAAGAAATCGAATGGCATCTTAGTCAAGAAGGAAAAGAAGAAGAGTATGAAATGCTTTCTTCCAGACTTGAAAAAATAGAAATGGTTACTTCGCCAGAGAGAGGGAAAACGGTAAAAGTGGGTGCAACAGAAACGATCACGCATCCGGAGATGAGTAAAACGGTAAAGGTTGGTGCTGATGGGTGGATTTGTCCTAAATGTGGCACAAAAAATAAACCTACGGATATAACCTGCATAGGCTGCGGCAAATACAGATAAACAAAAGACCGGATCTCTAAAAAAGAGATCCGGTCTTTTTAACATTTTATGTTAAAAATATAGAGCGACTTTCTAAGAGCTTATTGTATAATATTTCCAATTCTGTTTTATGCAATATTTATGAATATCAAAGATTTTCAAACCAAATCTTCTAAAAGATCCACCAAAAAGCTTGAATTTTTATGAATTTATGTTATGATTAAAGAGACAAGACTGCATTAAAGGGGAAGTGATGGACCGTGGAGAAAGAAAAGAAAAAAACAGAGGGCTGCGTTCCGCTGTACTTGTTTCATCAAGGAACCAATCACAAGGCCTATGAGTACATGGGCGTCCATAAGGAAATGCGCGAAGACGGAACGGAGGGGATGGTTTGCCGTGTGTGGGCTCCCAACGCTGTATCCGTTTCTGTGGCAGGAGATTTTAACGATTGGAACGAAGATCAATATCCGATGGAGAAGATCAGCGAAGGTGTGTGGGAGGTAAAGCTTCCGTTCGTCTTTGAAGAGTACCAAACGTATAAATTCTGTGTAGAAAGCCAGACAGGCGCAAAGGTTTTTAAAATTGATCCTTACGCGCACCATTTTGAAACGCGTCCCAGCACGGCCTCAAAGTATTATGATATCGAGGGTTTTTCGTGGGATGATTCTGCGTGGCTGCGCAAAAAGACGCAAAAGCCTCACTATACGAATCCGGTGAATATTTACGAGATTCATGCGGGTTCCTGGAGAAAATTTGAAGATGGCAACTGCTATTCCTACGATAAGTTAGCCGACGAGCTCATTCCCTATTTACAGGATATGGGGTATACACACGTGGAGCTTATGCCGCTGACAGAATATCCTTATGATGCTTCATGGGGATATCAGGTAATGGGGTATTTTGCTCCTACGGCACGTTACGGAAGTCCCAAGGACTTTATGAGCTTTATTAATAAGTGCCATAAAGCGGGAATCGGTGTAATTATGGATTGGGTGCCGGCTCATTTTCCAAGAGATGAAGCAGGTCTTGCTCGTTTTGATGGCACGCCGTGTTACGAATATGCGGATCCCCGTAAGGGAGAACATAAAGAATGGGGTACGCTGGTGTTCGATTACGGACGCAATGAAGTAATTAGCTTTCTCGTTTCCAGTGCTGTATTCTGGGTGGAGAAATACCATATTGACGGGATTCGCGTAGATGCTGTCGCCTCGATGCTGTATCTGGATTATAACCGCCGCGATGGGGAGTGGATTCCCAACCAAAACGGTGGAAAAGAGAATCTGGAAGCTGTTGCTCTGCTCCAGCGTATCAACGAGGCTGTGTTTGAGGCCTCGCCGAATGTAATGATGATTGCGGAAGAATCGACTGCATGGCCGATGGTTTCTAAACCGACATACTGCGGTGGGCTTGGATTCAACTATAAATGGAATATGGGCTGGATGAACGATATGCTGCATTACATGTCGCTCGATCCTATCTACCGTAAGTTTAATCACGATAATATCACGTTTTCATTTTTCTATGCGTTTTCAGAAAACTATATTTTGCCTATCTCTCATGACGAAGTGGTGTACGGCAAATGTTCGCTAGTGAATAAAATGCCCGGAACACTGGAGCAAAA
This sequence comes from uncultured Clostridia bacterium, assembly GCA_944380825.1. Classification (GTDB taxonomy): domain Bacteria; phylum Bacillota; class Clostridia; order Oscillospirales; family Acutalibacteraceae; genus Gallacutalibacter. The sequence goes on along the minus strand of CALWIX010000114.1, from coordinate 12,798 downwards.
ACTTGCAGGGGTACGGTCTTTTATCTGTTATATGATGGCTCACCCCGGCAAAAAGCTTATCTTTATGGGCACAGAGTTCTGCCAGTTCGATGAATGGAATTTTGAAAAGGAACTTGACTGGGGCCTTCTCTCTATTCCCCACCATAAACAGGCGCAGGACTTCTTCCGGGCGATTAACCACTTTTATCTCGAAACACCGCCGCTGTGGCAGGTTGATTTCTCGTGGGAGGGCTTTTCATGGATTTCAAACGATGACTATACTCAAAGTGTAATCGCGTTTAGACGGTTTGATAAATCTGGAAATGAAATTATCGCGGTATGCAATTTTGTGCCGGTGGAACGGAAGGAATACCGCATTGGCGTGCCGTATGACGGCACATACGCCGAGATCTTCAGCTCTGACGACGCGCGTTTCGGCGGCAGTGGTATCAAGAATGGTGATACTATCCGCAGTGAACCTATTCCCATGCACGGCCACGATCAGAGTATAGCGCTCGATCTGGCTCCTAACACGGTTATCTTTTTGAAATGCCGCAGACGTAAGCCCAAAAAAACGGCTGCCGTCACAGTCCCTGATAAAGAGGGAAAGGCTCCTCAAAAGGAAACCGTAACCGTCAAACCCAAAAAGACGGCTTCATCCGGTAAATCCCGTAAAAAAACGACGGAGAAATAAGCTTAAACCATCACAAAGAGCCAAGGAGGAATTATTATGTTGCCAAAACAAGAAGTAGTCGCCATGTTGCTCGCAGGAGGGCAGGGCAGCAGGCTTGGCGTCCTGACGAAAGGTATCGCGAAACCGGCTGTCCCTTACGGCGGCAAGTACAGAATCATCGATTTCCCGCTCTCCAACTGCGTCAATTCCGGTATTGAAACGGTAGGTGTGCTGACACAGTATCAGCCTCTCGTACTGAACGACTATATTGGAAACGGCCAGCCATGGGATCTCGACAGCAACGATGCGGGCGTCCATGTGCTTTCTCCTTACCAGCGCAGCAGCAAAGTGCAGGACTGGTATAAAGGTACGGCAAATGCCATTTATCAGAATATCAATTTTATTGAGCGGTATAATCCCGATTATGTTGTTATCCTCTCCGGCGATCATATTTATAAGATGGATTACTCCAAGATGGTAGCTTTCCATAAAGAGAAAAAAGCAGACTGTACTATTGCCGAAATTGAGGTTCCTTTGGCAGAGGCTTCCCGTTTTGGTATTCTCAACTGCAACGAAGACGGTTCCATCTATCAGTTCGACGAAAAGCCGAAGGTGCCAAAGAGCAATAAAGCGTCCATGGGTATTTATGTATTTACATGGTCGAAACTGCGTAAATATTTGGAAGCCGACGAGGCCAATCCGAAATCCTCGAACGATTTTGGTAAGGATGTTCTTCCCGCCATGCTCAATGCGGGAGAGCGCATGTTTGCCTACCAGTTTGAGGGCTATTGGAAGGATGTCGGAACCATCGAGAGTTTGTGGGAATCCAATATGGATCTGCTCGATCCGAATGTTCCGCTGGATTTGAGCGAGGATTCTTGGAAGATTTATTGCCGCAACCCCGGTATGCCGCCTCATTACATAGGAAAGGGTGCAAAGGTACAGAATTCTCTTGTAGCAGAAGGCTGTAATGTTTACGGCGAGATAGATTTTGCGGTGTTATTCTCTGGTGTATACATCGCGCCGGGCGCGGTAGTACGCGATTCCATTATCATGCCCGGTTCGCGTATAGAAGAGGGCGCCGTAGTACAGTATGCGATTGTGTCGGAGAATTCCGTAGTCAGTAAAGACTGTGTCGTGGGTGCGCGGCCTGAAGATGTAGAAGATAAGGACGGATGGGGTGTCGCCGTTGTGGGAGATAATTGTGTGCTTGCCCCGGGAACGGTCGTACCGCCCAAAGCGATGATCGATGCGGCTTCGCTTGCCGCAGCTAACTGAGGAGGTGTCCAGCTATGCGCGGCAATAATGTAGTAGGAATCTTGTTTGCGAATATTCATGAAGAGCTCGTTCACGAGCTGACAGAAAAGAGGACCATCGGTTCTATTCCGTACGGCGGTCGCTATCGCCTAATCGATTTCCCGCTGTCGAATATGGTCAACTCGGGTATCAATAAAGTGGGTGTTATCACGAAGGGGAATTACCAATCTTTGATGGATCATCTCGGATCCGGTAAAGCTTGGGATCTTTCCAGGAAGCGCGAAGGTCTGTTCCTTCTGCCTCCGTTTGATGGAGTTCATGGCGTTTATTCCGACGTCAATAACCGCATGGATTCGCTCTCTGCTATCAGCCGTTTCCTCAAGAATTCCCGCGAGGATTACGTCCTGCTCAGCGACTGCGATTCGATCTGCAATATTGATTATAAAGACGTCATTAGTTTCCATTTGGATCATAATGCCGATATTACCATCCTGTATCGTTACGGCAAAGTTCCGCCTAAATCGAACGATACCTCTGTTTATACGATCGATCCGGATGGACGGGTGCTGGATCTGCTTGTAAATCCCAATCAAGAGGGTGAGTGCAACTATGGCATGAATAAGATGCTCATCCGGCGTGAATTGCTGATGAACATGGTCAATGACTGTGTCAGCCGCAATATGTACGATTTCAAGCGCCATCTGCTCCAGCGCAATATCAAGAATTACCGTGTGTATGCTTATGAGTTCAAGGGATTCTTAAATGTGGTGGATTCTATGAATGCATACTTCGAGGCCAATATGGCGCTGATGCAGCCCACTGTGCGCAATGAGCTGTTTACTCCGGAACGTCCGATTTATACAAAAGTGCGCGATGATCTGCCGGCGCGTTATGGATTAAATTCCTCGGTAGAAAATTCTTTGGTGGCGGATGGCTGCGTAGTAGACGGCGAAGTGGAAAACAGCATCCTGTTCCGTGGTGTAAAGATTGCTAAGGGCGCAAAGGTTTCAAACTGTGTGATCATGCAAGATACCGTAATAGGTGAAAACTGCCGCCTCAATTATGTCATTACGGATAAGGATGTCCAAATCCATAATGACCGTTCCCTGATGGGGTTCCAGTCGTATCCTGTATTTATTGCTAAGGGGAGCGTCGTCTGACGCCCCCAAAGCAGAAGGAGCCGGGTATACTCCGGCCCGGATTTGATATTTTTGGAGAAAAAGGGGGCTTTCGATTTATGAAGGTTTTATTCTGTACAAGCGAGGCGCTGCCGTTTGCCGCGTCGGGTGGGTTAGGAGATGTTTCTGGTTCGCTGCCGCAGGCTCTGCGGGCCCGGCTGATTGGCTGCCGTGTGGTAATGCCGTTATATGAAGATATTCCGAAAGAGCTGCGGGAAAACATGAAATTCCTGACCAGCCTCTCTGTGCCGGTAGCATGGAGGCGCCAGTATTGTGGTATTTTTGAAGCTAAAGTTGGCGGTGTGATATACTATCTTATTGATAACCAGTATTACTTTAAGCGCCACGGCTTGTATGGCCATTACGATGATGCAGAAAGGTTCGCGTTTTTGTCGCGCGCTGCTCTCGAAATGCTCCCTTATATTGATTTTAAACCGGATGTGATCCATTGCAACGATTGGGAGACTGCCTTAGTTCCTGTGTATTTCCGCCTGTTTTATGCTAACAATGAGTGGTATGCAGGGATCAAAACACTTTTGACCATCCACAATATTCAGTATCAGGGAAAATATGGCATCGAAATTCTGCGCGATGTTCTGGGAATTCCGGAATCGGAAACGCCTCTGATGGAATATGATAACTGTGTCAATATTCTCAAAGGCGGTATTGAATGTGCAAATTGGGTTTCGACCGTCAGCCCAACGTATGCGAAAGAAATCTTGAGTCCATGGTTTTCTCATGGCCTCGATAATATCCTCAACGAGCGTTCGTGGAAGCTTTCCGGCATTCTTAACGGGATCGATACAAATTTGTATAATCCTGCTGCGGATAAAGAAATCTTTGTTACCTATACAGTGGATGATCTTTCCGGCAAAGCGGTCAATAAGCAAAAGCTGCAAGAGCGGCTGAATCTAAATGTAGATCCGAAAGTGCCGATCGTGAGTATGGTATCGCGTATGGTGGCGCATAAGGGATTGGATTTGGTAAAAGAAGCGCTGGATCAGCTGATGTGGGAAACGGAGATTCAATTTGTGATTTTGGGATCTGGTGAGTGGGAATACGAAAGCTTTTTCCGCGATATGCAGGGTAAATATCCGGGTAGGCTGTCGGCATGCTTTGGATTTGTACCGGAGCTGGCCCACAAAATTTATGCTGGTTCGGATATATTCCTCATGCCATCTAAGAGCGAACCCTGCGGACTTTCCCAGATGATCGCTCTGCGCTATGGAACGATCCCGGTAGTGCGCGAGACGGGCGGCCTGAAGGATTCCATCCAAGACAGCGGTGACGGCGAGGGCAATGGATTTACGTTCCAGTCGTATAACAGCGGCGATATGCTTCAAGCAGTTCACAGAGCATTGGAGGGCTACGCCAAGCCGGAAGGCTGGGCTGTACTGGTCGATCGTGCGATGAAGTGCGATAATAGCTGGGGCCGTTCTGCTAACGAATACATACGTCTCTACAAAAGCTTGATTAAGGAATAATATAAAAAATCATGGAAAAAGGCTTCCGTTTAAAGCGGAAGCCTTTCGTTTTATATGTCTGTCTCTCCGGGATAATATCCTTGGGGAAGAATGGAATCGGATGGAATTTTTACATCTGACGCAAGAGCAGGGGACGTACAAGTCCTGCTTGCACAAATTGAGATCGAAAACCGCAAATTACTGTTTCATGCGGGTTTCAGCATTTTTGATGAGATTAAACAGGGAGCTGGAGAAGAGAGGGTATTGCGAAGAAAGAATCTCAGGCGAAAGGGAAGGAGCCTTCTCCTGAGAAAGGCCTTCGATTCCGTCAAGTTTTTCACCCTCTGCGAGCGCGCGCGCTTTTGCCTCTGCAATATTTTCCGAAGCCAAAGAATAAGCGCTGGAGACTTTTTCCGGCACAGAGAAAAGTCCCTGCGGATTTTTAGGATTCGCCGAATACAAAAGCCGGAAGCAGCGGTATGCTGCAGCACTTAAACAAGCAGAAATTTCGTTTGTCAGCTCCTTATGGTTGCATTGCTGCAAAATTCCGAATATAATATTTAAAGAATTCGCGATCAGCTTCTTGTTCAAAACGGGGATGAGGCTTCCTCGCGACATATTTTCACGCCCCATAGCATCCGGTTCCGGAATATCCTCAAGTGTAAGGGTAGCCCCGGTACGATCCGGCGAGCGTCCCAGCAGATAATCACACGACACGCCATAAAAATCAGCCGCACGCACCACGAAATCCAAGCCGCATTCTCGGATTCCCTTTTCATAATGCGAAAGCAAAGCCTGCGAGATGCCTAAAGCCTCGGCCGCTCTTTTTTGACTTAATCCGCGTTCTTTGCGCAAAAGTGTAATGATTCTCGGAAAATTCCCATTCATTTCCTAAAAACCCCCATCAATAGCTTAACATCGAGTAAATTATACAATAATGTAAACGTTTTGTAAATATAAAATGCGTGCAAAAAAACATTTTTCCATCGCGTTTGATAAAAGGAGAATTTTTATGAAGTCATATGTCATCCATCTCATCCGTCACGGCCTCACAGAAGGGAACCTCCTCGGGCAGTACATAGGAAGCACGGATTCTCCCCTTGCACCGCGGGGGATCGAGCAGCTTGAAGAGCTTCGTCAAAAATACGAATATCCCAAAGCAGCCGTATATTATTCCAGCCCGCTTGTTCGTTGCACCCAGACGCTGCGGATTCTCTACCCGGACGCAGATGCGATCCTTGTGCCTGATCTGCGCGAGTGCGATTTCGGCGATTGGGAGGGGAAAACAGCCGCCCAACTGGAAAAGGAGGATCCAGCTTTTTTGGAATGGATGAAAACTGGCAAACGCGCCCAGCCTACCAATGGTGAGAATGGCGGTGTGTTTATGCAGAGAGTGTGCGCAGCGTTTGAGAAAATCGTAGAAGGAATGCTGCGTTCTGGGACAACCTCGGCGGCTATCGTGACCCACGGCGGGTGTATCATGTCAATCCTTTCCGCCTATGGATTGCCGCGGGCCAACTTTTACGACTGGCTCACCGATAACGGCTGTGGTTATACGCTGCGCATTACTCCCGGGTTATGGATGCGCTCTATGGTGGCAGAGGTGGAATCTACCATCCCCGAAGGCATACGGCGCAGCGCTGATTACACTGTGGTGGATCTGAAGAAAAAAGAGGAATCTTCCGCTAAAACAGAGAACGAAAATAATTAAAGGTTTTGAAAGAGAGCGAATTTTTATGGAATTTGTGCGAGGTAGCTGCTCGGTGCGGCCTATCTAACGGCGGCTGTATCGAGAATGATTTTGCCGTTTATTTGGCTGCGCCGATTTCAAAAATAAAAGAAGAAAAAGGAGCAGTTACGATGGATTTGGAAAAGGCAAAAGAACAATGGCTGGCAGAAGAACGCGCCGCCCACATACATGGTTGGGATTTTTCTCCTATACACGGACGGTTTGAAGAGGGCGGAGATATTCCATGGAATTATAGGACGATTGTGCGCAGCTATTTATCCGCTGATTCTAAGCTGCTGGATGTGGATACGGGTGGCGGCGAATTCCTGTTAAGTCTGCATCATCCCTATCAGAATACCAGCGCTACAGAGGGATACCCTCGCAACGTGGCGTTGTGTCAATCGATTTTGATACCTTTAGGAATCGATTTTCGGCAGGCAGAGGATGTGAGATATCTGCCGTTTGCAAACGAGTCTTTTGATGTTGTAATCAATAGGCATGGCAGCTTCTGCGCCAAAGAGCTATTTCGTGTGCTAAAGCCGGGGGGTGTTTTTGTAACACAGCAGGTAGGCGCGGAGAATGATCGAGAGCTTGTTGATTTGCTGCTTCCCGGAACGAAACGGCCGTATCCGGAGCAATACCTGTGCATAGCGGTCCAAAAGTTTTTGGATGCCGGGTTTCAAATTTTGCGATCCCAAGAATCATTCCCTGAAATTAAGTTTTATGATGTGGGGGCGCTTGTGTGGTTTGCCCACATTATCGAATGGGAATTTCCGGGATTTTCCGTGCAGTCCTGTTGGGAGCGCTTGTGCAGGGCTCAGCAAATCTTAGAAAGAGATGGCGTTGTGCAGGCGCATACGCATCGGTTTTTATTAGTAGCCCTCAAACCGGTATGAAAAGCTGGCCAATGAGTTTTTGTGCCGTTTTGGCCGAAAAAATGACTTGACAAGCACGAGAAAAGGTCCTATAATGAAAAGCAAATCCGATATCTTTAAAAGACTTTGAAGGGAAAAAGACAAGAAACAGGCGTGCAGAGATCCGGCGGGTGGTGCGAGCTGGAGAAATGTTTTTTGTGAATAGCTCATCCCGGAGTCGCCTGTCCGAAAAACGGTGGAAGGTAGGGCAGGACGCATAAGGCTGCGTTAACGGCCGGGGCCTTGTTGGAGGTCCATGAGGGCTGTCCGTGTAAACGGCGGCTGAATCAGGGTGGTAACACGAAGAAATTTCGTCCCGGACACAGGTGTGTGTCCGGGATTTTTATATGTCCGTCTGTTAAAGCTTGTGATGCCGTTTATCCACCGATAAAAAGAAGAAATTTGTCCCGTTTTTAGAAATGTCTATTGCACAAAAAGGAGTGTTTTGTCATGTTATATGAAGGCTGCAAAAAGTATATCCCGTTTACGCCGGTAAAACTTCCGGATCGCACTTGGCCCGACAAGACGATCACGAAAGCCCCCATTTGGTGCAGCGTGGATCTGCGCGATGGCAACCAAGCGCTTGTCAACCCTATGAATTTGGAAGAAAAACTTTTGTTTTTTAAAATGCTGGTGGAAATTGGATTTAAAGAGATCGAAGTGGGTTTCCCATCTGCTTCCGAAACAGAATATGAAATTCTTCGCACTCTGATCGATCAAAATCTTATTCCGGATGATGTGACTATTCAAGTCCTTGTACAGGCTCGCCCGCATCTGATTAAAAAGACATTTGAAGCCATCCGCGGCGCCAAGAATGTGATCATGCATTTTTATAATTCCACCTCTACGCTCCAGCGCAAAGTTGTGTTCCGCACCGATATGCAGGGTGTTATCGATATTGCCGTAGAGGGTGCGAAGCTCATTCGTCAGCTGACAGAAGAAGAGGTGGCGCGCAGCGGGATGAACATCCGCTATGAATATTCGCCGGAGAGCTTCTCGGGAACAGAAATGGACAATGCTGTGCTGATTTGCGACCGTGTGCTGGAAGAGTTGGGGGCAACGCCGGAGAAGAAAGTCATCCTCAACCTGCCCAATACGGTGGAGGGTAGCACGCCGAACTGCCATGCCGACCAGATCGAATATTTCTGCCGCCATTTGAAGGGCCGCGACAGCGCGATTATCAGCCTGCATGCCCACAACGACCGGGGCTGCGGCGTAGCCGCCACCGAACTGGGCCTCATGGCAGGCGCAGAACGCGTGGAGGGCACGCTGTTCGGTAACGGGGAGCGTACTGGTAATGCCGATATTTTGGTTATCGCGATGAATATGTATTCGCAGGGTGTGGATCCCTGCCTTGATTTCTCGAATATCAATCAGATCCGCGAAGTTTACGAATCTTGTACGAAGATGAAGGTACACGAGCGCCATCCTTATGCTGGCGAACTGGTGTTTACGGCATTTTCCGGCTCTCATCAAGACGCCATCAAAAAAGGCTTCGACTATATGGCCGAGAGCGGCACATCGTACTGGGAGGTTCCGTACCTGCCGATCGATCCTGCCGATGTTGGCCGCCAGTACGAGCCTATCATCCGCATCAACAGCCAGTCCGGCAAAGGCGGCGCAGCGTTTATCATGCAGCAGATGTTCGGTTACAATATGCCCAAGGCCATGCATCCCGAATTTGGCCGCGTAGTGAAAGCAGCCTGCGATGCTGCCGGGCGTGAACTTCAGCCGAAGGAGATCCTCGAGCTGTTTGAGAAAGAATATCTGTCTGTCCGTTCGCCGTATACACTCGAGCGCTACAAGCTCTATGAGGAGAACGACGCAAACGGCAACGAGGTGGCGGTACACTTTGAGGGTGTGATCAGCCACGGGGAGAAAAAGGCTGCGATTAGCGGCGTAGGTAACGGCCCGATTGATGCGTTCTTTAAAGCTATCGGCGGCGTTGGTATTACGGGCTATCGCTTTGTTTCTTACCACGAGCACGCCCTGTCTACCGGAGCTGATTCCAAAGCTCTCTCTTACATTGAATTGAAAACGCCAAATGATCAGACCGTGTTCGGTGTGGGGTTGGATGGAAATATCAGTCTGTCGTCCATCAAGGGTATTCTCTGTGCGATAAACCGTTCTTGCCGCCAGTCCGTTTAAGCGGTGGGACATAAAGTGTTATATAATCCGCAGGCGGCCGCTGGGGCTGCAGCGTTGTGAAAAAGGAGAAGATTATTATGAAAGAATATAAAATCGTCCTGCTCAAAGGCGACGGGATTGGCCCGGAGATCGTCGATCAAGCGGTAAAAACCCTTCGCAAAACGGCAGATAAATTTGGATTCTCCGTCTGCTTTGACGAAGCCCTTCTTGGTGGCAGCGCCATCGATGCTACCGGCGTTCCGCTTCCGCAGGAGACGGTGGATAAATGTAAAGCGGCCGATTCCACCCTGCTCGGCGCTGTAGGCGGTCCTAAATGGGACAATATGCCGGGGGATAAACGCCCCGAAGCTGGGCTGCTGGGCATCCGCGGCGCGTTGGGACTGTTTGCGAACCTACGTCCCGCTGTGATTTTCGAGCCTCTGCGTGCCGCGTCTCCGCTGAAAGATGAGATCATCGGCGATGCTATGGATATTATGATTGTCCGCGAGCTGACGGGTGGCATTTATTTCGGTGAGCGCGGCAGAAAAGAAGTAAACGGTCAGCCGGCGGCGTTTGATACGGAGATGTACAGCGTGCCGGAGATTGAGCGTATCGCCCGTGTAGCGTTTGATCTTGCGCGCAAGAGAAGTGGCCGCGTATGCAGTGTAGATAAAGCCAATGTATTGGAGTCTTCGCGCCTGTGGAGAGAGACGGTAACGCGTGTTCACAAAGAAGAGTACCCGGATGTAGAACTGAACTATATGTATGTGGACAACTGTGCCATGCAGCTTGTGCGCAATCCGAAGCAGTTCGACGTGATTGTAACTTCGAATATTTTTGGAGACATTCTCTCCGACGAGGCGTCGATGATCAGCGGTTCTATCGGCATGCTTGCTTCTGCAAGCCTTGGCAGCGGGAAGAGCGGCCTGTATGAACCGGTGCATGGTTCCGCCCCCGATATTGCCGGTACAGATTCCGCCAATCCTCTGGCCACCATCCTTTCGGCGGCGATGATGCTCAAATATTCTCTCGGCGAGCCGGAAGCCGCGAAAGCAATAGAAGACGCTGTGTCTAAGGTATTGGAGATAGCCCGCACAGCCGATATTGCGGCAGAAGGATTGCGTACGGTCGGTTGTAAGGAGATGGGAGATCTCGTTTGCAGCCTGATCTAAACAAAAGGAACAGAAACGTTTCCGGGAGGTTTTCCAGAAGGTGAAAGCCTCCCGGATTTTTCGGAGGGATTCCATGCAGGAAAAGGGAAAACTGACGTTTCAGAAGGGAATCCGAGACGGACTGCCGATCTGCTTAGGCTACGTATCGGTGTCGTTTGCGTTCGGAATGGCGGTGGTTTCAGGAGGAATGCCCGCGTGGGTAGCCGTCTTGATCTCTATGACAAATCTGACCTCGGCCGGCCAGTTTGCAGGGCTGGACATCATCTTAAACGGCGGGATGTATCTGGAGCTTGCCGTTACAACCTTTGTGATAAACATTCGGTACATGCTCATGTCTTTGTCGCTGGCCCAGAAGGTAGACGGAGCTATGACGCTTTTGCAGCGGTGCGCCGTATCGTTCGGTGTGACGGATGAGATTTTCGCCGTGGCGATGCAGCAAAAAGGAGAAGTTAATACACGGTATTTTGCAGGGCTGATGCTCACGCCGTATATAGGGTGGGCGGCCGGCACGCTGGCAGGCGCGACGGCTGCGGGCATTCTGCCGCTTTCGGTGCGCACGGCGCTGGGGATCGCCATTTATGGAATGTTTATCGCCATTATTATCCCACCCGCGTCCAAGTCAAAGCCAGTAGCGATCGTAGTGGGTATGGCGGCGGCGTTGAGCTGTATTTTCCGCTGGACGCCGGTACTGTGTCAAATTTCCAGCGGCTGGGTAATTATTATCTGCGCGGTGGTCGTCTCGGCGTTGGCGGCGCTGCGGTATCCGGTGCGGGAGGAGGAAGAGACATGAATTATCCTAGGATCTTCCTGTGCATTTTTATTATGGCAGCCGTCACCTATTTGACGCGTATGCCGCCGCTCGTTATTTTTAAGAAAAAAATTACCAATAGATTTGTAAAATCATTTTTGGCTTACGTTCCCTACGCCGTACTCTCGGCTATGACTTTTCCGGAGATTTTATATTCCACCGGGAATATGGTTTCAGCCGTCTTTGGCTTGCTCGCCGCTCTCTTGCTGGCCTATAAAGGCAAAGGCTTGCTTACGGTGGCGGTGGGAGCCGTGGCGGTCGTTTTCGTAGTGGAACAAGTGATGCAGTTTATCTGCTAGCTTATAGGATGCAGGAGGTTTTTTATGGGACAAGGTATCGATTGCCACAGCCACAGCGAATTTTCTCCCGATGGCAAAGATAGTGTGGCTGCCATGTGCGATCGCGCACTCGAACTGGGAGTTTCCGTTTATGGACTTAGTGATCATTGCGAGATCGACTATTACGAGGTGCAGTCGTACGAAAAACGGCTGCAAAAATCTTGGGCGGCTATGCGCCAGCAGAAAGAGCGGTTTGCAGACAAGAAAATGAAGCTGTTAGCCGGTGTAGAAATAGGCCAAACGCTAAAAAATCCCGTGCTTGCGGCAAAGGTTGCGGCACAGGCTCCGGATTTTGTGCTTCTCTCGCTGCATCGAACGAGGAATATTGCCGATTTTAGTTTTCTCGATTATACCACCCAGTACGCTTCCCCAGAAAGCCGGAAAGCGCTTTTGGATACTTATTATTCAGAACTTTTGGAGATGGCCTGTGAAAGCGATTATGATATTCTCGCCCATCTTTCCTATCCGCTGCGGTATATGAGCCATCTGGGTGTCACGATTGACGAGCAAGCAGAGCTGATCGATGAGATCCTACGTACACTGGTCCGCCGCGGGAAGGCTTTAGAGATAAATACCTCCGGTTTGCGCGCGAAAGATGGGTTTACCATGCCAGATTACTCTATCGTCTGCCGGTTTCACAAGCTGGGCGGAGAATTCCTCTCCATCGGTTCAGACGCCCACTGTGCTGCCCATCTCGGCGTGGGTTTGCAAACGGCCTGTGAAATGGCAGAAAAAGCCGGATTCCGGTTTCTCACGTACTTTGAAAAACGGCAGGCACAGCCGCTTGCGCTTTCAAAATAAGGTACCCATAGCGGCGCCGCTTTTTCGTAAAAAGGGCGCATATCTCGGCCAAGAGCAGGGATACGCATGCAAAAGAGAAACTCCGCTTTTTCCTCCCTACTGCGCGTTTGAAAGCGCAGAACCGAGAGGAAAACAGCGGAGTTTTTGGTTTATCCGGATAAATCATCATCCGGCAATTTTTGAGTTAAAATACGCGAGAAAATGCATTCTTTTCAATCAATAAGCCTTGCCCCAATAGGTCATCGTTTTAGCGGGACGGCCGCAGCAGGCGCAAACATCGCTGAAATGTTCCTGTTCAAAAGGCATACAGCGCGAAGTGACGCCGGCAACCTCTTTGAGCTTTTCTTCACAGGCAGGAT
>CALWIX010000113.1 GCA_944380825.1 uncultured Clostridia bacterium | reverse complement strand
GCAAAGGCGTAACGGTATGACCCAGCTGCTGCGCAAGAGAAAAGCCACTTCCGTCTGCTCCCAGCTGAGGAGAAGCCTTTCCTCCCGAAGTTAAAACGATCCTCTTGGCTCTAAAAATGCCTTGTGGGGTAGTAAGTTCAAAAGTTTGTCCGTTTTTTCTCACACTGCTCACGGGAGTGGCACAATAAATCTCCACTCCCAGTGATTCCAGCCGAAAACGAAGCACATCCAGCACCGCGCTCGCCTGTGCCCCATAGGGATAGATTCTTCCTCCTGATTCCTCCCGACAGAGAAGACCCATTTGTGAAAACTTTTTCAGCACGGCTTCTGCCGGATACTTTTCAAGAATAAAACGGGCAATTTTCGTGTCTCCGTAATATTTTTTAACAGCAATATTACGATTTGTAATATTGCAGCGGCCGTTTCCTGTAGCTAAAAGTTTTTTTCCGGGTTTGGCGGAGGATTCAAGGATTATAATCCTCCCTCCCGAACGACGCACAAGCTCTTGGGCAAGGCATACTGCCGCCATCAATCCCGATGCGCCGGCGCCTATGACAGCAATCTCACAATTTTCCATAAAATTCCCGGTCTCCTCAAGGCCCTTACAAATTGGCAAAAGAGCCATTTGAAATTTACAATTTGTATAGATTTAAAAAATATTCCTGTTTGGAATAAGAAAAGCTTCCAGAAAAATTCATGGAAGCTTTTTCAATGGCCGTGTGCAAAGAAAAAGGCCGTGGAACGGGATCCCCCATTCCACGGCGTCTGTGAAAAATCAGTTAAAATAGCTTCTGGCTCTCGCCGCTTGGCCATAGGGCGTTGCACCCTGCTTTACCTCTACCCGCACAGAGTAATGGTTGATCATTTGATTATTATCCCAGACCTCCAACATAATATAGGTAGTTCCGGGAGAAATACCTGTAATGCGGTAGTTGCCGTTGGCAAGCTTAGAAACCGACGCTATACCGGAACGGCTCGAATAAACACGGAGCGTCTTTGTATTCGCATTGCCCGCCATCACAACACCAATATCGTAAAGGTTAGCGGTCGAGTTGCCGGCAATCGGGCCCGTAGGCATCACATACCACTCTGTATCGAACATGATCGAACCGTTGTAGCGATAGGCTTTGTTGTCAGACGGATTGACGTAAACGAGATCCGTACTTCCACCAACCCAACCGGGGATATACACACCGCCGTTGGAATTTGTGCTGCCGGAATCAGGATCCGTAGTACTGCCACCACTACTGGTACCAAGAGATTCAAAATCGTAGTCGTAATCCTTTGCATATGTTTCCGCAGCCGAAGAACGATAACCGCGAATTACAGGATAGTAAGCACCATCGAGAGCACTACGAGCAATGCTTGTAACGGACGCGGGGATCTCGATTTCTTCCAGACTGGAACAGTCTGCAAAAGCGTCAGAACCGATCGACTTAACACCGGACTTAATAACAACTTCTTCTAGGCTTGCACAGTCTGCGAACATGCCCGTAGGAATGGAGCTGATCGTACCCGGAATAATAACATCGGTCAAATTTTCACATCCACGGAACGCGTCGCGGCCTACTGCCGTGACACTGGCCAGATCGAGATCTTCCAGCGAGGAACAATTAAGGAAAGCATCATGATCGATCGTTTTTACGGACGAAGGCAGATTAAGCTCTGTCAAAGAGGAACACTCCGCAAAAGCTTCACTCTCAATGATTTGTACTCCGCTTTCGATATATAAATCTGTCAAGCCGTCGCAGCTATAGAAAGACGCTTCACTGATAGTGGTTACACCACCGGGAATGGTAACATCGTCGAGAGAAGAACATTCATAAAAAGCATTATCTCCAATGGAAGTTACTGTACGCGGAAAATCAAAGTTTCTCAGGCTTGTGCAGCCACGGAACGCATTTTTGCCAATGCTTGTAATACCTCTGTCTGCCATATTGACCGTAGTAAGACTGGAACATCCTTCAAATGCAGACTCTGGAATCGCTTTAACATCATCCGAGAAATAAACGCTTTCCAGCTTCGTGCAGCCCTTAAAAGCATTTTTCTCGATCTCACGCACGTTGTCATCCATGCGTATTTTGGTCAGAGCAGTGCAGCCCTCGAAAGCAGAATCACCGATCTCCCGCAGATATTCCGGCAGATCTACCTCTGTAATCTTTGTACAACCCTGAAACGCGTCGTCATCTATACGAACGACACGGCGGCCATCGATCTCATCCGGAATGGAAAGAGTAGACGAGATGGCAGTTGTATAACCGGTAATTTCCACACCGCCACTTGTACTTTTGTACTCAAGCCCGTATTTCTCATCTGTTGACGCAGACACACTCCACTCCAACCCCGTAAAGCAGCCTAGCACCATCGCCAGTGTCAATACAAGCGAAAGTGTTTTTTTAGTTTTTTTCATGATTTTTCCTCCTTCTTTTATGAAGATTCTTCCGGTCTTATCATACCTTATAATTTTTTTATTTTCAATAGATTCGGAAGATTTGTATCCATTTTGTAAGGATTATTTTCCAAATACGAAAATAAAATTTATGCAACCCTGTCTTTTTTAGGACATTCGAACAGGAAAGAATTGTTTGATTTTATAACTATTTCCGGCATTTCTGTTCAAATAAAAAGGGATCTCCCGTCCCCGGAAGATCCCTTCGTCTTGTCTACTATATTAAAGGATTAGTATGCCACGCCCTGTGCGATCATAGCCTCGGCAACCTTCAGGAAACCTGCGATGTTTGCACCGGCAACGAGGTTGCCCTCGCAGCCATACTTCGCGGCAGCCTCGGCAGAATTCTTATAGATATTCTTCATAATCTCATGCAGACGGTTGTCAACTTCTTCAAAGCTCCAGGACAGACGGATGCTGTTCTGGCTCATTTCCAGACCGGAAACAGCTACACCACCAGCATTTGCTGCCTTAGCCGGCCCAAAGTATACGCCAGCATTGAGGAACGCTTCCACGGCCTCGGGAGTAGACGGCATATTGGCGCCTTCCGCAACAAACTGGACACCGTTAGCAATAAGCGCTTTCGCGTCGTCGAGATCCAACTCGTTCTGGGTTGCACACGGCAGGGCGATATCGCACTTGGTACCCCAAACGCGCTTGCCCTCGGTGTAAACGGAGCCCGGAACACGATCGGCATACTCTTTGATTCTGCCACGCTTGACAAGCTTGATGTCTTTCACGACATCGAGGTTGATGCCATTGGGATCATAGATGAAGCCGTTGGAATCGGAGAGAGTAACAACCTTGCCGCCCAGCTGGGTAGCCTTCTCGGTAGCGAAGATAGCCACATTGCCGCTACCGGAAATCGCAACCGTCTTGCCCTCAAAGCTGGTGCCCTTAGAAGCGAGCATCTCGTTGACGAAGTAGCACAGGCCGTAACCGGTGGCCTCCGTGCGGGCGAGGGAGCCGCCGAAAGGAATCCCCTTGCCGGTAAGAACGCCGGTAAAGGTGTTAGTCAATCTCTTATATTGACCGAACAGGTAGCCGACCTCGCGGGCGCCTACACCGATGTCGCCAGCCGGAACGTCGGTATCCGGGCCAATGTGACGATACAGTTCGGTCATGAAGCTCTGGCAGAAACGCATCACTTCGTTGTCGGACTTGCCTCTGGGATCAAAATCGCTGCCGCCCTTGCCGCCGCCCATCGGCAGTCCTGTAAGGGAGTTTTTGAAAGTCTGCTCAAAACCAAGGAACTTAATAATGCTGGCGTTTACAGAAGGATGCAGGCGCAAACCACCTTTGTACGGGCCAATCGCGGAATTAAACTGTACGCGGAAACCACGGTTTACCTGAACTTTGCCTTGATCATCGACCCACGGCACACGGAACATAATCACACGCTCCGGCTCAACCATTCTGTCTACGACGCCCTTCTCTACGATATCCGGACGCTGCTCAAGCACTGGCTCCAAAGACTCAAGAACTTCCCTGACTGCCTGCTGGAATTCCGGCTCGTTCGGGTTTCTTTTGCAGACCGTATCATATACGCCCTGAACATATGCGGTTTTGAATCCCATTTTAGATTCCTCCTAATTATAGATAAAGTTATCATGCGCTCAGCATCACAAAACTGCCTTTACGCATGTGCTGAAACCTCTGTACGATGCAGGTTTGGTTCAACAAAATTTATTATAACGTTTCTTTTTTCCAAAATCAAGAACTTTATGAATATTTTTTCATCTTTTGCTTCATTTTTTTCTAAATCCATCACATTCTCCGCAAAAATACTTACAATTTTGCAGGGAGATATAGATTTCGTTTCATAACAGGCGGTAATTTTGTTATTATTTTTCTGATGATTATTTGCCTTTTCCTCCGAGCCGGTATTTTTCCCAATAAGAACCCATACTCCATGAAGGATCTGCTGTAACTTCATGCGACAGATATTCGCAGGGAACGAAAGCTTCGGCCTCCTCTAGTGTATCAAATTCAACCTCTGCAAACATAAATTCGGAAGCACTTCCCTTGTCTACAAGGCTGCATTCCAATTTATGGCCATCCGGCAGGGCGTAGACTTTGTAATCCTTACGGATCATAGGGGCTGGTAAAAGATCTTTCAGCTGTAAAAACTGCTCCTTCGTCAGATCCATTTCTATTTCTTGCCGCGCGATGGTTCCTTTCCCTTTAAAACACAATACATAGCATGTGCCCTGTGGTGTTTCGGTACTTCGAATACGCACTGTAGGCCGCGTACACAAGTACCCTTGATAAACAACCGCTTCTTTCAAAAGCGGCAGGCCTTCGGGGAACTTTTCCACTAAAAATTTGCGTTCAATCTCCATGTTCGTTTTCTCCTTTCCGTTTTCCATGGTAAGCTGCGTCTATATATACACCCGAAAATATGCAAACAGATTGTAAGAGCGTTTCGCATCCCACATTTGCTGCTGTCTGCGGTTATTATAACACAAGGAGCAAAGATACAACTGCTTTTGCTAAAATTTTTTCAAAACTCCCCCTCGCCTTGCAGGAACAATCCGTTTGTGATACAATGATCCCGGTAAGAATAGGCTTACTATATCATCAAAGCATCTTTTATAGAAAGAGGCGCATTCCATGAACGAATCGAGAATCGAGCGTGTGCTCGAAAATATGCAAAAATCCGGGCTGGAGCAAATCGTTGTCACCTCTACCTCTTCGGTGTACTACCTTACGGGAATCTGGGTAGAGCCGCTGGAGCGTATGCTCGCCCTCTATTTGAACACACAGGGCGAACGCATACTGTTTGGAAACTATCTGTTCGGCCTTTCCCCGCAGCCGGGAACCCGCCTTGTACAGCATAGCGACAGTGATAATCCTGTACGTGATCTGGCTCAGGCGGTTCGCCCCGGAAAACTGGGAATTGATAAAATGTGGCCCAGCAAATTTCTCATTGGCTTAACACAGCTGCGTGCCGATGTCATCCCGGTGATCGGCTCCGCCCCCGTGGATGACGCCCGGATGTTGAAGGACGCGCAGGAAATCGCAGCGATGCGCTACTCTTCTCAGCTAAACGATCTAGCCGTAGAAGCCGCTATCGCTTCCATCCATGAAGGCGCGGCTGAAAATGAATTGGCCGCAAAGGTGGAGGAGTTTTACCGCGTCCACGGCGCGGATCATTCCAGCGAGGGACAGCTCGTCTGCTTCGGAGCCAACGGCGCCGACCCCCACCACTCCCCCAACGCAACAATCCTTCGTCAGGGTGATTCCGTCACCTTTGACATTTTTATCCCGTTTAACCGCTATTGGTGCGACATGACCCGTACCGTGTTTTTCAAAACTGTTTCCGACGAACAGCGGCGCGTATATGAAACCGTAAAAGAAGCCAACCTTTCTGCTATCGCTGCCGTACGTCCGGGCCTGCCTCTGCGCGATTTTGATAAGGCAGCCCGCAAGGTGATTGAAGACGCTGGCTACGGCTCTTACTTTACACACAGGCTCGGCCACGGCGCAGGACTCGACTGCCATGAGATGCCGGATGTGAGCAGCGCTTCCGATGTAATAGCGGCGCCGGGTATGGTCTTCTCGATAGAGCCGGGGGTATATCTGCCCGGAAAATTTGGTGTGCGTATCGAAGATTTGGTTCTTGTAACAGAGGACGGCTGCGAGGTTTTGAACAAAGCTTCGAAGGATCTTCGGATTGTATAAGGAGGCATGGGCGTTGAAACTTGGCAAAAACGAACTGTGCTGGTGCGGCAGCGGAAAGAAATATAAGAAATGCCACCTCGATTTTGACGAGAGGCTCGAGGAGCTGCGTTTGAAGGGGTGTCTTGTTCCGCCTCACTCCATGATTAAAAATCAACAGCAGATCGACGCAATTCGCGAAAGCGGCATTATCAATACGGCTCTTCTCGATGAGGTGACAAAAACCATCCATGAGGGAATGAGCACCGAAGAAATTGATGACCTCGTTTATGAATTCACTATGTCGCATGGGGCCACTCCTGCTCCACTGGGATATGAGGGCTTTCCTAAAAGCTGCTGTACCTCTGTCAACAATGAAGTTTGCCATGGCATTCCTTCACGCAATGTGGTTCTGCGTGAGGGCGATATTGTGAATGTGGATGTTACTACCATTTATCACGGTTATTTCTCGGACGCCTCTCGTATGTTCTGTATTGGTAAAATCAGCGAAGAGGCAGAAAAAATCGTGCGTGTCGCCAAAGAATGTCTGGAAGCCGGTATCTCCGCCGTGCGCCCTTGGGGCCATCTGGGCGATATTGGCGCGGCGATTCAAGCCAGAGCCGAACAGGACGGATGCTCTATCGTACGCGATATCGGCGGTCACGGCGTGGGCATCGAAATGCATGAGGATCCGTATGTCTGCCATGTGGGTGAGGCTGGAACAGGTCTTATCCTTGCCCCCGGCATGGTGTTTACTATCGAACCAATGGTAAACCTCGGTACGCAAAAATTCTTTATCGACAAAAAGAACGGCTGGACCGTTTATACAAAGGACGGCAAGCTTTCTGCTCAATGGGAGCATACTCTGGTGGTTACAGAGACGGGAATCGAAATTTTAACGCATTAAACGATCCGTAAGGACAAGTTGTTATTTTTTAGCACTATTTTCCAATATTTTCGTTGCATTCCACTATTTTTTTCGGAAAAATCGGTGCTTGCACCCAATTTCCTTTCGTACTATAATAGAAAAGCTTGCTTTTGGCAGCCTTAGGGGTGTCAAAAAGCACTACCCTAACCGAAAGGAATGGTTTCATTTTGGATGAAATTAAGGCTGTTTACGCAAACGACATTTACTACCCCTTTGTAGAATATTGCGAATCTCAGGGATACCGCACGATGACGGATTTAGCTCGGTGTCCGTTCCATAAGATTGCGCTGGAAACAGATATTTCCCCTGCACTTGTCAGCCGTATTAAGACTATCTTTTTAATGTATTGCAAAAAACATCCCGAGGCGCTGCGTACGGCAGTAAAGCCTTCTGCCGCTTCTTCGGCGGCTCCTAAAAAGAAATCCTGCGCAGCCCCTGTTTCCGTTAGTGACATTCTTAACGAGGTGGAGCCTTTCTTTCAGAAAAATTGTGATAAGCTGATTCATATTGCCGAAATTACAAAAGCCACCGGAAAAAAATATAAGCGTGCTGACATCCTTTCTGCCCTTCAAAAAGCAGATTGGTGCAAAATGGTGGATGAGACCACATTCTTTTATAAGGCCGAGTAAAAAAGGCAGCTGTGCGTTGGAGCACAGCTGCCTTTTCTTTATTTTGTATAGACGTCTTGTGGATAGACGCGGTTAAGCATTTCTTCTCCGTTTCTGTAGCGGCGGGCATTCTCACGGATAATTTCAATACATCTTCCCGCCCGGTGCGGAACGGCAGGAGTGGTATGCGGCGTAATATAAACATCTCTGCGATCCCAAAGGGGGCTATCGGAGGGAAGGGGTTCTTGCTCAAAAACATCAAGCCCCGCTTGAGATATCCGTCCGGAATCCAAAGCGCGGATAAGTGCCGCCGTATCCACTACGGCGCCGCGCGCCATATTCACAAGAACTGCTCCCTGTTTCATTTTCGAAAACGCCTCGTCATCAATGAGGTGATAGGTCTTATCTGTCAATGCGATACACAAAATCACAAAGTCAGATTCGGCATATAACACATCCAATGTATCCCCTTGGGAAGCATTGAGTTTATATTTTAAATAGTCAAACCCCTCAATCTCATAACGATCATAACCAATTATATCCATGCCAAAGGCGTGAAGACGCTGCGCCAGCATTTTTCCGTTATTTCCCATTCCTATAATTCCGGCAGTACGTCCAAACAGGCCGCGCCACCGGGACGCTCCCTCTACTCCCCATTGGTGGTTATACTGTGCCGCCAATAACTCGTGGGTATGGTAGCAGGCATTGAGCATGAAATAAACGCAGTGCTCTGCAAGAACAGGGGAAGAACGTCCGGCGGAGCCTGTAAGAATAATTCCGCGTTCAAACACTTCCGGACGGGCGGATTTATTTAATCCAGCATGATTGCAGTGAATCCATTTCAGATCGTTTTTTCCCAGAAATCTTTCATCCAGATCCGCTTCCAATATGGCCACATCGGCATCTGCGACTTCTCGCAAAATTCCTTGTGTATCGTTCTGATCAACATGCACAAACTGGCTTTCGGGGAAAATTGCTCTGAGCTCACGAAGATCATCTTGGGAATAATTTACCGTCGCGATAACTTTTTTTATCTGATTCATTTTATCATCGAGGCGGACACCTTTACAGATGTCCGCCTCTGCTCCTCCCTTTTCTTCAGTACTGGATCTTAATTCCTTCAAAATATTCCGGGCAGTCTACCGTAAGCAAAAGCTTTCCGTTTTCCCATTGATACGGGATCTCGAGCCCCGTTGTCTGGCTGGACACTTTTTCCGGTTTCTGGGGGCACGGGATCTTCAGGGATATTCCGTAAACAGGAACCGGTTTGAAATAAGACGTTCCAAAATGGCCCGTATTATTTACTACCTGAACGAGAGAATGGCGGCCTTCTCTTGCGGTTCCCATCGATATTTCTATCATCTGTGAGAAAGGCGCAGCCTCTACGCTTTCAATCTGCGCGATATTTTTCAGAAGATCCCGCATAAACCGGAAGGTATTGGCATATCCGTCTCGGTAATAAAGCAGACCCGGTGTCCACGGAATCAGAACGCCTGTCCCTTTTCCATACTGGTTTACCTGCACTCCCGGAATATCGGTAATCTGTGTATAATAACATCTTTCCGGGGGCCCCATGTGATGAGGGGGAATCAGTTTTAAAAGGCCTTTCGACGAGCTTTCAAATTCGGCAAATAAGAAATTGTCGCCAAAGTAAAGCACACGATCTTTTTCAAAAGACTCAAAAACATCTAGATCTGATTCTTCCACATGGAGCATCGCTGATTTCATATCCTGACGCAGATACTTTATTTTTTGAATGCCCATGCACTTAAGAGGATAGTCCGTATGATATTTTCCCGTATTTCCGGAGGCAATCACACATCCCCCATTCTCTGCATAGCGATCCAATTTTTCTGCCAGCCAGTCTGGAATTTCCGTTATATCGGGAAGAACAATCGCTTTATATTTCGAAATGTTGTCCTCCGGCTTAATATGGCTCTCTTCTACCTCATCGAAAAGAATATGCGACTCTGCCAGCGCGCGGATCCAGCCTCTCTGCTCCTGCTCTACATCCCAGCGGTAGCCTCGAACTAACAGCACGTCGGCTGTAGACGAAATATTTCTGTATTCGTCTGCATGTTCTTCGCTGTAACGGAAAACTCTTTCCACATTTTCAAATCCGGATTTATCTTCATGGTTATCGAGCCGGCCAATGAGGTAGTAGTCTACACCGCCAAAATTCGCCACATCCTGCCAAAGACGAAGTTCTTGCTCTTCTGGATTTACCGCCACTACGCGATAGGCAAATCCGATAAAATCAACCGACGCACTGGCAAACGGAGCTGTGTTGTCAATTCCTCGCATCGTTCTGGTATTCGATGCTGCGCTGTACTGCCAGAATGGAAGCGGCCGCTTATATTCTGTATTAGACTCTACTCTAGAATAATCGATACCTTCAATCGCAATCTCCGGATTGATTGTGTGGATAGCTTTTTCTACACGTGCTTTAAATTCCTCCTGCACCTCCTGTTTGAAGATTTGGTACTTTCTGTACAGCGGATCGTCGGGATCTTCTTTTTCAGGCAATTCAAGGCCAAATCTTTCCCGAAACTTTTTCTTACAGCTTTCACAGTGACAAATTCCATAATAGTTATAGCTGTAATCTTTCGTTTGAAATCCACCCATATTCATAAAGAATCCGTCTATGGGAAGCTCGGAAACGACCTCATCGATAATTTCAAAAATCTTTTCCTGCTGGTATCCGCCGCAGATGCAGGCGTGAACGTCGCCGTTATAATCTACAATCTCCCCGTCTTTTGTACGGTACGCCCATTCGGGATGCTCTTCATAAATTGGCCTGCGGATTTTGGAAAAATCCATGCGGGCAATTACCCGTATTCCCGCTTCATGGCAGGCATCGATCATCTGACGCAGAGAATCGCCATGGAGGTATTCACTCTGAAAATGTTCCTTTACCTTCGTGGGATAGCTGGCAATAATCCCGCCTGTATTGAGCATTACTGCATTTGCGTGCAGGCTTTTTAGGCTGTCTGCAAAGGCTTTCGCATCCATATCCTCCATATCAATTTCGCGAAAATTTGTCTGAATCATCCGCCACGGATAGTCCTTCCACCAATACATACTCACACCCCATTTAAAAAATAATTTTAAAACTCAGCGCGCATAATACCGCTGAAGAGCTGCATCGTAAATAGCGATTGCGTCCTCTACTCCCAGATCCTTGAGCGTCTGCATATAAGCATCAAAACCAGATTCAATGTCCTGCTGTCCCAATAAGAATGCCAGAACCGTTTCTTTTACATACGTTTCCACTTCACTGATAATCGCGGTATATTCCGCCGTTTCATCGGCTGTCAAAGAAATATTGGGGATGATTCTGCTGGTATCCATCTTCGACATTTCTTTGGAACATTCTTCTTGTGCAGCATAGCTAAGCATGCGCTGCTCGCGCACCGCCGAATCATTCCAATACGGGAAAGAAGCCGCTCCAAGGGAGAACTCCGAAATTGCTACGTTGATGCTCTTTCCTTCAGGGTTTCTCATAATGTAGTCGCTTAAGGTGGGATAACCGTCTACCATTGTATAAGATTCGCCTTCAATGCCATAGTTTGCAAGCATCATGCCATCGCCGCCGTAGTACATGTCTAACCATTTTACTGCAATTTCAGGGATCGCACAGTCTGTTGTAATAACGGCGCCGCTCTTTGTAACACCGGCAGAATAGCCCTCAAAATTATACGAGGTATCGCCTTCCTCCATTACAGGAGACATTGCTGCCACAATTGCATTTTCATCGCCAAGACCGCTGATATACGTTCCAAAACCTGCACCCAAACCCGAACGGGTGGCGCCGGACTGACTATTTAAAAATCTTGCATCCTGCTGCGTTTTATCAATGGTAGCAAAGTCGGGATCCACAAGTCCTTCTTCAATCCATTGACGCATAAGAAGCAGGTACTCTTTATAATCCGGATCGTAGGCACCGTAGGCGGCATGGCCGTCTTCATTTACATACATTTTCCAATACTTTCCCCATGCCGAATAAAACAGTTCCAGCCCATGAACATCACCGTTGTCATTAAACATTCCGCTTACAAAAGGCCACTCGTCAGAAGGATCCCCATTGCCGTTCATGTCGTTATCGCGGAATGCACACAGCACATCGTACCAATCGTCGAGTGTTACGGGAACATCTTTTCCCACTTGTTCCAGCCAATCAGCGCGAATCAAATAAGCGTATGTATTCTTTAAAGGCTCACTAAACTGCATTTGGTAAAAACATGGCATCAGCCCATTGTCTGTAGTGATATCCTTTTTTATTTGAGGATTCTCTTCCATAAGCTTTTTCGTATTTACAGCATACTGATCGATAAGATCCGTCAGATCAATAATCAATCCTTCTTCATACATCTGATCCGGAGTCGAAGAAAAGGTACTCCAATCATAATAAATAATATCAGGCAAATCGCCGGATGACAAGAGAAGATTTAACTGTTCTTTCTCCGATCCTGCCGCCGGATGGATGTACTCGGGCTGCACGTTGGTAATCTTTGTCATTTCTACTTGACAGGGCAATTCTGCATAGTTTGATACGGTAACGAAACGGCTGGAGTCAAAATTTAAAAACATAGAAAGCGTAACCGGTTCCTCTGAAAGCTTTACCATGTTCCCTTCATACTCCTCGCCTCCCGAAACGGCTTGTCCTGCCGACGAAGAAGACTGGCTTTGTTGACTAGACTGAGAGCTTTCTGTTCCTGCGGAACCAGTGCACCCTGCTGCACCGATCACCATAATAGCTGCTAACATTGCACTTATAAGCCTTTTTTTCATCAGTAAAATCCTCCTTTGTTCATTTTTGATTTCTAATTTTTATCCTTTAATTGCTCCTACCATCACGCCTTTCATAAAATATTTTTGTAAGAATGGGTAAACGCACATAATGGGAACTGTCGCTACAATAATTGTGGCATATTTCAGTGTTGCCGAAATGTATTCCTGATCCCCGTCCGAAGCATTGCCTCCCATACTGGAAAGATCGTTGTTGATGAGGATTTCGCGCAAAACAAGCTGTAAAGGATAATTTTCTCTTGTACGCATATACAGCATCGCCGGCATCCAAGAATTCCAGTGATAAACGCCGTAATAAAGGGCAATTACTGCTAAAACGGCTGGACTTAGAGGAATTGCAATATGGAAAAAAATCTGCCATTCATTTCCTCCGTCGATACGCATACTTTCAAATAATTCTTCTGGAAGTTCTTGGAACGAGGTACGCATAATAATTAAATTAAATGTATTAATTGCAGTCGGAAACACCATCGCTGTCCAGTTATCTATCATGCCCAGCTCCTGCACTACCAGATAGGTAGGAATCATTCCTCCGGAAAAAAACATCGTAAAGCTTACCATAAGCATGATGGGATTGCGCAGTGCCATCGTTTTTTTCGAGAGTGCATATGCACCCAAACTGGTAAACGTCATATTAACAATTAGCCCTACTGTCAAATAAAGAAGCGTATTAAGATAGCCCTGGGGAATCATTCGATTTTCTGCTACCGTTTTATAGGCGGCTAGGCTGAATCCATAAGGCTTTGCTAAAAATTCTCCCACATGCTTCATCATTTCCATTGGTTCAGAGAACGAACCCATAACGATATAATAAATCGGATATGCACAGATAAACCCAAATACTGCCAGCAAAATTACATTTATTGCTGAAAATACTTTTTCGTCCTTTGATGTAATGGAATTCATAAATCTGCCTCCTTCCTTTAAAACAATCCCGAGCCTGTCAGCTTATTGCTGATTTTATTGACACTTAACAACATGATAAAATTGATAACGGAATTGAATAACCCAACTGCTGTGCTAAAGCTGTAGTCTGCATCTAAAATACCTTTCCGGTAAACATAAGAGGCTATTACATCAGCCGTTTTATACGTTGCAGGATTATAAAGAAGAAGTGTTTTTTCCGCCCCGACATTCATGATTTTTCCACAACGAATAATCAGCATAATTACAATCGTAGGTAAAAGAGCCGGCAACGTAATATTCCACATTTGCTGCAATCGATTGGCTCCGTCAATTCTTGCCGCTTCGTATTGCTCTGTATCAATCGCGCTTAACGCCGCCATATAGATAATAGAGCTCCATCCACACTCGCTCCAAATTCCGGAGGCAACAAACATGGGCTGATACCATTCTGGCTGCTGCAAAAAGAGGATAGGCTCTCCTCCAAACATCGTAATTACAACATTAATTAACCCTGTACGGGTAGTGAATTCTTTCACCATGCTGCATAAAACAACAGTAGAAATAAAATGCGGCAGATAAGTAACTGTTTGTATTGTGCGCCGATAAGCACTGCACCGAACTTCGTTTAACAAAATGGCCAGAATAATAGGAAGAGGAAAGCCAAAGACAATATCCATAAGATTGATGACCAAGGTATTTCCTAAAAGACGTGTAAAATAAATAGAGTTAAAAAAACTTTCAAAATGTTTTAGGCCTACCCACGGACTTCCTATAATTCCTTTACCAACGGAAAAATCTTTAAAGGCAATTTGTGCGCCATACATTGGATAATAATGAAAAATCAGATAAAACAGTATGAGAGGAAGAAGCATGATATAATACGTTTTATTTTTTCTTAAATCCTTTTTTATTCTTTGAGCAATATTTTTTTTAGAGGTTGTTTGCACCGCATTTCCAGAAACTGCTTTTAACATTTTTTGTCATTCCTCCTACCTATTTTTTACTTTTTTATCTTTTTCTGCCTCTGCGAAAAATATAATGAATAAAAAATATAAAAACAAGACCCACTTTTTCTCAAACCATTTTTGCTTGTAAAAATGACGAGAAAAAATAGGTCTTAAAAATTTTTATTATATAAAAAGCTATAAAATTGCTGTTTTTAATTTAATTTTTTTGTTTTCTTAATTTTTTCAGCAAAAAAACAAGAAAAAAATTGAGAAAGATAATTTTTACTCCGCTTTTTCTAAACGAACATAGCTGCGATATTGGGTAGGTGTCATACTGGTTTCTGCTTTAAATACTCTATACATCGTTTTTAGAGAATTAAAACCCGTCAATTCTGAAATTTTATCTAAATTCCAATTTGTTTCCATAAGGTATTTCTTTACACGTTCAATCCTTAGCATACGGATATACACAGACATATTCATTCCTGTGATTTCTTTAAACTGTATAGAAAGCACCGAGGAACTGACTTGGAGTCTATCTGCAATTTCTGTTTGAGAAAGTTCTGCATTTGTATAGTTTTCATAAATAAACTGTACAGCACGATTGACAAGCATTTTCTTTTTATTTTCGCTGAAATTTTCCATACAGCGGCATGCCTGCTCTAGCATTTCACGAAATTCTTTTAAAATATCGTCAAGGGTTGTGCTTTGCCCAAATTTTTCTTGATAGTCCTGATTATCGCCAAAGATTTTTTTTAGTTGAGAATGGCTCTTTATTGTATCATCGAATAAGCGAAACAATACCACAATATTGGTTCGCTGCGCCGTTGTATAATTATGTTCCTCATCCGGTGGCTGAAACATGTCATCAAATTGAGAGAGACATTCGTCAAGTTCTCCTACTTCCAGCGCATGCAGCAGTTTCATCATTTTTTCATTGTCTTCTTCTGAAAGGGGAGTAGTATTTTTAAAATCATACGTCCCTTTTCTTGTGTGATACATCAGAATCATCCGTGCCGAGTGATACGATATTAAACAATCGTACAATGTATGGACAGATCTTCCTAAAGCCACCGAAATTGTAATTCCTTGGCTTTCTTTTATTACTGAAATAAGATGGTCCATACAGTTATGTATTTTATCTCCAGCTGCCGCTTTGTCTGAGAGCTGATACATAAAAAGTACTCCGATAGTATAATCGTCTATTATACAAATCTCAAAGGAATAATCCAATATACTATTTATTGCTACCATAAGCGTCGATTTTAAAGCGGCAGCGTTTTCATGGCATTCATCCCAATCATATATTTGTACCAACATGACACGATAGCGATCAAAACTAGAATTTACTCCATAGAATTTTATCGTTTCTTCTATAGCGGTACTTTCTGCGTTTCCCATTATAAGCATACGTATAAAGCTGTCGTGCATAAGGGAGTAATGTTTCTCAATCTGTCCATTGGCTATTTCGTTTTTTAATTTCAGATCATTATTTTGATGAATCAATGCAATAATATTCTTCCGTATTTCTTCCAAATCGCGATTGGAAGAATCTCGACCGGTTGCGCTTTCTTCCTCTCCTTGACGTAAAAGGACTCGGATATGCCGTACTTTCATTTTTGAATTATACAAAAATGCGTCAGCCAAACCACCAAGAACGCCGCACAATCCTATAATAAACTATACATAAAAAATAAATAAAAAATGTATATTGACTAAACTGTGATTTTGGAATCAGACATACAATTTTATAGATTCTATCTATAGGCTGCCATAAAACCAAATATTTTTCTCCTTTTATTTGCTGTATACTCGTTCGTTCTAAAACATCTAAATCTTCATATTTTAATAAATCTTGTTCTTTTAAAAGATTATCATAATATAAAATTTGATTCTCTGCTACTAAATACGTTGTCTCGCCTCGTGAAGACGAAAAACAAAAAAATGAATCATTCAATACAGCTATTCCAATTATTTTTTCCTGCGAGCCCAAAAGAGAAAATTTTTTTTAATATAAATTGAAGGTTTTTTCCTTCCCTTCCAACTGAACAATTTGCTCTGATTGATCCGAAAACCGCAAATCAGACAGTATTTTTTCAAGTTTATACTTTTCTGTCTGAAAAAAGAGAGAACTCATATCTTCCAGTGAATATACAGTATTACTTGTTATCGCGATTTGTGGTCTGGTCAAATAGATCATAATTTCTTGAATAGGAAGATATTGTCCAATCGCTCCTACAGATGCCATTTCTTTTTGAACGAGAGAAAAATTATAACGATCCTCGTTGGTTATATATTCTGTGCAGGACGATATTTTATTGGCTCTTACTTTTTGATAATTAAAAGTGAGAAGTGTATCTGCATGGCCTAGATAACTTTCTATTTGGATTTTTTCACTTTGAATTTGTGCGTTAAAATCACCAACTTGCTGCTTGTATACATATTGAGAGAGAAAAAAAGAAATAAAAATACCTGCGCATATAAAAATTAAAAAACAAAAAATGCTTGTTTTCCAGCGCCTATATAATAAAAAAATCTTTTTCACTTTACTCTCTCCTATGGTTCTTTTATATACTTTTTGTTGTACAAAAATGCTGATTTTAACGCCCCATTTTTTTTAATACTTAAAATATAAATCTTTGATCTTTCATATCGCACTATAAAATCAATTTTTTTCTGTTTTTAATGTTAAGTTTATATAATAAAC
>CALWIX010000112.1 GCA_944380825.1 uncultured Clostridia bacterium | reverse complement strand
TGATTGCCGCAATGAGGGCACACACGGTCAGCAGCCTCTCCGTCCGGATTTGGTGCTTCCACATGAGGCGCCTGCCAAACCTCCCCCGAGCCGTGCTTGTCGGAGAAGATACATTTTCCGGCCTTTTGATAGCATGCTCGATGGTAAGGCGCACCGCACTCTGGACAGACGACAATATCGTCTCCCTTTAAAAACGGCTGCCCACAAATGGGGCATTTTGTGCCGGTATAATCGATCATTTTTATTTCCTCCTGGATTTCGGGGATAGCTTCTCTCAAAACACCTCCCCGTCATATGTTTTCTTTATTGTAACGAATTTATGGAAAAACTGCAATCATTTTGCAAGAAGTTTTTATCAAATTCATAATTCTTCCCGTTGCGGTCATCTTCGTAGGGGTGTCCCCCTTTACAAAGATTTGGAAATATTCTATAATACATAATTAAAATAGCTGAAATATCGCCGTGGCCGGAATTGGCCTGAAATCGTATGGATAAGGATGGTAGTATGCTGCAATTTGAAGAACTAATGCAGAAGCTGAAAAATCAAGAGCCTGAACTGAAGGATTTGGCCGACGCTCTGGGGATTGATCGTATGAAAAACGAAATCGCCGAGCTTGATATGCGTGCGGCAGAACCGAATTTTTGGGACGATATGGAAAAATCTCAGAAAGTGCTCCAGCGTTCAAGTATGCTTAAAGGAAAGCTAGAGGCATATGAGAAGTTGTGCTCTTTGTATGACGACGCTATGGCTTTGATGGAGCTGGCCAACGAGGAAGAGGATCTCTCCCTTTTGCCGGAAGCGGAAGCCGAAGTGGAAAAATTTCAACAGGAATTAGAAGTTCAACGTTTAACAACGCTTCTTAACGGTGAGTATGATTCAAAAAACTTAATTTTGACTTTCCACGCAGGTGCAGGCGGCACAGAGGCCCAAGATTGGGCCGAAATGCTTTACCGTATGTACTGCCGCTGGGGAGAGCGTCACGGTTATAAGGTAAAGACTCTGGATTATCTCGACGGGGAAGAAGCCGGCCTGAAAAGTGCCTCTATTTTGGTAGAGGGTGAGAACGCCTATGGATTCTTAAAAAGCGAGATGGGCGTGCATCGTTTGGTACGTGTTTCTCCCTTTGACGCTTCTGGCCGCCGTCACACATCGTTTGCGTCCATTGAAGTAATGCCCGAAATTGATGATACCATAGAGATCCACATCAATCCGGAAGATATTAAAATGGATGTGTACCGTGCCAGCGGCGCAGGCGGCCAGAAAGTTAATAAGACTTCTTCTGCTGTCCGTTTAACACACATCCCGACGGGTATTGTGGTGTCGTGTCAGGTGGAGCGCAGCCAGTACCAAAACAGAGATGTGGCGATGCGTATGCTTACCTCGAAGCTCATGGAAATTAAAGAGCGTGAGCATTTGGAAAAAATCGAAGATATTAAAGGAGATCAGAAAGAAATCGCATGGGGCAGCCAGATCCGTTCTTATGTGTTTATGCCCTATACCCTTGTAAAGGATCACCGTACAGGTTATGAAACAGGAAATATCAGCGCTGTGATGGACGGCGATCTGGATGGCTTTATTAACGCTTATTTAAAAGCCCAGAGCCAAGGCACTCTAGGGAGCGCTTCGTCCGCTGACGATTAAATGGGGCTGTGAGGCCTTAATCTTCCGCATGGAGTTGTGCATCTTGTAACCCGCCATAGGTTTAAGAGCTGGCTCCACAGCATTTCCGGAAGCGAAAAAGTATAAAGGCACTGTTATGCGGGGCGGGAAACCCGCCGGGAGCGGAGGTTGGAAAATTTGTCTTTTGTAAGCTCGAAAATCAATGCCTTGAGAAAAAATCATTTTCTCAAGGGAGTGGCTGTTCTGGCAAGCGGGACGGCGATTGCGCAGATTTTGCTTCCCTTTGCGTTTATGCCGCTGCTGAGCCGTCTGTATGGGCCGGAGCCGCGAGGCATTTACGGTACCTATGTGGTAATTACAAATATTACACAGCAAATTGCATGTTTTCGGTACGATTACTCGATCGTAGTGGCTGACGACGATGACGAGGCCGGCGGTGCGTTTGTGCTGAGCGTGGGACTAGCTGTGCTGTTTTCTCTTTTGATAGGTCTTATTCTCTGGCCGTTTGTGCCACAGCTGGGAGCCTTGTTCAATCTGACAGATGGGGCGGAATATACGCTTTGGATGGTTCCGCTGACGACACTAATCTGCGGTACCACTACCGCCTTAAACTATTTTAATGTTCGTCATGAAAAATATAAGGTAATATCCGTGGCGAATATTATCCGTGTATGTGTCATGCTTGCTGTACAGATTGTGATGGGCTTTTTGGGAGCAGGCTGTTGGGGAATGATTATCGGCCAGTTTCTCTCTTATTTTTTCGGGAATTTCCGGATGGTTATGACGCTCAAAGGAAGGATCCATCGTTATATGTTCCGGTTGGATTTTCTCAAGCGTGTTGCCAAAAAGAATGTGGCTTATCCGAAGTATATGCTTCCCAGTGCTATGGCGAACAGCCTTGCTTTGAGCACGATGGGGCTTGTGATTCCAGCGCGTTTCGGTCAAGTGATGAATGGATATTACAGCCAAATCAATACATTATTAGGCCAGCCTTTAGTACTTGTGTCACAGTCGGTATCACAGGTATTCCTCAAGGGCGCGGCGGTGGACAAGCATAACG
This sequence comes from uncultured Clostridia bacterium, assembly GCA_944380825.1. Taxonomy (GTDB): domain Bacteria; phylum Bacillota; class Clostridia; order Oscillospirales; family Acutalibacteraceae; genus Gallacutalibacter. Next base: position 9,582 of record CALWIX010000112.1, on the reverse strand, counting down.
GCGAAAAGCTCAGCCATACCTTTAATACGGTAGCAAAATGGCTCGCGCTGATTTCTATTGTGCCGTTTGGAATTTTGCTTTTGTGGGGCGATCCATTGCTGCCGTGGTTCCTTGGAGAAGAGTGGAGTCCCATCACAGCCTATCTCAAATATCTCATACCTCTATTTATGGTGCGTTTTGTGGTTACGCCTCTCACCAGCAGCGCCATCGCGTTAGGGCGACAGAAGGCGTCTATGCTGTGGCAGTTTTGCTTGCTTGCATCGGTAGGGCTCCCATCGCTGCTGTCATTCGTGTTCTCTATGTCGTTTGAGCAGTATCTGCTGGCGGCATCGTTGCCCATGGCTGTGGCATATATCATTTTCTATAAGTTTTGTCAGAATATTGTAAAAAAAGCAAATTAAAAGCAAATCCCGGTATGTCCAAAGGGCTGCTGGCGGTCTGAGGGGGCTGGCCCAGCGGTTTGCGGCCATCTTTCCTTTTAGAAAGGAAAGAGGCAGACCGGAGGAAAGGAGCAGAAATGACGAATCCAAAGCCCAAAAATAGAATTCAGCAAATTTCCGGGTTTTTTGCGCGAATCGGCAGTTATTTTCGATCTAATCTGCCGTTTACCATCACGCTGGTGCTTTTTCTTATTACAGCGTCAGTTTTAGGGGTGAAGCAATACGGGGATGTAAAAGCGGAAATTGCTGTGCAGCTCAGTGCTGAATACGAAAACGCCAAGGTGATCGATTTCGTGGACCCTGTGTTTGAGCAGGAGATCCGCAAGGTGCTCGAACGTCCAACAGGGGATATTTACGATGCGGATCTTGCTACCATCGGCACGCTGACCATCCAGAACCAACCAATCCGCCGGATTGACGAGCTGGTTTATTTCACAGGACTGCGCAATCTGGAGATTTCTTCGGCCAAAATTGAGGATCTCACGCCGCTCGGCAGTCTCGATAGGCTTCAGACACTGAATTTGTCGAGTAATATTATTATGGATCTTACGCCGCTTTCCGGCTGTACGGATTTGCGGGAGCTGACACTTACCAGCAATAATATTATGGATATTTCTCCGCTGTATCAGCTCAAGCATCTGACCAAGCTGAACGTATCTCGCAATACCATCGGCAGTATTGACGAGGAAATACAAAATCTTGAAAATCTCACATACCTCGATTTGTCCAGCAACCGTATTTCTGATATGTCTCCTCTTTCCGGCATGGCCTCCCTTAACCAGCTCTATCTGACGAGCAACCGCATTGTAGAAGTCTCGCCCCTTTCCGGCATGGAGAGCCTTGACGAGCTATCGCTGGAAGGCAACGCGATCTCGCAGATAGAAACGTTGGGGGAGATGCCCATTCTGCGCAAGCTGACCGTTGCTGACAACTGTCTGTCGGAAATCGAATTTATGGCGCAGTATCCTTGGGTAGAGGAACTTTCTATCAGTGAAAACGAGGTTTCGTCTCTTGAGCCTTTGCGCGAGTGCACGGGGCTGCAGAGTCTGCGCCTGCAGTATACGCCGGTTTCTGACGTTACACCGCTCAAGGATCTGCCAAACTTCAACTCCATTTATCTCGATTCCCAGTTTGATCGCGAAAAGCTGCGGGAGATTCTCTATAAAGATGGTGCATGGAAATTCCGCAACGGCGACAGCATGACCAAGCAGTTCATCCTAGACGACGTCTATGGCTTTGACAGGGAGGAATGATCATGCTGAGAGTAGCGGTTGTGCTTATCGGGCTTGTCCTGTCGCTGCTGCTGTTTCGCAAAGCGGCCGGAACGTTGCACATTGGCAAAATCAACCTCATTTCCTATACGATGTATCTGTTCCTGTTACAGACGTACGTGGGGGCGTCGCTGGTTTATTTGGGAGACCGGAACCACTATACGATGAACTATATTATGAACGATTCCAGCTTCGACACGATGTTCTATGCAGTTCTCCTCACGGCAATCGTCTTCCCGCTTTCAATCTGCGCGCTGTATGCAGGAATGAATGTCAATATCCGCGTGCGCTACCAGGAGTACCTCGAGAAACCGGTGGAGATCCGTTCAGAGCGTCCTATGTTTTGGATCCTTTCCGCGGCGGGATTTATCTGCTGTGTGTTTCTTCTCATCTACATCATTAAGATTGGATATTTTCCGCTTTTGCGGCTGGTGCACAAGCCATCTGGATTTGATTTCGGTGTAGAGAGACAAAGGATCTCGGCGATTACCGTCGTCAACAGCTATATCACCAATATTGTCATCGGTACAGGGATCCCGCTGCTGTCTTACATGGCGTTTGCCTATGCGCTGGCGCTTAAGAAGAAGTTTTGGTGGTGGGCGCTGACCTTCGTGCTGTTTGGCGCTTCTGTGGTGGAAGAGACGATCAATTTTGAGAAATCGCCGGTGGTGTTCTACCTGTTTGTGATGCTTCTTATCCTGATGTATAGCCGAGGCGGCCTGAAGACGAAGACAGTAGCGTTGTTTGGTGTCTGTGCGGCGGTGATCATTGTATTCATTTATGCGGAACAGGGGTACAGCTTTTTCTCTGGTGACAGCAATTTTTACAATGGCCCCGTAGGACGTGTCCTATTTACACAAGTTGGTACGCTGGCGATGCATTTTGATCTGTTTCCGTTTATGTTCCCCTTCTTAGCAGGGCGCAGCCTGTCGCCGACGGCGATGTCGATTCTGGGAATCGATGGCTCGTATGTGCGTTCGGGAAAGCTCGTAATGGATTATTATGGTTCGGATAAGGTCTATGACGGTACAGGCGGCGTGATGAACACCGTCTTTATTGGCGAGGCTTACGCGAATTTTGGCGCGATAGGTATGATAGTAGGAATCATTTACGTTGCGGTGTTGTTGGGACTGCTTTTCTGGATGTTTTTGAAAATCCGGAAAAATCCGTGGAATCTAGCGATTATCTGTATGCTTACTGGAAAGCTTGCGCTTGCGTCCCAAGGCGGTTTCGCCGATTTTATCTATAATTTCCAGACCATCTTACTTTTGCTGCTCATCCCGATTGGTCATTTCGCGCCAATCGTCTGGAAAAAGCTGTTTCATGCCCAAAAATCAAAGACACAGCGTGCGCAGTCATAAACAGCCTATTTTGGCAAGCCCGAGGAAGAACTAGCGTTTCCACAGGCGGCCGTATTGTTTTTACGGAAAGGGTGGGGTGGTCTTATGCTTTTGCTGTATATCACATATATCGATTTTGGAAGCTTCCAGTCAGGTTCTTCGGTGCGTCCACAGATGATGTATGAGGCGTTTCGTTCTCTTGGCTGGGAGGTAAAGCTGCTGCAAACGCAGCAAAATAAACGAGCCGAGCGACGGGCGGCCGTGCAGGAAGTGAGCCGCTGGCTCGACGAGGGAAACCGTCCGGATTTTTGTTATGTAGAGAGTCCTTCCGGACCAATTTTCAATCTGTGCGATAAAATTCTTCTGCGCAAAATCCATAAATTGGGAATTAAAATAGGTTATTTTTATCGCGATGCGGCATTTCGTTTTGACGAAGTCTTCATTAAGGGCCAGAAAACACCCAAGCAGCACGCGATTGCTGCGCTTTCAGAGTTGGATGTAAAATTTTTGGAGCGTACCGCCGATATTGTCTACCTGCCGACAAAAACGATGATGAAATATTTCCAATTTCCGTGTATGATGGCGCTTCCGCCAGCGTGTACGGGAAGCATCGAGACAAAGGCAGGGCACGACGCATGTGGCCGCCGTTGTATCTATGTAGGCGGTGTCTCCAAACGATACGGAACGGATATCCTCCTAGGAGCCTTTGCGCTTCTCAACGATAAGGAAGAAGACGAATATACACTTACGCTTGTCTGCCGTGAAAGTGAGGCAGGGTATATTCCGCAGCAGTATCGAAATAAGCCGTGGCTGCATATTGTGCATGCTTCCGGCAAAGAGTCTCTAGCGCCGTTTTACAAGGCGGCCGATTTGGCGCTGTATCCGATCGAAAAGAATGCGTACAATGATTTTGCGCTGTCTGTTAAGCTGCTGGAATATCTGGAATTTGGCTTACCGGTGGTAGCGGTCGATTGCACAGAGACAAAGCGATTTATCGAACAGTTTGGCACAGGACTTGTCTGCAAAAGCGATGCAGCGGATTTTGCCGAGAAAGTAAGGGAGCTTCTATCGGATCCCCAGTTGTATGCGTTATGTGCTCTGAATGTGCAAAAGGCGGCCGAGAGCGGTAATCTGTGGACCGATCGTGCCAAACAGATTGCGAGGGATCTGACGAAAAAAAGCTGAGGGGGATTTTTATGAAAATTGCGTTCGTTTCGGCGGCAAGATCAATCCATACAGTCAAGTGGGTCAATTTTCTCGTCAAAAGAGGAAATGAAGTGCGCCTATATTCCTTGCCGGATCACGAGAACACGCTGGGAAATATCGATCCAAGAGTAAAAATAGTCTATCTCAAGCGTGAAGGATTTGCAGGATATTTTCTGAATGCGGGACAACTGCGGCGTGAGATTCTGTCTTTTTCTCCGGATATTGTCAATTCCCACTATGCCAGCGGCTACGGTACGCTGACGATGCTCAGCCGCGTGCATCCGTTACTGCTTTCGGTTTGGGGCAGCGATGTGTATGATTTTCCGATGAAAAGTCCAGCACATAAAAATTTGGTGCGGATGAATTTGGAAAAGGCCGACGCCGTAGCCTCCACAAGCCGTGTGATGGCCGATCGCGTGCGTCGTGTACTCGGTTACCAAAAACCTATTTTTATTACGCCGTTTGGAGTCGATACATCTCTGTTTTCTCCCGAAGAAGGCGAAAAAGAATCAAGGGATGGCGCTGTGCGTTTTGGTACCGTAAAGGCGCTGGAAGACAAATATGGCATGGACTATCTCATCCGTGCCTTTGCTATGGTGAAAAAGCGCCTGCCAGAGACAGCCAATGTCACGCTGGAGATTTACGGAAAGGGCAGCCGTGCCGAGGCTCTGCAAAGCTTGATCGATTCATTAGGGCTTTCTGATTGTGCCCATCTGCGCGGTGCCGTGCCGAACACCCAGGTGCCGGAGGTTATCCGAGAAATGGATGTTTTTTGCTTACCCAGTACGCTTGATTCGGAAAGTTTCGGCGTTTCAGCGGTGGAGGCAATGGCGTGCGGCGTGCCGGTGGTGTGTTCCGATGTGGACGGCTTCCGCGAGACAGTAGAGGATGGCGTGACAGGGTTTATTGTTGCACGTTGTAATGAAAAAGCTCTGGCGGAAAAGATGTATGATTTAGCGATAAATCCGCAGCTATGCGAGATATTGGGAAAAGCCGGACGCGAACGTGTGCTTAAATTATATGATTTTTCTAAGAATGTAGAAGATATGGAGGATTTTTACCGCCGTACCATAGAGATGGTGCACGGAAGGAAGGAGAAGCTATGACGCGGGAGAAGGAGATAACTTATGAAAACTCCGGCTTCCTGCCTATCAATTACAGCGATATGCGTGCCCGTGGTTGGGAGGCGGCGGACTTCGTTCTTGTAACGGGCGACGCCTACGTCGATCATCCCAGCTTTGGGCCGGCCATTATTGGCCGTGTGCTGGAGGCGGAAGGATATCGTGTCTGTGTTATTTCGCAGCCGGATTTCCATACCTGCGAAAGCTTTCGTGTGTTTGGACGACCGAAGTATGGATTTTTCATCGGCGGTGGAAATGTAGATAGCATGGTAGCTCATTACTCGGTGGCTAAAATACGGAGGAAAGTGGATGAATATACGCCGGGCGGTAAACCGGGCAAGCGTCCGGATCGCAGCGCTACCGTATATACACGCTTGGCAAAAGAAGCGTATCCCGATGTTCCTGTCATTTTGGGCGGGCTGGAGGCAAGCCTGCGCCGTTTTGCACATTATGATTACTGGCTTGATAAGGTGCTCCCGAGTATCTGTGAATCCTCCGGAGCGGATCTTATCAGTTTCGGCATGGGTGAGCGCCAGACAAAAGAGATCGCGCGCCGCCTTGCCGCAGGAGAGGATTGCACCTGTATCCGGGATGTTCCCGGAACCTGCTACCTGACAGATTTTGCTCACCTGCCGGCCAAATATGTCGAATGTGCCGGATTTTCCCGTGTGAGTTCTGACAAAGAAGCTTACGCCCGTGCCTGCCGCATTCAGATGGATAATCAGGACCCCGTCACAGGGCAGATTATCGTACAAAAACAAACGGAAAAGTACCTTGTGCAAAATCCTCCGGCCATGCCGCTGGGGCGCAAAGAACTCGACGAAGTCTATGCGCTGCCCTATACGCGTCGATACCACCCAAGTTATGAGGCTTTGGGAGGTGTCCCGGGACTGGAAGAGGTGGAATTTTCTATCATTCAAAACCGCGGCTGTTTTGGCGGCTGCAATTTCTGCGCCATTACGCTGCACCAGGGGCGGCGTGTCACAAGCCGCAGCGCTGACAGTATCGTGGCGGAGGGAGAACGCATTTCGAAAGCGCCGAACTTTAAAGGATACATCCACGATGTAGGTGGTCCCACAGCAAATTTCCGCTTTCCAAGCTGCAAAGAACAGATGACGAAGGGAATGTGCCAAGGCGGTAAGAAGTGCCTTGCACCGTCGCCGTGCCAGAAGCTAATAGTAGATCACAAAGAGTATCTGGCGATTCTGCGGCGGCTGCGGAATATTCCGGGCGTAAAGCGTGTGTTTATACGCAGCGGTATCCGCTATGATTATCTCATACGGGATCCGGACGAAACTTTCTTTCGAGAGCTTGTGAAATATCACGTATCCGGCCAGCTCAAGGTGGCACCGGAGCACTGTGCTCCCCGCACCCTTGCCACCATGGGAAAACCGCCCATCGAAGTGTACAACCGCTTTTCCAAACGGTTTTATGAGCTAACGAAAGAGGTAGGAAAGAAGCAGTATCTGGTTCCCTATTTGATGAGCAGCCACCCGGGCTGCACTCTTTCAGACGCTGTAATTCTGGCTGAATATCTGTATAAAAATAAAATCCGTCCGGAACAGGTGCAGGATTTTTACCCTACACCCGGCACCGTTTCCACCTGTATGTATTATACAGGGCTTGATCCCTATACTCTCAAGCCCGTGTTTGTAGAAAAAACACCCGAGGGAAAAGCGTTGCAGCGTGCTTTGCTGCAATATTATGAACCGCGCAACGCCCAAAAGGTGGAACAGGCCCTGCGTAAAGCGCATCGAGAGGATCTCATTCCCGCCCTGCTGGGAAAGCGTGTTGTGCACAAAGAGCGCGTCAGTACAGAGCGCAAAGAGGTTCGCTCTTCTTATCCATCAAGAAGTGGCGGTTCACACAACCATTCTTCGCGCAAAAGCGGGCGAGGAGAATCCGGCTCATCCCGCCGTCGGAAAAAATGACGGTTGCGACGGCATAAAGGAGTATACGCATGAAAAGATATACCTGCGTTTTAATGGATGCCGATAGAACGCTCTTTGATTTTGATAAGGCCCAGGAGCAAGCGCTAAAAAGTTCTTTGCGAGATGTTTTGGCTGCTTATCAAAAAGAATTTGACGCGGAGCTTTTGCAGTGTTACCGTACGATTTCTAATGAACTGTGGGGAATGTATGAACGCACAGAGATCACCCAGCCGTAGCTGCAGCGGGAGAGATTCCTACGTTTCCTTGCTCAGATGGGGATTACCGCAAGTGACGCTTTGGCCGATGCCTGCAACAGAGACTATGTAAACAGTCTAGGTGAGCAGGCTTGTCTGATAGACGGCGCGCAAGCGCTCTGCCGCACGCTGTACGAACGGGGAGTGGCTCTTTATATTGTTACCAATGGAATTGTCTCGTCGCAGAAAAGAAGGCTGGAAAAATCGGAAATCCGTCCCTATATCCGACAGCTGTTTATTTCAGAGGCGATAGGCACGCCGAAGCCGAAAAAGGAATTTTTTGACTTTGTATTTTCGCAAATTGGAGAGGAGCGGCGTGCGGCCTCGATTATTCTAGGCGATTCCCTCACAACGGATATTTCCGGTGGTCTTGCTGCGGGAATTGATACCTGCTGGTATAATCCCAACGCGGCGGAAAATCCGGGCGTGCCCTGTACGTGGGAAATCCGACGCTTGATTGATTTTTTGGATCTGGATGGGATTCGATTGCCCTCTGCTTTGTCTTTATAAAAATAAAATAATGGATAAAAGCCAGGAGATCCTTCCGTTTTAGGGAAGATCTCCCGGTTTTTTCTGCGTTCATATTTTGAGAAGGTGGGCGATATAATGCAGTGATAAACATTTTAGGGGGAAGCGGGGTTAATCGATGTTTTTAAGTTTTACCATAAATAAACGAGGCTTCTGGGCGATCTGCGCGGCGTTTTTCGCCGGTATGCTGTTAGGATTTGTCAAGCTAAGCTTTCCGCAGGCACAGACCATGACGGGAGCGCAGGCGGCAGAGGGGATCCCTGTGCCTGTGGTGATGTATCACAGTGTGCTGAAAGACGAGTCGCGGCTGGGAAAATATGTGATCTCTCCGTCGGAGCTGGAGTCGGATCTGCAATATCTTCAAAACCATGGCTATACGGCGGTAACGGTGCGTACCTTAATCGGCTATGTAAATGGGGAGAATGACCTTCCCGAAAAGCCGATTATGCTCACCTTTGACGATGGGTACTACAATAATTACTTGTATGCTTACCCTCTAGCGGAAAAATACGACACAAAGCTTGTAATTTCTCCCATTGGCTGCGAGACGGATCGTTTTAGTGAGACAGGCGAGGAGAATGGAAACTATTCTCATTTAACGTGGGATCGTATCCGTGAAATGCAGCAGTCGGGGTTAGTGGAATTTCAGAACCATAGCTATAATATGCACAAAAGTGACAGCGGTAGCCGTATGGGCACTAAAAAAATGGACGGCGAAGATTTGCAGACATATACGAAGGTGCTTTCAGAGGATCTGCGGACCATGCAACGTAAAATGACGGAAAACACCGGCTATACCCCCGATGCCTTCGTTTACCCCTTTGGCCTTATCAGCAGCCCCGAACCGGAGATCGTGAAAGATCTAGGATTTCAGTGTACCCTTACCTGTGAAGAGCGTATGAATTACCTTACGCGGGATCCAGAAGATCTTTTCGACATGGGACGGTATCTCCGTCCATCCGGAGAAAAAAGCGAAACTTTTTTTGAGAGAATCGGGGTAAAATGAGCAGGAAGAAGGCGAGTAACCTTTTAAAGTGCCATGCATAGGATAGAAGGAAAGGGGGAATTTTGCTATGCCGATTATTTATTTAAGCCCGTCGCTTCAACCGTACAATGAGTATGTAGGCGGGGGAAATGAACAGGAATATATGAACCTGTTGGCAGATAAAATGGAGCCTTATCTGCGTACAAACGGGATCCAATTTACACGCAGCCGCATCGGAATGACGGTATCACAGGTGGTTCGCGAGTCCAACGCTGGGTATTACGATTTACATCTTGCTCTGCACAGCAATGCAGCTCCACCCAGTCTTGCGGGGAAAATGCGTGGTGCAGACGCGTATTACTATCCCTACAGCACACGCGGAAAACGGGCAGCAGATATCATTGTAAAAAATTACAAAGAAATATATCCCGATCCCTCTAAAGTGCGTGCGCTTACAACCACAAAACTTGCTGAAGTAGTAAAAACGAACGCTCCTGCCGTTTTAC
>CALWIX010000111.1 GCA_944380825.1 uncultured Clostridia bacterium | reverse complement strand
CCAACAAAATATGGCGGCATTTTGCATAAATTTCCGGCTCATTGTTGCGCACCCACAGAATCTTGGATGCGGTAAAACCGGTCAAAGCCGGGTTAGCGGTAATTTCAATCAGGCGCTTAAAACCGACTTTCTCCGTGATCTCTTCGCACTCTTTCGCAGTACGCTGATCGCACCAAAGGATCGCTTTGCGCAGGACTTTGCCATTTTCATCCAGCATAACAAGGCTATGCATCTGACCAGAAAGACCTACACCCGCAATATCAGCATTATCTACGCCGCTTTGCTCTACAACATTCTTGATGGTGCGCGCAACCGCATTCCACCAATCGGTCGGCTCCTGCTCCGCCCAACCGTTGTGCGGCTGATACATCGGATATTCCACTGTTGACGAGGCAATTACATTCCCCGCTGTGTCAAACAAAACCGTTTTGGTACCGGAAGTACCAATATCAGATCCAATCAAATATTTCATTGTACAGCCCTCATTTCCTTTCTGTGCACGAGCACAGATTCTATTTTTAGTTTAGTCATTTTCCACTGAATTGTCAAGTGAAAATATGAAATTTTATCCTTCTACTCTCCGCAGCAGAACTCTTTCTACCAAATGGAACATCACCGTCATCATACAAACAGCGAAGGCGCACATGGGCAGCAGCACCAAAAGCATGGGCGCTGTAATTGTCGAAAGAGAGAACAAGCCGGGCAGAATTGCCATAGCGCCCACAAATCCCGTAACCATCGCATAAAACAGAACACCGCGCAGCAGATTCAACGGCGAACTTACACGCAGCAGCAAAAGCAGTCCCGTCAACCCTGTAAGGATAATCCCCATAGTAGCAAGTTGATCGGTAGAAAACCCCATATACAGCGAAATAGGAACCAACAGAATAATATTCAGGCTCATGGTGAGCGAACCCGGAAGAGACTTTTTTATAATATTGGCTATAAAACTACCACGGATCCGTTCTTTATTTGGTTCCAGCGCTAAAATAAACGAAGGAATTCCGATCGTAAACGTATTGATCAGTGTAAACTGGATCGGCTGAAAAGGATAGTCGCAGCTTACAAAAATAAAAAACACCGCGATAACAGCCGAGAAAAACGCTTTTACAAGGAAAAGTGACGCCGAACGCTGCAGATTATTGATCGCCCGGCGCCCTTCGCGCACAACTACCGGCATAGACGCAAAATTAGAATCGAGCAGCACAAGCTGCGATACCGTGCGCGCTGCATCACTGCCGGAAGCCATGGCAATACTGCAGTCTGCCTCCTTGAGTGCGAGGACGTCGTTTACACCGTCTCCCGTCATGGCGACCGTGTGTCCTTTCGCCTTCAGGGCTTTTACGAGCGACAGCTTTTGCTGCGGTGTCACACGACCAAACACGGTGTAGCGCTCCGCAGCCGCTGAAATCTCTTCCTCCGTTGTTAAGGTGGAGGCGTCGATGTATTGATCCGCATTTTTCAGTCCGGCCCGGTGTGCAATATAGGATACTGTGGCGGCATTATCACCGGAAATCACCTTCAGATCAACGCCCTGATCCGCAAAATATTCCAACGTCTGCGCCGCTTGATCTCGAATCTTATCGCTGAGCAGCAGCAAGGCTTCCGGCACAAGTCCTTCCGGAAGTTCTCTGTCCGTAAAGGCTCCATCACAATGGGCCAAAAGGAGGACTCTTTGCCCTTGGGAAGAATATTCCTCTACCGCTTCGCGTACTAAATCAAACCGATCGCGCAGGACAAACTCCGCTGCGCCCAATACAAATATTCCTTTCTCTTCAAAGGAAGCACCACTCCACTTACGTGCGGAAGAAAATGGGACCGATCCGCTGCAAGACCACTGCGGCGCATTAGGAAATGCTTCTCGCAACGCCGCGCAGGTAGGATTGTCACCCTCTAAAGCACCCATCATGGCAGCAAGAGCCTGAGAAATTTCGGATTCTTCTCCTTGCAAAGGCACGATTTTATCAAGCTGCATACAGCCTTCTGTGATCGTTCCCGTCTTGTCAAGACAAAGGGTATCTACACGGGCAAGCGTTTCAATACAGTAAAGCTCCTGCACAAGTGTTTTGTGGCGTGAAAGCCGCACAACACTAACCGCCAGCACAACGCTTGTCAACAGCACCAGTCCTTCCGGAATCATACCGATAAGTGCCGCTACTGTACTGACAATAGCACGATCAAAAGGCTGGCCTGACACAAAAATCTGTTTGTAAAACAGCAAAATTCCAATGGGGATTAATGCAAAGCCGATCCATTTTATAATGCGATTAATCCACGTTAAGATCTCCGAGTTAGGCTTTTTGAGATATTTAGCACTGTTGGAAATCTGGTTTGCGTAATTATCAGCCCCTATATGATCCACTTGTGCCTTACAGGAACCGCTGGAAATAAAGCTGCCAGAGAGGAGGGTATCTCCCGGGCGTTTCATGACAGGATCCGATTCTCCTGTCAGAAGCGATTCATTAACCTCGCATTCCCCCTCTAATACGGTCGCATCCGCACAGATTTGTCCTCCTGCCGAGAGAAGCAGAACATCGTCCAGCACAACCTGTTCGATGCGAATTTCTTCTTCCCGTCCGTCCCGGATCACACGGGCCCGGGGCGCGGCAATCAGAGAAAGTTTATCGATTGTTTTTTTAGCTCGGATTTCCTGAAGGATCCCAATGAGGGTATTAAAGAAGATAACTCCCATAAACAACAAATTTTTATAGGAACCCACTAATAGGATTAGTCCTGCTAAGATAACATTCAAAATGTTAAACGGTGTAATCAGGTTTGTAAGAATAATCTCGTGTACGCTTTTGGTGCGGATTTCCCCGTTCCCGTTGACAAGCCCCTGCTCAACGCGAAACTGAACCTGCTGCATCCGTAGCCCCTCGCAGGGATTAGGATGAAAACGCTCTGAGGATACTGGATGGTTTTCACTCATCTTTTAGCAAATCTCCTTTTTCCCAGCAGATAGTGAGAAAGACATGGTACATTTCTTTCCCATACCTTATCTTCCCCCGGTTTTAAAAAAGAAACGGATTTTTTGCATTTTTATTTTCTATAATTTCGGGGAACCCCCTGTTAAGAGGATTCCCCGCTAAATATACTTTTACTTTCCTTTTCGGATTTCTGTACGGCGGATTTTTCCGCTGATCGTTTTGGGCAGTTCTTCTACAAATTCTATGACGCGTGGATATTTATACGGAGCGGTCTGTTTTTTCACATAATCTTGCAGTTCTTTTTTCAAAGCTTCCGACGGCTCGTATCCTTTTGCCAAAACGATAGTGGCTTTGATAATCTGGCCGCGAATGGGATCCGGCACACCGGTAATAGCGCATTCCAGCGTACAGGGATGCTCCATTAAAACGCTTTCAATTTCAAATGGCCCAATCCGGTAACCAGAAGATTTGATAATATCATCTGTACGGCCAACGTACCAAT
>CALWIX010000110.1 GCA_944380825.1 uncultured Clostridia bacterium | reverse complement strand
TGAGATCCATAATATCGCAGCCAAGTTCCTTGGCCATACGGCTAAGCAGGCGCGTTCCTGCTTCTTTCTCGCAGTTTTCCAGCTCGAACAGCTCCTTTTGTGAAATCTCAAGCGCTCTCGCAAACTCCGCCCGCGTCAGGCCGGCCAGCTCGCGCATCTGTTGGATTTTCTTCACACGCTCGAGCAGGATCGCCTGCTTCTTCACCGGATCTACAAGAATGGGAGCCCCGCCATACGACTGCACCGTACAGATTCCATCCGCGCTGATAATTCTGACATCGCCGTCCACGCTGTCGAGTGTGTATCCCTGCGGCAGCACATACTCCCGGCCGCCGTCGTCATCAAACGATTTTCCCGGCTGTCCGTCTTCATCCCACGGCATAAGCGCGTAGAATACGCCGATGTCGTCCTCATTTTCGGCCTGATAGCAATCGATTTTATACAGTGTGATTGTATTCATCGCTATCTCCTCCGTTTCTCCCGCGGCAATATTCCTCCAAAATCTGCCCGGCGCAGAAAATCAGCCCCGGACACGGCCGGCTGGCATAATACTCGGCCGTTCTTTCCCGAGGGACAAAACGGGTATCCTTTCCCTCTTCGCCCAAAAGCTCCCGGCAGATAATCGAGCCGTTTTTCTCGCGAAACCGTGCGCTGAGAAGCTGCACCATCTCATAGGTGCGTTTCTTTTTCTCGCCGGTGTCAGGATCGCCGTATCCATAAAGATACCCCGCCACAATCGCCATGCCCGATACAGCCCCGCAGATCTCCCTCTGCCGTCCGACGCCGCCGCCTAATCCGCACACAAGGCGCGCCGCCGTTTGCGTATCCATTCCAAGCTCTTGCGCAAAAGCGCCTACCACCGATTGAGCACAGTTATATCCCTGCTCAAACAACGCTTTCGCAAGCTCTCCTTTTTCGCTCATACAGCCTTCCTCCCGGCCCATAATTTTCTCACAGTGTACCACAAAATCCTCTTTTTTTCAAGGGATCCCCCTTTCCTTTGCCGTCCGTGTTTTTCCATCTGCACCGCTTCTGCGCGCCGTCTCTTCCCCCAAACGGACAGATGGATTTTTGTCATCTTGCCGTATGGTTTTTATTTTATGAAAGCTTTTTGCGTAAAAATTAAGAGGTAAACTTTGCTGGTAAGTTTAAACTAACCAAGGCCGTTTACAAGGGACTTTTTTCCTTATCAAAAAGTTTGTGAAAACATTCACAAAAACGACACCTTTCACCTCGGTTTTTTCATTTTCTATGTAGTTTTTTCTCAAAAGCACTTTTCATTTCGCCAAATATATGCTATATTTATGATGTATGGAAGTTCTATGCGCCTGTCACCGTTGCAGACGGTTTTGAGGCAAAATAAATGGGTTTTGTTTTTTTTGCCTTTTATCGATATTTATTTATCGATAAGACCCGACCAAAATGGATGCCAGCCAGCGAACGTATCGGAAACCTGCGGAAAGAAGGGGGTATGCTCATGGCTTCTGGCAATATTTCCCGGTTGACGCTGCAAAGGCTCCCTACCTATTTATCTTATCTGCGCAATCTTCCCGAGGACAGCCCGCCAAACATCTCAGCGGCCGCTATCGCCGCCGGTTTGGGGCTTGGCGAGGTGCAGGTGCGCAAAGACATCGCTTCTGTGAGCAATGTCGGAAAGCCGAAAACGGGTTATCCTGTTTCTGCACTGATACAGGATCTCGAACACTTTCTGGGGTACGGCGTGTGTAACCGCGCTGTGCTGGTCGGTGTAGGAAATTTGGGCCTTGCTCTTCTCTCTTACTCTGGTTTTGCGGAATACGGGCTGCACATCATCGCCGCCTTCGACGTTAACCATGCGCTTATCGGCAGCCGCATCAATCAGAAACCGGTGCTACCGGTGGAACAGCTCTCCAGCTTTTGCCGGGAATCCGGCGTACAGCTGGGTATCTTAACCGTGCCGGCTTGTGCGGCACAGTCGTGCTGCAACGCTTTGGCGCAGGGGGGCGTACGCGCCGTTTGGAGCTTTGCTCCCGTCCATCTGCAGGCTCCGCCCGGCGTACTTGTCCAGCGGGAAAACATGGCGTCGTCACTGGCGCTGCTTTCTTACCACTTGAAAACGCAAAGTGGTTCTCTTAAGGAATCGGAAACAAACAGCCTTGCGGCTGAAAAGAAAATTGGAGGAAAGTCAAATGGGTAAAAAAGTTACGATTATTGGTGCGGGAAGCGTCGGATCGACTATCGCTTATACAATGGCTGTCAACGGCATTGCTACCGAAGTAGTTATGATCGACATCAACGAGTCGAAATCTTTGGGCGAGGCGCTCGATATCCGTCAGGGTGTTTCTTTCTGCCCGCCGATTTCGATTTATGCCGGCAGTTATCCCGATGCGGCAAATTCCGACATCGTCATCCTCACCTCCGGTGTGGCGAGAAAGCCCGGACAGTCCCGTTTGGATTTGGCGCAGATCAACGTCAACATCACGAAATCGATTATTGCCGAAATTGTTAAATATGCTCCGAACGCCATCTATATTATCGTGAGCAATCCGGTCGATATTCTTACCTATGTCTTTACGAAGGTTTCCGGTCTGCCGGAGAAACAGGTCATCGGTTCCGGTACCATTCTTGACACGGCTCGCCTGCGTGCCCGCCTTGCGGAGTACTACTCCATCAACCAGCAGAACGTTCATGCCTATGTGTTCGGCGAGCACGGCGACACCTCCTTCGTGCCGTGGTCTATTGCAAACATCTCCAATATTCCGATCGACGAGTATACCGACTGCCTGACCGATAAAGACGCCGTCATCCCGAAGCTGGTACATAGCGAGGTAGAGGACTACATCCGCAAATCCGGCGGAAAGATCATCGAGCGCAAGGGCGCTACCTTCTATGCGGTGGCCGTTTCGGTCTGCCATATCTGCAAATGCATCTTCAGCGGCGCCGACACCACCATGACCGTTTCGAGCATGATGCACGGCGAATACGGCATCAACGACGTGTGCTTGAGCACCCTGAGCATTGTAGGCGCGGGCGGCCTCGACGGCAAACTGCTTGTGCCGCTGGCGGACGAGGAGCTTAAGCTGCTGCACAGAAGCGCCGAGAATCTGAAGTCGGTGCTTAACGGCATTCAAATCTAATTACATTCCCTAAACAAGCGCCGATTTGCAGCTTTGGACGATGGGTGTCCTGCCGTTTTTTAACGTAGCACAGCGCTTTTTATGGTATGTTTTTTCTACGTTTTACTAAATTTTTATCTTTTTACAGCCTGCGGGCGGCATCAGCCGCCCCTTTCGCCGTTGTTTTGTATTTTATTTTCAAATTTACATAAGAAAGCGAGAGGTAGACAATGGATCACGGAAAACAGGAATACCGGATTGAGCACGATTCCATGGGTGAAGTGAAGGTGCCCGCGGATAAGTATTGGGCCGCGCAGACACAGCGCAGCCACGAAAACTTTCTCATCGGCGTGGATATCGAAACGATGCCCCGCGAGATCACCCACGCTTTTGGCATTCTCAAAAAAGCCGCCGCACGCGCCAATCACGCGCTTAAACCCGAAAAGATGACGGACGAGAAGCTTGCCGCCATCAGCCAAGCCTGCGACGAGGTAATGAGCGGCTCTTTAAACGATCATTTTCCGCTGGTTGTCTGGCAAACCGGCAGCGGTACGCAGTCGAACATGAACGCCAACGAGGTCATCGCCAACCGGGGCAATGAAATCGCCGGAAAGAAGCTGCTCCACCCCAACGACGACATCAACATGAGCCAGTCTTCTAACGATACCTTCCCCACTGCGATGCACATCTCGGCGGTGCTGGCGATTGAAGATAAGCTTTTTCCTGCGATGGATCTTCTCATTTCTACTTTCCGCCGCTTGGAAGAAGAAAACCGCGACGTCGTCAAGAGCGGCCGCACCCATTTGCAGGACGCCACACCTATCCGCTTCTCGCAGGAGATCAGCGGCTGGCGCTCGTCGCTTGAAAAGGATAAAAAAATGCTGGAGCTCGCTTTGCCTGAGCTGAAAGAATTAGCGCTTGGCGGCACGGCCGTAGGTACGGGGCTTAACGCTCCCGCCGGATTTGATAAGAAAGTAGCCGAAGAGGTTTCGGCTATTACGGGCAAGCAGTTTATTACCGCTCCGAACAAGTTCCACGCTTTAACGAGCAAGGATGAGCTAGTCTTCGCTCACGGCGCCCTTAAGGCGCTCGCGGCCGACATGATGAAAATTGCCAACGACGTGCGCTGGCTGGCAAGCGGTCCGCGCGACGGCCTTGGCGAGATTCATATTCCGGAAAATGAGCCCGGCTCCTCCATTATGCCCGGCAAGGTCAATCCTACCCAGTGCGAGGCTGTGACGATGGTCGCCGTACAGGTGATGGGCAACGATGTGGCCGTGGGAATGGCTGCATCGCAGGGCAACTTTGAGCTGAATGTGTTTATGCCCGTGTGCATTTACAACTTCCTGCAGTCCGCAAGACTTTTGGCGGAGTGCATCGTTTCTTTCAACAACAACTGTGCGGTGGGCATCACGGCAAATAAGGAAAAAATGCATCACAACCTGCACAATTCTTTGATGCTCGTCACCGCCCTCAACCCGTACATCGGCTATGAAAACGCCGCTAAAACGGCGAAGAAAGCCTATAAGGACAACATTTCTCTGAAGGAAGCCTGCGTAGAGCTCGGCTTCTTGACAGCCGAAAAATTTGACGAGGTGTTCCATCCCGAACAGATGGCGTAACGCCTGCGCCCGGTAAAGTTTGACGATAAGGAAAGGGAATCGTATGGTGTTTAGTTATTATCCCGGCTGCACGCTGAAAAACAAGGCACAAGATCTCGATATGTATGCGCGCCGCTGTGCCGAGGTTCTCGGCTTTACGCTGGAAGAATTGCCGCAGTGGCAGTGCTGCGGCGGCGCTTACTCGATGGCACAGGACGAAATCGCCAGTAAGCTGGCGGCTGTGCGGGCTCTCAACAGTGCGAAAGAACAGGACCGCACGCTGGTTACGCTGTGCTCGGCGTGCCACAATGTGCTCAAGCAGGCCAACCACGACATGAAGGAAAACGAGGAGTTTTCTCAGAAAGCCAACAATTATATGAAGCTTGCGCAGCCCTATCTGGGCGAAACAAAGGTGCTGCACTATTTAGAGGTGCTGCGCGATGTAATCGGCTTTGACGAGGTGAAAAAACACGTCAAAAATCCGCTTACGGGCAAGCGCATCGGCGCTTATTACGGCTGTTTGCTTCTGCGCCCCGGCAAGGTGCTGCAAATGGATAACCCCGAAAATCCGAAGATTATGGAGGATCTCATCCGCGCACTGGGCGCCGAGCCAGTGATCTACGCCAGCCGCAACGAATGCTGCGGCGGGTATGTGACGATGGAGGACAAAAACCTCGCCCGCAAAAAGAGTACGGCGGTGATGCAAAACGCCGCTGAGATGAAGGCGGATTTGCTCGTTACAGCTTGCCCGCTGTGCTTGTATAACCTTAAAAAGAATACGCCCGAAGAAGGCCGCCTGCCGGTGTTGTATTTCACAGAGCTTTTGGCCGAGGCTCTGGGCGTAAAAGAGTAAGAAGGAGGAGCGATTTTATGAGCAAATACGATAAGGAACAGGTTCTTTGCTCCAGCGGCGTAAATGTTTTGAAGTGTATGCGCTGCGGCAAGTGCTCCGCCACCTGCCCTTCTTATGACGAGATGGAATACCATCCCCACGAGTTTGTTTACATGGTGGAGAAGGGGCAGATTGACAAGCTGATGGCTTCTCCGTCGATTTACAAATGCCTCTCCTGCTACGCCTGCGTGGAGCGCTGCCCCCGCGGCGTGGAACCCGCGAAGCTTGTGGAAGCGCTACGTCTGCTGGTGATTCGCCAGCAGGGACAGAATCATTTGAAGGCTGACGACATCCCTGCGCTGCTCGATGAGGATCTGCCGCAGCAGGCCATCGTGACCGCCCTTCGCAAGTACAGCAAGTAAGGAGGAAGCAAAATGCAAAGAATTGGCGTGTTTGTCTGCTGGTGTGGCAGCAATATTGCCGCTACCGTAGACGTCAACGCGGTTTCAGAAGCTCTAAGCCATGAACCCGGCGTCGTCTACTCCATTAACTATCAATATATGTGCTCCGAAGCGGGCCAAAACCTCATTAAAGACGCCATCCGCGAAAAGAAGCTTACCGGCGTCGTCATCTGCTCCTGCTCGCCGCGTATGCACGAGGCCACCTTCCTCAAGGCGGCCGCCGCTGCCGGTCTTAACCCCTATATGGTCGAGATCGCCAACATCCGCGAACAGTGCTCTTGGATTCATAAGGATATGCCCACCGCTACCGAGAAGGCCATCATCCTCGGCCGGGCGGCCATCGCCAAGGTACAGCTCAACACTCCGCTCACCGCCGGAGAGAGTCCCGTAACTAAGCGTGCGCTCGTCATCGGCGGCGGCATCGCCGGCATCCAGACGGCGCTCGATATCGCTGAGGCCGGCTTCGAGGTGGATATCGTCGAAAAGCAGCCGACTATCGGCGGCAAAATGACGCAGCTCGACAAGACTTTCCCCACGCTCGACTGCGCCGCTTGTATCCTCACCCCGAAGATGGTCGATTGTGCGCAGAACGAAAATATCAACATCTATGCGTACAGTGAAGTGGCCGAGGTCAAGGGCTTTGTGGGCAACTTTACCGTAAAAATCCGCAAGAAGGCCCGTTATGTGGACGAAACAAAGTGTACCGGCTGCGGCTTGTGCACCGAGAAATGCCCGCAGAAGAAGGTTCCCAACGAATTTAACCTCGGCATGGATACCCGCCGCGCTATCTATATTCCTTTCGCCCAAGCCGTTCCGAAGATCGCTACCATCGATCCGGACTACTGCAATATGCTCAAAAACGGCAAGTGCGGCGTATGTGCTAAGGTGTGCACCGCCGGGGCGATCAATTACAAGCAGCAGGACGAAATCATCGAGCGCGAATACGGCGCTATCGTTGTGGCCACCGGCTACAATCCCATCAAGCTCGACAACTTTGACGAGTACTCTTACTCCCAGAGCAACGACGTCGTTACACCTCTGGAATTTGAGCGTCTGATGAACGCTGCCGGCCCCACCAACGGCGTGCTGCTGCGCCCCTCCGATGGAAAACATCCGCACACGATTGTGTTTGTACAGTGCGTCGGCTCCCGCGATACCTCCGGCTGCGGCAAGCCGTACTGCTCTAAAATTTGCTGTATGTATACGGCAAAGCACGCGATGCTCACCCGCGAGAAATATCCGGATACGGATGTATACGTTTTCTACATAGATGTGCGTACCCCCGGCAAGAGCTTCGACGAGTTCTACCGCCGCGCTGTGGAAGAATACGGCGTGCACTACATCAAGGGTATGGTGGGCAAGGTAACACCGCGCGCCGACGGCAAACTGTCGGTGCAGGCTTCCGACTTGATCGCGAACGAATAGCTGCACATTGACGCCGACATGGTGGTGCTTGCCGCCGCCATCGAGCCCGACAAGAGCGCTCGTCCGCTGGCTACGATGCTTACAGCCAGCATGGATACGAACGACTTCTTTACCGAGGCTCACCCCAAGCTGCGCCCTGTGGAAAGCCCCACGGCGGGCATCTTCCTCTCCGGCGCGTGCCAAGGCCCGAAGGATATTCCGGAAACCGTTTCGCAGGCAGGCGCGGCCGCTGCGAAGGTTATCGGTTTGCTGGCAAAGAACAAGCTCACCTGCAATCCTTGCGTAGCTCATTCGGATGAGCTGCTGTGCAACGGCTGCTCGTCGTGCGAAAAAGTGTGCCCCTACGGCGCTATCACTTATATCGATAAGGAATTCCGTATGCCCGACCGTACCACGGCTATCCGCCGCGTCGCATCGGTCAACGAGGCCGTCTGCCAAGGCTGCGGCGCGTGCACCGTGGCGTGCCCCTCCGGTGCGATGGACCTCAAGGGCTTCTCGAACAGCCAAATTATGGCGGAGGTAGATGCGATATGCAACATGAAGTAAAAGAATTCAGACCGAAAATCGTCGCTTTCTGCTGCAACTGGTGTTCTTATGCGGGCGCCGATTTGGCAGGCACCAACCGCCTGAATTATCCTGCCGACGTAAAGATTATCCGC
>CALWIX010000109.1 GCA_944380825.1 uncultured Clostridia bacterium | reverse complement strand
CTTGAAAAAGAATAGCATATTGGATCTTCTAATCAGTATTGCAGCGGCGGAATTGGTGGGGCTTGTCTCCGGATTGCTGGCGGGGAATATCGGAGCAGTTTATCAGACGTTCTTCCTCCCGCCGCTTGCTCCGCCGGGATGGGTATTCCCTGTGGCATGGATTCTCTTGTACGCCATGATGGGCACGGCTGCTTGGATGATTTTTAGTTTTCCGGCTCCGGCAGCACGCAAGAAAAAGGCCCTGATTTTCTACGCCGCACAGCTTGCGGTCAACTTTTCATGGAGTATTGTGTTCTTCCGCTTCGGTATGCTGTGGGGAGCTCTGGCTGTGATTATCCTGCTCGATATTCTTGTTGCGCTGACCATGGTAAAATTTTTCCATATCCGCAAGACGGCAGCATATTTGTTGATCCCCTATCTTCTTTGGATTCTATTTGCAACCTACCTCAACGGCGGAATCGCGCTGCTAAATTGATAAAGCAGCTGTGAAAATCGAAAAAAGCCTGCGGCATTGCCGCAGGCTTTTTATTTGGTATTTTGTTCCATAGATGGAATCAATCAAGCTGGATGAGCGCCATAAACACAAGATCCTCCGAACTTGTGTTGGCGATACCGTGTCCAGAGCCGCTGGGAGTAAAGGTGTAATCTCCCTTTTTCACCATGCGGTTTGTGCCATTGTCGTTGTACTCACCTTCGCCGGAAATAATATAATACGTTTCACTCTCGCCGTGATGCTCATGATAGCCAAGCACGCTGCCTGCCGGGATGGTAACCTCTGCAAACATTTTTACCTTGCTGTTGAGTTCACCGGCTCCCAAAATATGCTTAATATACATGGGGCCCTTGCCGCCGTTTGCATTTTCCTTTTTCACAATCTCCATTGTCAAAGCCTTCCTTTCACCACAGCACAGACGCCTAACATCCGGCTGCATTGTTTCATGCCTATTATACTCCGCCCTGTATTTTAAGGCAAGAGGAAAAAGCACTTCCATTTTCAAATTTCTGTTTCATTGAGAGACTTTGGCACAAGACGGAAGCTTCTCCGCAGACATATACTGTATCGTAGGGCTGCTCGGGAAAGATAACGCTGCTCATGCACGGCGCGCCACCGTCGAAGAAAATCTCTATTTGCGAAACATCAAAAACGACCTGCATCTTCCATGCGCCCGAAAAAAGGCGGGGAACCTGCCGGCGGCTGTAGGCGGCCTGTCCAAAAGTTTCTGAAAACGCAGAGATCCCGGCGCGGGAACGATCGAAAAAGAAGGAATCTCCTTTTACCCCGAAAAAGACGGCCCGACCTGCGCCGTTTTCTAGGGAAATTTCAGCATCTCCACGGCCTTGCACCCTCAGCACGAAAGATTCACCGGGAAGCTTCTCACCGGATCGAATTTCAAAGGCATCGGAGAGGTACGGCGCAAGTCCTATCGGACAGCTAGACAGCCGCAGACCCTTTTCCGTTTGCCGCAGGGAAAGACGGCGGGCAAGCGTCATCGAGCCACGAAAATCCCCTGTAGGACAGGCCGCGGCGTACTGCCAGTTATCTGCCCAGCCTATCAGAATACGGGACGGGGCGTTTGAAAAGGTAACGCCAGCGTAATTATCAAACCCCTCGTCAAGCCACAGGGGAGCGCCGTCCGTTGTCTGCGCACGGAAAGTGCGACCATCGAAATCCCCTATAAAATACTGGGTACGCGATCCTCCTTGGCCGGCGCTCATCCCCATACTGACAAGCAGCACATACCGGCTGCCGGAGGGGGATTCGAGTTCAAACAGATCGGGACATTCCCACACGCCGGGAACCATATTCTCCGAGGGGCCAAACTCGCCTGTTTTTTCCCAGTGGATGAGATCCTTCGAAGAAAAGAATTCCGCATGATCACCGGCAGCAAGCACCATGCCCCATGTTCCCGTAATGCGGTTAGGAAAAATTTTAGGATCTCGGAAATCTCGCCGGCCTTCCGGGCAGGGAATTACCGGATTGCCGAAATATTTAGTAAAATGGAGGCCGTCAAGCGAATAGGCGATACTTTGGCTTTGGCGGTGAAGTTCCCCCTCCCCGCAGTCCTGGGTATACATGGCCACAAGGGGAGGCGTCTGCGGTGAGCCAAAACCGGAGGTATTGTCTCGATCCAAAACAGCCGAGCCGGAAAAGATCGTTCCCAGCCGGTCGGGATACAGCGCGATGGGCAGATGCTTCCAGTCAATCAGATCACGGCTGACGGCGTGTCCCCAATGCATCGGTCCCCACACCGTATCTTCGGGATAATGCTGATAAAAAAGGTGATATTCTCCGTTTACAAAAACAAGTCCATTTGGATCGTTCATCCACATTTGGGGCGGCGTAAAATGAAAGACAGGCCTAAAATTGCGTATGCTTTCCGTATCCATATTTAAATTTCCTCCTCATCTGCAACGATGATCTTTTGAGTCAAATCGCGTCCGCAGGGCTGAATCTTGGGCTGTCCCAAAGCGTAGAGATCACAGGCAAGCGCCTCCCGCTGTGCGATCCGGTTTGCGGCTCCGGAAAGAGATTTTATCTGCGCGGCAGTGGAGACAATCGGAATACGTGTACACTTTTTCAAAACCGTGAGAAGTTCCTCTGCTCCACGCCGAAATCCCAAAATGCGCGCATAAGGAGGGACAGGGCTGCCCACATCGAACGGAATCCCCAAAAACGCTGCAAACACGATTCTACGGATGCGTGCCAGCGGATACCTCTTTGTTTTGACGGAAAAATACAGCTCTTGCAGAGAACCCGCCGTGCGCGCCGCCTTATACAACCGGTTTTCCAGTCCTTCGCTGAGATCCGGAAGGCGAGCGAACTGTTCAGGCGGCAGCGTGCGCAGGCGTGTAAGCACCGCTTGCTCCAGCGAAGTTTCACAAACGGGCGCGAGACCTTGGATTATTTCCCGGTGGGCGATCCTTGATGCAGGTTCGGGCATCCAGCCGGAAAATTCTTCGCCAGAAAGGATGAGTTTACGGATTTGCGACGACGACGCATACGATGTGGCATCTTCTGCCTGCCCGTCGTGCGGCGCGCCGGTGCGGCGAAGAGTGAAAATGCTCATGGACGATTGGAGCGTCTGCAGCGCCTTACAGTATTCTACGGCAAGAATATCATTGGGAGAACGCAGCAGACGTGCCATATCTTCTCCGAAAAGTGCGTAGGCGGCCTTCTCCCGCGCTTGGGCGAAGGTACATCCATCCTGCATACCGCGGCGTATGGATAATCCCAGCTGCGGCGAGAGCATCGCCTGCGCAGCCCGGCACAGCCCTTCGCTGTCGCCTGATTCGCTGCCGAAGGATAAAAAATCTACACAGCCAAGATTCTTTAAAAGCGAAACGCCGCCCAGTGCAAAACGCTCCGCCCCCGCCATCGCCCACGGAAGCGGCAGTTCCACCACCAAATCTGCCCCGCAGGCAAGCGCCATCTCTGTCCGCGCCCATTTGGAAAAAATGGCCGGACCACCGCGCTGTACATAATTTCCGCTCATCACCGCTATCACAAACTGCGCTCCCTGCGCCCGCGCCGCTTGCAAGAGGGAGGCGTGTCCTTTGTGAAACGGGTTAAATTCGCAAATGATTCCGCTCACGCGCGGTTTTCGTTCCATTTTATCGCAAAACTCCTTGAATTTATTTTTGAGTTGTAATACAATATTTATATTACAATAATTCTATGGCAGATTCAACACCGGGTTTCTCCCCCGGCGTCTTTTGCTGTGGGTTTTTATTTAGGAGGAAAATGGATGAAAATTCTGGTAATCAATGCGGGCAGCTCGTCCTTGAAGTATCAGCTTATCGATATGGCGGACGAAAAAGTACTCGCTAAGGGCAACTGCGAGAGAATCGGTATCGGCGGACATATCGGTCACAAGACTGCCGCGGGCGTTTCTGTGGAAAAGGATATGGAGTTCCCGACACACAAAGAGGCGTTTCTGGCTGTTGTAGAAATGCTTACCAGCGGTGAGGGTAAAGTAATCGATGATGTAAAAGAAATCTCTGCGGTTGGCCATCGCGTACTTCATGGCAGCGAAAAGTATAAGACCTCTACCGTTATTACCGACGAGGTGATTGACGATATCATGGCTTTCCGGGAACTCGGCCCGCTTCACAATCCGCCGCAGGCTATCGCGATGCGCGCTTGCCAAGACGTTTTTGGTAAAGATACCCCCATGGTGGCCGTATTCGATACATCATTCCATCAGACTATGCCGCCAAAGGCGTATATGTTTGGTATTCCGTATGAATACTATGAGAAGTATTCGATTCGCCGTTATGGCTTCCATGGGACAAGCCACCGCTACGTTACCGGGGAATATTTCAGCGTTACAGGCCGTCAGAAGGAAGGCACAAAGCTGATTATCTGCCATCTTGGCAACGGTAGTTCCATCTCTGCTGTAAAAGACGGAAAAGTGGTGGATACCTCTATGGGCTTGACCCCGCTGGATGGTTTTATTATGGGTACTCGCTGCGGCGGAATCGATCCCTCTGTAGTGACCTATATCGCCAACAAAGAGCATAAGACCCCAGACGAAATGTCTGATTTGATGAATAAAAAGTCCGGTTTCCTCGGTATCTCTGGCATCACCAGCGACTGCCGCGACCTGCATGCTGCCGCTGAAAAGGGTGACAAGCGCGCCTGTCTGGCTCTGGAGATGTTCGTGTATCAAATCAAAAAGTTCGTTGGCGGTTACGCTGCGGCAATGGGCGGTGTGGACGCTATCGCCTTTACCGGCGGCATCGGCGAAAACGACGAGGAAATCCGTGCGGAAATCTGCCGCGATATGGAGTACCTTGGTCTTGTGATCGATGAGGATGCCAACAAAAATGCTTCCCGTCATGACGCTAAATTCTCTGCGGCTTCTTCTAAGGTGGAGGCATGGGTTCTGCCGACCAACGAAGAAATCATGATCGCTCGCGATACTAAGGAGCTTGTGGGTGAAAGATAAGATCGGCAGCTACTGATTTTTTATCAAACTTAAATCCCCCGTCCATTTCCGGACGGGGGATTTTCTCTTATCAGATGAGTCTTCGCTCTTTATTCTTCTTTATGCTCTGGACCAAAAAACGCCAGACAGAGCATGGTAATATCATCCGACTGCTCAGCCTCACCCACAAACACAGAAATATCTTTCTGTACGGCGGGGATGATCGCTTCTGGAAGCAGGTCTATATTATCGTTGAGGGTTTTCTGCAAACGCTCTTCGCTATATAGCTGCTGATCGACGTTTGCAGCCTCTGTTACGCCATCCGTATACAAATACAAAACATCGCCTTTATCCAGATGCTCCGTATGCTGCTGATAGGGAATCCCATCCAAACCAGCAAGAACAAATCCCGCGGGGCTTTTGAAATACTCATACTGGCCCCCTGCCTTTTTTCGAAGCGGCGGATTATGTCCCGCATTGACATAAGTCAGTATGCCTGAATGCAGTTCAAGAATTCCCATCCATGCGGTAACAAACATACCCTCTTTATTATTCTCACACAGCTGATCGTTAACAGCGGTAAAAATCTGGGCGGGTGTTTCACCGTTTTGTGCGTGGTTTTTGATGAGCGTTTTTGCAATGACCATAAACAACGCCGCCGGAACACCTTTGCC
>CALWIX010000108.1 GCA_944380825.1 uncultured Clostridia bacterium | reverse complement strand
GCCTGATAGGTGCATGCTAAAATTTTCGTTACACCCAGATCCATCAGCGGGTGGACGGCCGGAACATAGCTTTGCAGAGAGCAATTAGATTTTACCGAAATAAAACCGCGCTTTGTTCCGAGGCGTTTTTTCTGTGCATGGATAATCTCAGCGTGATCCGCGTTAATTTCAGGAATAATCATAGGAACGTCCGGGGTACCGCGGTGAGCGCTGTTATTGGACATCACTGGGCATTCCGCCTTAGCGTACATCTCTTCCAGCGCGCGAATTTCCGCTTTTGGCATGTCAACGGCACAGAAGACAAAGTCGACCATGGAAGCAATCTTTTGCACATCTGCAGTAGCATCCATAATCACCATATCTGCCATAGCTGCGGGAATAGGAGTAGCCATTGCCCAGCGTGGACCGACAGCCTCACGGTATGTTTTGCCGGCAGAACGGGAGCTGGCAGCCAAAGCAGCTACCTCAAACCATGGATGATTCTCTAATAAGGTAGAGAACCGCTGTCCCACCATGCCGGTTGCACCGATAATCCCCACTTTATACTTTCTCATAAAACAAGCCTCCTTGTAATTTTCATATAGCAAATAAAAAAACCGGTTGAAAACCGGCCATCAACGAAATATAATAGAACTGTTCGATGGGGGCTGTTCTAACAGCCATGCCGGATAGTGCTCCATCATATATCATGATGACAGTTGCAATGATTTTCACAAATGCACCCAGGAAACACCGTGCCAAAGGTTTCCTTCGGCGACTTTCCCTTTCCCAGACAATCGTGGGCTCTGGCAGCCTCCCGTCTGTTACTTTTTAAAGCCGCAACCTCTACCGTATGAAAACAGGTTTTTCCATTGCAGGAATCCTGCTTATATTATGTGTTTATCATACCATGTATTGCTATTCTTTGTCAATTTATTTATAATAGGTTTCATATGAAAATTTAAAATTTTTGAAATTAAACATAAACAGGAGAAGAATAAGATGGATATGCAAATGAAGACAAGTGATTTTTACTACGATCTTCCTAAAGAGCAAATCGCCCAAACTCCTATAGAGCCGAGAGATCATTCGCGCCTAATGGTACTGGATCGGCAGACAGGAGAGGTGGAGCACCGGCATTTTTACGAAATTATTGATTACTTAAATGCGGGAGACTGTCTGATCCTTAATGATTCCCGTGTGCTTCCGGCAAGAATTTACGGCATCAAAGAGGGGACAGGAGCCAGAGTAGAATTTCTGCTTTTAACATGCCGAGAGGGGGATGTGTGGGAGGTCCTCACCAAACCAGGCAAGCGCGCAAAACCGGGAATGCGCTATCAGTTTGGCGACGGCCTTCTGCGCTGTGAAATTTTGGAGATTATAGAGGACGGAAAACGTCTGGCACGATTTGAATATGAAGGGAATTTCTATGCGGTTCTGGATAAAATTGGGCAAATGCCCCTGCCACCGTATATTACGGCGAAACTGGAAGATAAAGAGCGGTACCAGACGGTTTATTCCCGTGAAATTGGTTCAGCTGCCGCTCCCACAGCAGGATTGCACTTCACCCCGGAATTATTGGAGAAGCTCAAAGAAAAGGGAGTACGCATTGGTTTTGTGACGCTGCATGTGGGTCTTGGTACTTTTCGTCCCGTCCATGAAGAAAAGATTACCGATCACACAATGCACTCCGAACATTATTATCTGCCTGCAGAAACGGCTGAACTGATCCGTCAAACAAAGAGAGAAGGGAAGCGAGTGATCGCGGTAGGAACAACCAGCTGCCGTACGCTCGAGTCGGTTGCCGCAAAAGAAGGCGAAATTTGTGAGAGCAGCGGTTGGACCGATATTTTTATCTATCCGGGTTTTACGTTCCGCGTTTTAGATGGACTTATTACCAACTTTCATCTTCCAGAAAGCACCCTGATTATGTTAGTATCTGCTCTTGCCGGTTACGATCATACTATGAACGCCTATCGAATTGCGGTACAAGAAAAATATCGTTTCTTTAGCTTTGGCGATGCAATGTTCATTCGATAACAATATCTATAAAAGAGAGGCCAGATGGCTGCGAATGGAACGGGCTTAAGCGTATAATAGGCAAAATGCCACCTTATGTAGAAAACACGATGACTACATGAGGCGGCATTTTATATTGTAACAAGAAAAATTTACGTAATATCCTTTGGCCCTTCGTTAGATTCATCCTTTTGTCTGTTTAGAAAGAAAGTCTCAAAATTTTTATTGAGCAGCTCAATACTGTCAGCAATTTTTTTCAATTCGATGTAGAGATGAGCCTGGTTGAGAATGACAGTATTGAGATTGGTGTTAATGCACGATAACAATTCTTCTTTGTCCACATGAATTTTCCTTTCTATGTTCAAGTTTTAAGAATGAAATTTAGAAAAGGATGTCCTTAACAGCGCATGAAATTCGTAATATAAGAGCATACCATCGTGCGTATTTTCATCTGTTGTTCAAGCATATGCAGATTCAATACAGCAGCATTATAGAGATAACGATTTGTAGATGGCAGTCTATCTAGAAATGTAACTCAACATATGAAATAACGTAGTTGTTTTTTCTATGCAAGCGTATTAAAAAACGGATATAAAATCAATTTTCGATTGATTTTATATCCGTTTTGGTGGAGCATAGCGGGATCGAACCGCTGACCTCTACACTGCCAGTGTAGCGCTCTCCCAGCTGAGCTAATACCCCGTCTCTATTCTGTTTGTTTCTCGACTGCCTTAAAATAATAGCATAAATAAGGATGTTTTGCAAGACCTAAATCTTAAAAAAATATGTTTTTTAAGATTTTTAGAATTTTAAACAGAATAAATGAAAGAAGGGGAAAAGCTTTATAAAACATAATATAATTTCTGAAAAACAGTTTATAGAAAATTTAAAATTTTCTACCTGTAGCTCCTCCATGGCTTCGTCCGCTGCGAGAAGAGTGGGTGGAACTGCGGCTACCGCTGCTTCTGCTACTACCGCTACTGGAAGAATTACTTTGAATAAGAGTTTTTGAGAGATTTTTCCGAAGGAAGGAGTCTTTTTGTTCCGTAAGAGAGAGGGTTCCGAAATTTCGGAAAGGATATGTATAGTGAAACGTCTTCATTTGGTATTTTTTAACTAGCACAACACAAAAAATAATACCAGCAAGTACGGCCACCGCTCCAAAAGCAAACAACTGTTTTGTAGAAGGGAATGTTTCTTCATAAAAAGAAACCGCTCCGGTTTCCGTGTCATAGTTATATTGATCAGATGGAATTTCCATTTTACAGTATTCTCCACATTCCTCAACGACAAAAAGAGCTGCCGCAGCATAGTCGCCTATGCTTAAATTATCATAGCAACCATCGAGAATGGACTGCAGTCGGCTGTCTGTCAGATGACGAATCGCGTCGCCTGTGGTTGAAATATGAGGAAGGCGGTTTTCCATATCGATAAGAAAAAGAGCGCCGCTAGCCATGTTATCTATTCCAAAGCCGTGGTCATCATAAAAATTATCAGCATAAGCACGCGTGGATTCTCCACCAAGATCGTCTGCCGTCACTATAGCGAAATCCATCTTCGTTTCTTTCTGAAAATTTTGAATGGCTTGTTCCAGTTCTAAAATTTCCTCAGAAGAGAAAAGTGACGCATCGTCGAATACACGCTGCTCTGGCACGGACGACGAAAAGACAGAAACAGGAAAAGCCGGTAATAAAAAAAATAGTAAGAAAAGGCAAAAAAGAGGAGAATTTATTTTTTTCATAAAAAATACCCTCCCAGCATCAAAATAGAAAATACTCCAACAACAAGCAGCGCCGCACAAAGGAGCAATTTTTTCCAATTGATCGGTAAAACGCCGCACACTTTTCCTGTTTGTCCATTCATAGCATAGTAGTAAGTTTTTCCATTTTTGGGGTAAGTGAGAATCCATACAGGCACAAGAACGTATTGCACGCGATCGCACACAATTTTTATGTCATAGTTTTCACCGGATAAAGATGCGTATCCTTGTGCGCTTTCCTGCAGCATTTGGCGGGCATATTGCTGGATTTCACCTGCAATTTCATCACTGAGTTCTTGGATTTCAATATCACGTTTATCTGCATGAAATCCAGACAAAAATGTCATAGAAAAAGGAACGGTTTTCTCAATTTCAAAGGGAAGTATTCCCTCACACAGGGCGGCATCTGTTTTTCGTAAAGCTTTTTTCATAAGATTATGAAAATACAGATCTCCTGCCCGCCTAACCTTAAAAAAGGAGTGCTCCGTGTAGCGGTAATTACCAGATCTCCATGTACGTACAGTGTTGCCTATGGCCTCGAGAGATCCCTTGGCATGGCATTCGTAAAGCCAATAGGGGAAATAGATTCCCGATACCTTTTCGATTTGATCCTTAGAAAAGAAGGCTTTAGGTACAAACCATTTTTTACGAATCCAGTCTGAAAAGCGCCGGACAGCCTCTTCTCGATCTAGAACAAAGGGAATAACGAGATCCGGCTTCATCGAGCCGTCCAGTCGGCCAGAGAGAATGACCGGATTGTGACAATAGAAACAAAACGTCGCTGCGGTGGTGGAGTCGGTCACAATTTCAGCACCGCAACTGGGGCAGTGGTAAACGAGGGCCTCTTCTACGTGTTCTGTAGAAGACTGTTTCTCGGTAGAAAGATCGGGAGATTCCACTTCTTTCTGATCGAAATAGCTTAAACAATATTCACATTTAAATTTCTGTGTTTCCGGATCGAAAAGGAGTTCTCCACCGCAGTTTGGGCATTTATAGGTTAAAACATCCATTGTCTGGCTTCTCCCCATTACTCCATAGAAGTTCCGCAGTTTGGACAGAATTTAGGGGCAGGACTGCCGGCTGGAGGAGTATATCCGCATTTGGCACAGCGTTTTGAAGCGGGGCGAGGTTTACCGCAGTTTCCGCAAAAATTGCCGGTGTTTTCCTGTCCACACTCGCACACCCATACACAGGCAGACTCCGGACGGGGCGCACCGCAGTTTTCACAAAAGTTGCCGCTGCCGGTTTCTCCGCATTTAGGGCAGATCCAAGTCTCTTTAGCAGATGGAGTTTGGGAAGATTTGGCCTGCTGCATCTGCTGAAAGTTATTTTGTGAAACGCCGCCTAAAAAGGAAGCTCCCGCCTGCATACCCATACCAACCCCAATAAATCCACCGGCCGCCCCATTAGGATTGGAACCGGCTGCCTCAATTCCACGAGCTGCCGCGCCTTGGATATAACCTTCCCGTATGGAGGGATCTGTGAGCATAGCTCCCTGATTGCGCATATTGATTAATTTTTGAGATTCTTCATCATAAGAAATGCTGGCAATCCCCACCGATTGAATCTCTATCCCGCGTTGCTGTTTCCAGTTCTCATCCAGAATAGTAGCCATATATTGGCTCAGTTCGCGGCCTTTTGAGGCAACATAAGAGATCCGCACGCCGTCAGCCGACATCTGGTTGATGGCTGCTTGCAGGGCTTCCAGAAATTCTGAAAGATATTGTTCGTTAATGTCGTCTATCTCCACGCGTTCCTTATCATGAGGAATTGCCTCCACATAGAACAGTAGTGGATTGGTGATCTTAATGGAGTAGACTCCATGAGCGCGCAGGAACAATTCAGCGTTATAAAAACCATCGAAGTAGTTAATGGGCGTTCTTGTCCCGAATTTTATCCCTTTGATTTCCTGAAGATTGATATAATAAACCTTCTGTGCGGTAGGCGATACCCCACCATAGCGAAAGCGGTCGAATGTTTCTTTAACGGCGTCATCGAGATCGCCGCTGAATAAAGAGGGGAGGGAGGAGTTATTTACCGTATAATATCCTTCTTCAGCAGTAAAATCGACAATTTTTCCTCCATCTACCAAAATCATAAATTGGTTAGGATAAACGTGAATAACAGAACCATTTGATATAGTATCGTCAGAACCTTTGCGGTTTTGACCACGTCTGTCGCCTTGACGCAGAGAGATTCCCCTAGTTAAAACGGTTTGATCTCCCATGCTGTCCGGCTCTATAACCTCTAGCCATTGATCGGCGAGAGAACCTCCAATCGTGTTTAAGGCTGCCTTTATAATTCCCATATAGCAAATTCATCCTCTCAAATATCAATATAACATTATTATGACATTGAAGGAAGCTGGCTGTCAACCATTTTTCCAAAACCTTTGTGTTTTAAAAAAAGTATTTTTAAAATGAAAAGAAGGATGAAAAAATTCAACCAATAAAAAAGAAAAAAGAAGGAATAAAGCCGCAAGGATAGGCGAAAGACGACGAGGGTGAATTATCTCACGATAAGCAAAGAAAAAAGATGCCTGTACCCCCAAAAGAAAGCATAGAATTCCTAAAAAACGGGATTGGTGCTGTAAAAATCGAGTGAATACAACAGAAAGTCCAGCCATAAAAAAAATCCCAGCCAAAATGCCAACACATTTAGCGGTAAAAAATTCTCCAATTCCGTTTCCGACTACGAAATATTCCACGATAGAAAAAATCGTGTAGAGAAAATAGAATACACGCAGTCGTTTCCAAAGAGATGAATCGGAAAAGACGGTAAAAAATCCTCCCCCCAAGAAAGAAATCAGCACAGCACCCATAAATTCCCATTGCCAAATCCCCAAGAACGCCTCCTCCTTTTAATTGCATTGTGCTAAGATAATATGCCTCAAGAGAACAAAAGATACAAAAAGCCGTCCGCACCTTTTGAATGGAGCGGACGGCTAGAAATTAAGCATTGATACGATCAGCTACTCGGTGAAGAAAAGAGCTCAGTTCCTCTGCAGACCCTTGCGTAACAGCATTTTTAAAAATCATCAGAACAGAATCTTTTCCTATAATAAGGTAGAAAGCTTTGGATGTTTCAAAGATGTGCGTCAAGTTTTTATAGTTGGTGGAGCGTACATTTCCGTCTGCATCACATTCAAGATGGTTTTCATAGAAAGTGATGATCCGTTTAGCAAAAAAGTTTTTGCTTTGCTTGAGCGTACGGCGGTAGGGGATATAGTAGCTTCCCCAAAGCAGCATCCACACACCAACTCCGAATAGAATAGCAGAAATGATAAGTAGAAGCACCGATTGCTTTACAGCGGAATCAATAATTTGGTACAGTGCAAACAATAGATAGATAATCCAAACAACTTTAAGCCATTTCCTTGTTTTCAAATAGCGGTACTTACAGTAATCTAAATAATCCTTTTCAGTGTAATATTCTTCCAGCACAAAAAGCTTTGGCTCTATGTTCTGAACGGATTTCTCATCGTCTTTTATAGCAGTAGAGGACTCTTCTTCCTCTCGAAATTCTTCATCGAGCGCCGCATTGAATTCCTCTTCCAGCTCCTTGAAACGGTTCTCGTCCATGTTCAAAACTCCTTTTTTCAAATATGGTGTTCGTTCAAAGATTCCAGTCCTGCCTTAGTATAGCATTCGATGGTTTGCCATGTCAATTCTTTTTAGACAAAAAGAAACCCCGGTGCTAAAACACCGGGGAAAATCTTTCTGGAGGCGACACCCAGATTTGAACTGGGGAATCAGGGTTTTGCAGACCCATGCCTTACCACTTGGCTATGTCGCCAAAAATTGGAGCGGACGACGAGGCTCGAACTCGCTACCTCCACCTTGGCAAGGTGGCGCTCTACCAGATGAGCTACGTCCGCAAAAATGGTGCCTCCGGGCGGAATCGAACCACCGACACGGGGATTTTCAGTCCCCTGCTCTACCAACTGAGCTACAGAGGCAAGTGGCGACCTGGAACGGGATCGAACCGTCGACCTCTAGCGTGACAGGCT
>CALWIX010000107.1 GCA_944380825.1 uncultured Clostridia bacterium | reverse complement strand
TGAGGCGGTGCTGCAGCGAGGGGGAACGCCTGCTTCTTGCTTTGAGAGTCGGTGCGAGATCTTTCCGCCGCTTGAAAATACGGGTGCGCGGCACGCAGCCTGCTGCCCTTCTCCAACCGGCGCCGCCTTTCTTGCTGAAGCGGTTTTTCCTGATTTATTTTCTGCATTCGAAGCTCGTTTTCATCCAATTGGGCAAACAGCTTATCAAGTACAGCCGCTTCAGAAAAGGCCGCTTCTTCTTTTTGAACCTCCTGCGCAAGGTACTCCGATTTCCGCTTGCCGTCCTCTAGCTGTTCCGAATATTGGGCGATCATGCGCTCCAGCTCTTCCTGTGTCTCTACATTTTCTTTCTGCAAAAGGGTGTTCATTGAGACAAAAATCCCTTCCGCTTTGCTTTGCAGAGTATTCTCTTTTTCTTTGGCTGCGGTTGTAACGTTCTGCCACATTTCGGTGGAAAACAACGTCTTTAAAATTTGTGTTTTTTCGCTCGATTTAGCTCGCAGCAGCTTGAGAAAATCCCCTTGCGGAAGCACAATTACTTGAGAAAACTGCTCCCGTGTAAGGTGCAGAAGCTTTATAGCATATTGGGTTACCCGGGTGTCGGCGCCGCTTTCCAGCACCTGCCAGCCGCCTTGGGATGTCTGTTTGCAGCAATGATTTTCGCTTTGCAGAACCTTTTCTTTCGAACCGCGCTTGATATGTACTTTCAATCCTCTGGTAAAGCGGTAGATCTCTCCTTTGAGCTCAAAGGTAAATTCTACGAACGTCTCTTTACCGTCGGGGGCAAATTTACAGCGCATCTCTTCCCAGCCGCGGCGACCGCCCGTCGATTGACCATAAAGAGCGAAGCATATAGCGTCGAGGATCGCCGTTTTACCCACGCCGGTGGAGCCAGTAATCAAAAAGATTTCATTGAGAAGAGATGAAAAGTCAATATCGATCTTTTCCAAGTAGGGACCGAATGCCTGTATCCTCAGCTGTTTCGGTTTCAAGCTTCTTCCCCCTTTCCAGAGGCTTCCCGCAGCAGCTGCGCAAAGAGGGCTGCGTCCTCGTCTGCGATTTCTTCCCCGCAGATTTCTTTCATGAAATGGCGAAAAATTTGATCCGGCGGTTCATTTTCGGCCTGTTTTTCCTGTATTTCCAACAGATCCTCTCTATCGTTTGCAGTGCTTTTTATTTGCAGCAAGTTTTTAAAATAGGGTCTCAGCCGGCTTACAGGAAGAAAGACGGAATCGAGATCCGTCAGTTCCACGCTTAGATAATCGTCGGAGGGGCTGGTCTTTCCCTGCGTCAAAAGTTCCTGCATGGTTCCTTTTACACGCCGCACGTCACGCAGAGGATAGATCGGCAGAAGGGTTCTTTTCACTTCGCTCCCTTTTTCCAGATCGACTAAAAGCATCCCTTTTTTCTGATCCACCTCATCGAAGGAATATTTCAGCGGCGAACCTGCATACCACCCTTTCTTTCCCGCAGGCTGACAGCCGTGCAGATGGCCTATGGCGGCGTAGTCAAAAGGATCGAAGCCATCGGCATCTATGGATCCGCTGCCGCCCACAAAGGTAGGACTTTCCGAGCCGGAGAACGACGTGTTGAGCGCTAAACAATGTGCGACAATGATATTAATTGCGTTTGGATCGAGCGTGTGTGCAATCTCTTTTAAAAGTGCCCCATAGCTCTCCTGATAGCTGCGCAGAGAATCTTCTGGCGCTCCCAAAACCTCTCGGATTTGTACG
This sequence comes from uncultured Clostridia bacterium, assembly GCA_944380825.1. Classification (GTDB taxonomy): domain Bacteria; phylum Bacillota; class Clostridia; order Oscillospirales; family Acutalibacteraceae; genus Gallacutalibacter. Next base: position 4,414 of record CALWIX010000107.1, on the reverse strand, counting down.
GGCTCACAGTACGGAAGCAGGTATACGCACACTTTTTGACCTTTTACATCCAGCTGCACAGGATGAAATACATCCTTCAGCCGGGCACCGATAAAGATCCCGTCTTTATGCAGAAGCGTGTCTCCTACGGCCATGCGAGCGGCACCGTCGTGATTTCCGGCAATCACAGCCAGCGGAATCTTCATTTCGTTCATCCGCTTGATCACCGTGTCAAACAGGCGAATCGCTTCCACCGCCGCGATCTGGCGGTCGTAAATATCGCCGGCAATAATAACCAAATCGGGATGATATTTTTCTACGGCCGGCAAAAAACTTTTTTCGATGAAATATTCTTGATCTTCTAAAAGGGACTGTTTATAAAATATACGGCCTAGATGCCAGTCGGATGTGTGAAGAATTCTCACTATCGAAACCTCCTGCCCTTCTGATCCACACCGCTGATAGGAAGAAACTCACGAAAGACACTGGTGTACGAATTGGTGATTTTGCGATCTACATGCAGATACCCAAAAAACCACATTTTAAAGGTTACCTGTTTGGCAATACGCTCAAAGAATTTTTCCATCATATTGGTTTCCAGCGGCGCTAAATCATGAAACGTCCTCATACGCGGAGCAGGATAGTGCGTAATGATATAATCTACTGTCATTTCGTTATCATGCAGGCTCTGCACCGCCTGTTCCATCTCGGCAAGACTTGGCATTTCCTGCGGCCACCACAGCCCTTTGTCAGCATACATCTGGGGATTTTCGCCCTCTCCGCCGCCAAAAGTAAAAATTTTATATCCTTCAATCGTGAACACTTGGCCACGCATCAGGTGATAAATATTCTCTCCAATCCGCCGAACCTTGCCGCCGTTCCACTCTTCCTGCGGATATTGCTCTAACATATCATAATTCTCGTGCAACCCATCTACAAAAAGGATACGATATTTCTTTTTTTGGAGTTTTTCTAAATTTTTGCTTTCTTGTTTGCTGCCATCCCACAAAAATCCAAAATCACCGCACACAATCACGGTATCTCCTTTTTTCACTTTCTTTACTTCCCCTCGCTCAAAACGGCTCATATCTCCGTGCGTATCCCCTGTCACATAGATCAATTTGCTGCACCTCCCAAAAAATCCCTTTATCTTTTTCCAAAATGCTGTTATACTGATAAGCAGACAAGGCTGAGCCTTGACGCATTTCGCGCACGCTCCTTCCAGTCGCCCGGCTGGGAGAGACACGCTGCCGTACCGCCTGCGTTAATAGCTGCCTGCGGATATTACATACCACAAGGCTGACTCTTGGCGACAATCGCGCAGGCATCATCCCTGCGCCCAGCATAGAGACATGATTGGGCCAAATGCCCATGTTTACCGTGCTCTGCGGATTATTATACCATATCGGAGGAAAAAGTTCTATGAGGAAAATCAAAACCGCTTTTTGGCCGTTTGTTCTTGTCTGCTGCTTTTTATTCTCGTGGACACCGCAACCAATCAACGCTGCCGTTTATGACATCGATTTTGAAACAACTTCGCAATCGATTGAGCTTATCAACCTCGATACCGATACGGTCGTCTATGAAAAAAATGCCGATGAGAAAATGTATCCCGCTTCTACCACTAAGATCATGACGTATATCGTCGCTGTGGAGAATATTCCTGATCTGGAGAACACGCAGATTACCGTCAGTGAGAAGGTGGTTAACGAACTTCTTGGCACGGGAAGCTCTCTTGCCGGCGTACGCGAGGGAGAAATTCTTACCGCCATGCAGCTCCTTAACTGCATGATGATCCCTTCCGGCAACGACGCGGCTCTCGTGCTGGCCGATTACATCGGTGCAGGTGATACGCAGAAATTTATCGATATGATGAACGAGAAGGCGGAGGAACTCGGCTGTGAAAACACGCATTTTATGAATCCTCACGGGCTGCACGACGAACAACATTATACCACCGCAAGAGATCTTTACAAAATTACAAAGTATGCGATGACCCTCCCCTACTTCATGGAGATTTGTTCTAAAACATATTACGAGATTCCCGCAACCAATGTCTCGTCGGAACCTCGCTATATTTATACCACGAATATGCTTATCGAGCCGAATGCCGGCGGAAGTTATTACTATCGTTATTGCAAGGGTATCAAGACAGGCTCGCACGATCAGGCGGGATACTGCCTTGTTTCTACCGCAGTAAAAGATGGATACAGTTATCTGTGCATCGCTCTGGGCGCACCGAGTGTGGATGCGGACGGCAATCGCGTTTCGACCAACGGCGCGTTTGTAGATACAAAAAATCTCTATATTTGGGCTTTCGATAATCTGCGCTTAAAAACAGTACTCAGCAGCGATGAAAGCGTTTGCGACATTGCATTAAACCTTGCTTGGAATAAAGATAATCTTTTGCTCGTTCCGGAAAAAAGCTACTCTACTATCCTGCCCAAGGATGTTTCCGAAACCAGCGTGATCGTCACGCCACACATTCCTGAAAGCATCGATGCACCCGTAAAAAAAGGCCAAGTTATCGGCACGGCAACGCTCAGCTATGTGGGACAAGAGCTGGCTACTATTAACCTTGTTGCCTCAGAATCGGTAGAACGCAGCGAGGTGCTCCATTCCGTTAACACGATGAACGAGGTTATTCATTCGCAGTGGTTCCAAATTATTGCTATTGTTATTGGCGTGCTTCTTCTTATCTACATCATTCTCGCTTTAATTTATAATCGCAAGAAAAAGAAACTGCGCAAAGTTAAAAAGTATCGCCGTATGTAAATGAGAAAATCGGCAGCTGAAATCCATGAAACTATTCGCCCACCTTCCCTGCATCTATCTATCCAGATATTAAAAGAAGCGAAAAGAGGCTCCTCTTTCCACAAACCTGATATCGTGCTCTTACAAGCCGCATGGGTGGAAGATGGAGTCTCTTTATTTTTTGAAGGATCTATTCGAAATTTTTCCTTTTATCCATCAATTTCATTTGCCTGCCATCAACGCTGCAGGAATATGGATGGTGCAAACGTGCACAAATTGAGAAGCAGCTTGGCACACGGAAACGATGACAGGGACTGAACTTCTAATTAAAGACAATTTCTCCGTTTTGGGAAAAAAGCTGGTTTACTTCGGCACGCAGGCCGCGGTGCTCTTGCTTTTGTAACAGCGGATCGTCTTGAAATAAAGCGCGGGCGGCATTCTGTGCGTCTCGAAGAACATCCATATCCGCAGCCATATCTGCAATGCGCAGAGCAGGAAGACCATGCTGACGATTTCCAAAAAAGTCTCCTGGTCCCCGCAGCTTCAGATCTTCGTCGGCAATGTGGAAGCCGTTGGAAGAACCTGCCAAAATTTTCAGTCTGTGCATCGTTTCAGCGCTGTGCGTATCGGAAATAAGGATACAGGTAGATTTCTCCGTGCCGCGTCCTACGCGTCCGCGCAGCTGATGAAGCTGGGAAAGGCCATATCGTTCCGCATTTTCAATCAGCATAACTACTGCGTTGGGTACATCCACACCCACTTCCACCACAGTAGTAGAAACTAAGACGTCTATTTCACCGGCGGAAAAGCAGGCCATGACCGCTTCCTTTTCTTTCGGCTTCATCCGTCCATGCACAACACCCACACGCGCACGGGGCATCCATTCCTTGCGCAGCCGCTGCGCATACTGCTCCACACTCGCCATATCGCCGTCCCCCTCTTCAATCAGCGGACAGATTACATAGCACTGTAGCCCCCTATCGATATGCTTTTGCAGATAAGCAAAGGCACGCTGGCGTTTAGAGCTGTCTATAACGTAGGTTTCGATTTTCTGCCGTCCGGGGGGCAGTTCATCAAGCACCGAAATCTCTAAATCACCATAGATCATTAAGGCAAGGGTGCGTGGAATAGGCGTAGCAGACATCACTAGTAAATGAGGGTGATCCCCCTTGGCCGCTAGTGCCGCCCGCTGCGCAACGCCGAAGCGATGCTGTTCATCTGTGACAACAAGTCCCAGATGCTGAAATCGTACACTTTCTCCGAATAACGCCTGTGTTCCCACAAGGACTTGTATTCTTCCCGCATATAGATCTTCCAAAATTTCGCGGCGCCGCGCTCCCGTTACCGAGCCGGTGAGCAAGGAAGTCCTCATCCCTGTTCCTCGTAAAAATCCGGTGAGTGAGCGGTAACGCTGCCGCGCTAGGACCTCTGTGGGAGCCATTAGCGCCGACTGGATTCCTTCCCGGGCCATACAGTAACAAAGCGCTGCCGCCACTGCTGTTTTCCCGGAACCAACGTCGCCTTGGATGAGGCGGTTCATGGGATACGCCCCCATCATATCATCAATCGCTTCGCGCACCGATCGTCTCTGTGCGTTTGTGGGGGTAAACGGAAGCAGCCGGAAAAAGTCTTCACTTTCGTCCTTCGAGAGACGAAAATGGTTTTCCGCGCGGCTTCGCCC
>CALWIX010000106.1 GCA_944380825.1 uncultured Clostridia bacterium | reverse complement strand
AGTCGGTGATTAACGGCGTAGAGCAGTTGGAAGACGCCGCTTATTTCGCTATACATGACGGTGCGCGTCCACTAATCCTGCCGGAAGAAATCGACAGAGTGGTACGTGACGCGCAACTGTTTGGCGCAAGTGCCTTGGCTGTGCCGGTGAAAGATACCATCAAAGTAGTAGATAAAGAGAGAATGGTCATATCCACTCCGGAGAGAGCTTCTTTGTGGGCCGTACAGACGCCTCAAGTATTTGAAAGTAATTTGTATCGTCGGGCTGTGCAGCTTGCATGCGAGCAGGGAAAAGACTATACGGATGACTGCCAGCTTATAGAAGCCGCCGGACAGGCAGTTCATCTATGTATGGGAAGCTATTCTAATTTAAAATTGACAACAAGAGAAGATCTTCCCGCAGCGGAAGCCGCTTTGAAAGGAAGGAATACGTTATGATGAGGATCGGTCACGGGTATGACGTCCACCAGCTGGTTCAAGGACGTCGGCTAATCTTGGGTGGCGTGGAAATTCCATACGAAAAAGGTCTTCTGGGCCACTCGGATGCAGATGTGCTTGTCCATGCCGTGATGGATTCACTTCTGGGTGCGGCGGCGCTTGGTGATCTGGGAAAGCTGTTTCCCGATTCATCCGCGGAATTTTTAAATGCTGACAGTATGATCCTACTCAGACGAGTTGTGGCGCTGCTCCGCGAAAACGGTTACTGTATTGGAAATATCGATGCTACGGTTATCGCCCAGGCTCCTAAACTTGCTCCCTATATTCCAGTCATGCGGGAGAAGCTCGCCGTGTGTTGTGGTATTCCTGTAAATAATGTGAGTGTTAAAGCGACAACAGAAGAACATTTGGGGTTTACTGGTGCCGGAGAGGGAATTTCAGCGCATTCCGTGTGCCTAATCGAGTCTGTCGCGTCACTTTCTTAGACAAGCAAAAGGCCCATCTGCTGCATACTCTGTGGATAGGGGCTCCATACCCTGTCGGAAAAATTTGGAATTCTGGCAGACGGAGAAAGGAGCCTTAAATTATTTCATAGAGGAGTGATTTTGGATGGACGACAGACCGATTCTCTGGCTGACTTCCATCACGTATGCCATGAAGGGCCGTGACCTGCTTAAAAGCCGCGGCTTTCGATGTTCGATAGAGAAGATCCATTCGGAGACGGGCTGTGGCTACGGCGTCTATGTGCCGGAGCATACAGATGAGGCGGAAGCTCTTTTACGAGAGCGGGGGTTTCGGGTGCTCGGCAGGCTCGAGAGGAGGCGCCGGGGATGATCTATCTGGACAATGCCGCAACGACATGGCCGAAACCGCCCAGGGTATATGAAGCAGTAAACCGTGCCATGCGCGTGTATGGTGCCAATCCGGGCAGGAGCGGCCACGCAATGTCTACAACAGCGGCTGCAGAGATCTATCATTGTCGAGAGGCGGCCGCGCGGCTTTTTGGAGCGCCGGGACCAGAGTGTGTTGTATTTACACCCAGTTGTACACAGGCGGTAAATATGGTGCTCAAAGGGCATCTCAAGCAAGGAGATCATGTAGTGGTCTCCTGCATGGAACACAATGCCGTTATGCGCCCACTTCAAAAGCTTTCACAGGAGCGTGGTGTAACTTTTACCCAGGCTAAAGTGGTACCGGGTGATAATGACGCCACACTCGACGCATTCCGTAAAGCTTTGCGGGCGAATACGACGCTCATTTTCTGTACCCATGCCTCTAACGTTTGGGGAATCCGTCTCCCCATAGAGCGTATTGCGGCTCTCGCACGAGAATATGGAATCCCTATGGCAGTAGATTGTGCGCAAAGTGCAGGGGTTCTTCCACTTGATTTGCAAGACAGCGGGATCTCGTGGCTATGCGCTGCGGGCCATAAAGGTCTGTACGGTCCTATGGGGACGGGAATTCTTGTAGCGGCAGAGCCCTCTGGTTTAGATACACTTATCGAGGGCGGAACGGGTACGGAATCTAGGCAGATGCACCAGCCGGAATCATGGCCGGAGCGGATGGAATCTGGCACGCCGAATCTGCCCGGAATTGCTGGATTGCGTGCCGGGATTGAATTTGTAGAAAAGAAAGGGCCGCAGCGAATTTATCAGCATGAATTAGGGCTTTTGGATCAGCTCTATGACCGTTTGTCGCAGACGAAAGGTGTAATTTTGTATACGGAACGTCCCCGTGCTCCTTATTATGCCCCTGTGCTGTCGTTCAACATTCGCACAATGGCCAGCGAAGAAGTAGGCCAACTTTTGGATCAGAGAGGATTTGCAGTACGTCCAGGGCTGCATTGTGCACCGGCAGCTCATGAGTTTATGGGCACCATAGAGCAGGGAGCTGTGCGCGTTTGTCCTTCGGCGTTTACTACCCCCAATGAGATAACTGCCTTTTCCAGAGCGGTGGCCAATATTTCCGCAAAATCTTAAAAAAGGCATTGCATATCCTTTAAATTATGGTAAAATATTTACAGAAGTGAAGTTGGACTCTATGTACTGCTGCAGGTGTAGCAGGTCGTAAACTCCATATTTTGACCGCATACAATGTGTTTTTGCATTAGAAAGTATACAAAAAGAAGGGGAAAAGCGGTAAGTATGGATGTATATGATTTTTAATCAACAGCCGGGCGGCTTTGTGGGCTTAAAGCGTACGATTGGGGTCGGCCTTGGGGAAGGAAAGATTTATGGAGTGGATTTCAACGAGCTGGGAGACCTTTGAAGAATGGCTTTACAGCACATGGAATATTATCATGGAGTTGATCGAGTCGTTTAAAATAACAGACGCGATTGATGTTATTATCATATCCTTCATTATCTACAGCGCGATTAAGCTTTTGCGTGAAACACGTGCCGGTCAGCTTGTGAAGGGACTTTTGATCATTTTACTTGCGTGGATTTTGTCATCCTATCTGCAGCTTTATATGCTCAAGAGTTTATTCAATTATTTCTTCCAGTTCAGTATGATCGCTCTTTTGGTTGTATTTCAGCCAGAGATTCGGCGTGCTTTGGAACAGATCGGCCGTACAGAAATTGGAAAGGGTCTGGCTACAAAGAGCTGGTTTATGAGTTCGGCTAAGAATGAGGAGGAGCTTCTTCGTCAGCAGGTGCGCAAGGCGATCAACGCAGTGGTAGATGTAGCTGGGAGCTTTCAGAAATCTAAAACAGGGGCGCTTATTGTGTTTGAGCGTCAGACAAAGCTCGGTGAGATTATCGATACCGGAACCGTAGTGGACGCGGAACCATCACCTCCGATTCTTGGAAATATTTTTTGGAATAAAGCTCCACTGCATGATGGGGCAATGGTGATCCGTGCTGGAAAGGTATATGCGGCAGGATGTATTCTGCCGCTGACGAAAAACGACAGCGTAAGCATTGAGCTTGGAACACGTCATCGCGCCGCCATTGGTTTAAGCGAGGTTTCCGATGCTGTTATCGTAGTGGTTTCAGAGGAGACCGGCCAGATTTCTATGGCAGTCAATGGGCTTCTTACACGGGATTATACGAGGGAAACCCTGAGAAGCGAACTGGAAAACCTACTGATTCCAGAAGAGCCGGAAGCCGGCGAACACCGCTCGAGTAAAATTCCCTCCATAAGGAGGGTTTGGAAAAAATGAAAGAAAAGAAATTTAATCTGGGAGATCTTTTTTACAACGATCGTTTTGTGTTAATTTTTTCTGTTTTCATTTCCATCATATTGTGGTTTATTGCGTCATCAGTCAATACACAGGAACGCCCGCGGGAGATTTCAGATGTTCCGGTAGAGGTGACGCTTTCAGAAGAAGCTACCAAGGAAATGAATCTACGTGTATTCAGCCAAAGCGTTAAAAGTGCTACTGTTTATATTACAGGAGACAGTATGGCTGTACACAGTATCGATCCTACGCAGCTTGTCGTCGTGGCGGAGCAGGCATCTTCTATTACGCAGCCTACCAGTGTGCAGTTACGGCTGCGGTTAGAACAGCCGTCTCAGGTATTTGGCGATTACGAGGTGGAGATTAGTCCTGAATATGTATTTGTTGATGTTGATTACTATCAGGAGGCAACTTTTGAAATTAATACAGATGGTATAAAATATAAAGCAGATGATTCCTATGTAGTCAGCGAGCCATCTCTTTCTGTCAATGAGGTGACAATTTCAGGGCCGCAAAAGGAAATCGATCGTATTAGCCGTGTCTGTTTAGAATATGAAATTGATACCCCTTTGATCTCAACACAAACGTTTACTACTAGTCTCGTACTTTATGATAGATATGGTAATGAGCTTGCTAAGGATAATTTGCTCATTAGCAACGACGAGGTAGAGGTAACGATCAGTGTACGCAGCCGACAAACGCTCACATTGGAACCAACATTCCAAAATAAACCTTCTGGCCTAAATCTTGAGGGAATTGTTAACGTAGAACCCGAAAATATCCAGATTGCGGGCCCGGAGGATGCACTAAGTAATTTAACAACAATTAGTCTTGCACCTATTGATTTTACGAAGGTCAGTCCTTCCAATAATTCGTTCGATGTATCAATCTCTTTGCCACCGGGGTGCAGTAATATTAGTATGGTATATGAAGCAAAAGTGACGTTGGATTTGGATGGGTTTATTTCCCGTCGATTTACTGTGGCGAAGGATAACTTTAAGGTAGTAAATCTTGCTGCGAATAAAACATCGGATGTTTATACGCAGAGTATGGATGTAACGCTTATCGGCCCGCAAGAACAAATTAATGCTATCGAGCCGGAAGATATCGTTGTAGAGATCGATATGACGGGGCGAGAAACGTTTACTGGACATATTGAAATGCCAGTGAAATTTTCGGTTCAGGGTGCTTCGAGTGTGTGGGCTTATGGAGAATATCTCGCAAATGTAAATATTCAGGAAAAAGTAGATTAAACAATCAGTGATTTTGTTTGATTAAAATACTCTTTGGAGTATTTTGATAAATTGCACGATAATAGGAGGTTGAATTACGATGAATGGAAAAATGAAAGTCGCCGTTATGACGGATATTGGAAAGATGGGCTTTGTGGAGAGGGATATTCCGACGCCCAAGGATGACGAAGTTCTTGTAAAGCTGGAGTATGTTGGAATTTGTGGGTCGGATCTTCATTATTACGAGACGGGCCGTATTGGTAACTTCATTGTAAAAACACCGTTTGTGCTGGGCCATGAGCCGGGCGGAACGGTTGTTGAGGTTGGCAAGAACGTTAAGCACCTGAAGGTGGGCGATCGTGTTGCATTGGAGCCCGGCAAAACTTGCGGACATTGTGAGTTTTGTAAGACAGGCCGTTACAACCTCTGCCCAGATGTCATTTTCTTTGCTACTCCGCCGGTAGACGGCGTTTTTCAGGAATATGTGGCACATGAAGCGGATCTGTGCTTTAAGCTTCCCGATAATGTAAGCACGATGGAAGGCGCTTTGATCGAGCCGCTGGCTGTTGGTTTCCATGCAGCGAATCAGGGCGGCGCACATGCTGGCCAGACGGCTGTAGTGATGGGGGCGGGTTGTATTGGCCTAGTCACCATGATGGCCCTCAAAGCGGAGGGTATTTCTACCGTTTATGTGGTGGATGTCATCCAGAAACGTCTTGACAAGGCGCTTGAACTTGGCGCAACAGGCGTGATTAACGGCAAAGAGCAGGATACAGTGCAGGCTATTATGGATTTGACAGAGGGTCGGGGCTGTGATTTATGTATCGAAACGGCTGGCACCGAGATTACCTGCCAGCAGGCAATAAAGATTGCGAAGAAAGGGTCAACGATTGTTTTTGTTGGCTATGGCAAAAATGATCTTACCAGCCTTCCGCTGAATATGGCTCTCGATAAAGAGCTTACCTTTAAGACGATTTTCCGTTATCGTCATATTTATCCGATGGCTATTGAGGCTGTCGCTGCGGGCCGTGTGAATCTTAAGGGCATTGTCTCAAATGTTTTTGATTTTGACGATATCCAGAATGCTATGGATATGAGTGTGAACAATAAGGCTGATATTGTCAAGTCGGTTGTGAAGATTATCAAAGACTAATTTAGAAGAATTAAAAATTAAAGGGCTGCCGTTCTCAAAATGGAGAGTTGCAACCCTTTTAATTTGGAAAAAGGTATGAAATAAATCAAGTTTTTCGGGGATAATAGTTCTGCGGATCAGATAGTATTATCCGTAAAGGAATTCAGAAAATATCGTCAAAAAGCCGGAAGTAGACTTGAAAATTAAATAAAAAATGTTTTTTTTCCTAATTTGTGAAAAAAGATGGATTACTTTTTAAGAAACAGTTGTTTTTTTTAGCAGAAAGGTGTAAAATTCCTCAAGAACCCTTTTTATAAACAGTTGTAAAATGGGAAATCAGGTTTGTGATGGAGGTGACAAGAAGTGAATAAAACAGGTTTGATTGATGCACTCAAGGAAGAAACCGGTCTGGCGAAGAAAGATTGCGAAGCTGTTCTGAACGCTTTTTTCAATGTTGTCGAAAAAGAACTCGTAAAGGGAGAGAAGGTTCAGATCGTTGGCTTTGGAACCTTTGAGGTCAAGGAGAGAGCCGAACGTATGGGGAAAAATCCCGCTACAAAGCAGGACATGGTAATTCCAGCTTCGAAGTCTCCGGCGTTTAAAGCTGGTAAGGCCCTGAAAGATGCGGTGAATAAATAAGAATCTGCATCCCCAGCACAATCAAGGTCCGGCTCTGTTTAGAGTTCGGACCTTTTTTGTTGACAAAAACATTTTTACTTTATATTATTAAAGTGAAGTTTTTTGTATATGTGCATCTGAAAGGATGAAAGTTTATGAAAAAAAAGTTTGTAAAAACAGTATTAGCGTTATGCTTGACAGCTGCTTTGGGAGGAATGAGTTTGGGGGTAGAAGCGGTACAACTATCAGGAAATCCGGTTGAGACGTCTTTTTATCCAACACAATCTTTTCAAGAGCATGCAGCAGATTGTCCAGTATACCGTGGTACAGTAGTAGATATTTTCCAAGATGGAGAGATGGCTTTCTTTACTCTACGTCAAGAGCAAGGAACAAATTTCGGTATAGCTGAAATTTTGGTGCAGGCACCGATTTCTCGTACGGATGGGATTAAAGTGGGCGATTATATAGAAATTTCCTATACATTTTCACAAGCAGATCCTCAAATAGCACAGGCACTTTCTTTAAAAAAGCTTACTGATGCTGCGCTGTCCAACTATAATGGAGAAGTGATTTCTATTGACCGTCAGAATAGTGTTATTCTGTGTCGTGATTGGGAGAGCAGTAGTGAAACATTATTCCATTATACAGATAGTACGCAGATGTATTTCGATTTTGATTCTTTGAAACAAGGAGATAAAATAAATATTTACCACAGCGGTGCGCTTACGCGAAGCCTTCCGCCGCAGGGAAATGCTCTGGAGATTCGCAGATATGCAGATATACAGATTTATCGTGGGACAATAGCTTCCATATCCGCAAGCCAAGGGGAACGCACTTTAACGCTTCAGCGTGCTCCGGGTACCGACTTTTCCGATTCTATCACGGTTACGATTAACGATTCTACCCTTCAAGATGGAAGCCTTTCTGTGGGAGAATATGCCGAAGTCCTCTGTAATAATGACGGCAGCCATTATGCATATTCGGTAAAGCTCTTACTTCCATGGGAATCGTGTGTGTATAACTGTACACTAGAAGAAAAAATTTATGGAGAATCAGGCAGCACGGAGGGCTCTCTTGTAGTAAAAGGACTGTCTGCCGGTGATACAGTAATTTTCCATTACGACGCCTATACAAAATTTGCGCAGGAAGTGGAAAGCTTACAACCTGGTGATCAACTTAGTATTTACCATCGGGGCACAATGACTCTAAGCTTGCCGGCGCAAGCAAACGCTTTAGAGGTTTCCCCCTACCGGCCGTAAATTTGCTGTAAGAGAACAAATCCCTTATCCAAAAAGGATAAGGGATTTGTTGCCATAACGAGAAAAGAAATATCATATTTGTAAGGAGGTATTTTTTTACGATGGCAAAAGACAAAGATAATAAAACAAACGTAATGCGAATTTTAGAGAAGGAAAAAATTCCTTACCATCCATATTTTTATGAACACAGCGGTGAAGCGATCGACGGCGTTAGTGTAGCAAAACAACTGGGGCAACCAGTCGATCAGGTGTTCAAAACACTTGTCACACGCGGAGCCAGTAAGGAATTTTATGTGTTTGTCATTCCTGTCGCAAAAGAGCTCAATCTCAAGGCAGCCGCCCGATCTGTGGGAGAAAAGTCGGTAGAAATGATCCATGTCAATGAAATCAATAAGACCACAGGATACATCCGCGGCGGTTGTTCTCCCATTGGAATGAAGAAGCAGTACGTTACTGTTGTGGATGAATCGTGCCTAGCGCAAGAGCGTATTATTTTCAGCGGCGGAAAAATCGGAACACAGGTGGAAGTGGAGCCGTCTGCACTGTTAAAACTAATTAGTGCTTCCACTGCGCATTTAACAATGGATTGATAGTGTATCTATAAAAACAGGTGAGAAGATTCAGTTCGTTTTGGCTCTGCGAAGCTGAAGCTTTTCAATCCAGCCTTTTTTATATTTAAGTGAAATATAGCCAATAATCGACGTGATTCCAGCCCCCACCATATCAACCACAAGATCCTTCATGGTGTCTTTCAGGGCGTCGTGCCCCACAAGCGCAACCAGTTTTCCGTCAACCTCTTGTGCAAATTTTTGCATATTGAGATCGAGGAGTCCATCAAAGGTAAACTCGTAAATTTCCCATACTACACCAAGGGAAACAGCAAAGCACAGAGAGAATATAGCCACAAAGATAGGACTTAAATTTACAGGAACACGCTCTGAATTGTTTAGCAGTGCAACAAAGGAAAATCCCAATGCTCCCAACATTGCGCCACTGAAGCAGTGTAAGATGTCATCCCAATGGGGAATAGAGTAGTAAAAACTGCGGACTTCCCCCAAATAAATGGCGCAATATAAAAAGATGATATATAAGATATACATCCCCTGTGGAATTACAATTTTAGATTTTTGCGTCAACTTGCCGGGAAGAATCATTGCTACGATTCCCAGAAGGCACTGTACTAACATCAATATATATTCACCTTTTGTACGTGTAAGGGAATTGAGACTTTCTTCGCCAACAATCAAAGGTGCAATGATGATACGCACAATCAAAAAAGCGGCGGAACCAGCCATGGAAAGAAATACAAGAATGGTTAAAATTTTACTAAGTCGTTCATGATTAAAATGTTTTTTCATACATAGCCCCCTTTGTTTTGGAAAAGCAGAGAAGGAATTGTTTGTTATTTTATTATACCATATATTTTAAAAATCGACAATTTTTATTGATTTAACTTTTTAAACGATTTACTAACATTTATTTTGTATGATTTCAAAGAAGTTAGTATGATCTTTAATTTATTAAAATTTTTTAAGGATTTGCCATAAAGAAAAATGATATTTCTGTAAAAGCATATATCGATTCCTTTACGATACAGCTATTAGTTTAGAATGGTATCAAAAATGCAGTGTAAATTTTTTAAATATATTTGGTACAAGCTTTATTTAAAAAGAAAAACGTATCCATTATTCTTTGCATATTATTTCGTAGTTTGAGAAAATGGAAACGGAAATTAGTGGTAGTTGTTATATAAAATCTTGGTTGGATTATTTATAAATAATGTTTTTAGAAAGTATAGAAGATTTCCTAAAAGAAATTAAAACAAAAATGCTCCCAAAGCATCCTAATGGAATAACTTTTGGAGCATTTTCATGATTTGCCCATTGTAAAACGGTTTATCCAATAATGCAGCATAATTTTAGAAGAGCATAGCTGACAGGACATATACTGCTTTTTCTAACGGGGATGAAAAACAGAGGGTACCTGCTGTATTCCTACAGCAAAGCAGCTGGATTTACACAAGAGTGCGGATCACAGGTACAAGAGCTTTGCCAAGGCGGATATGGCTTTCTGCTGTAATATGGATGCCGTCTTCGTCGCAGCCCTGCACAACTTTTCCAGCGTCAAAGAACGAACAGCCTTGACGCTGAGCCGTCTCGGCGTAGATTCTGGGAATGTCAGCAAACTTTTTGAGGCAGTCAGGACCCATAGACTCTGAAAAAGCGCCATTTTTATATGTATCGCGAACAGTAGGCGGTGCGATGACGAGAATTTTGGGCTCACTTTCCTCTCGCCAGATAGGAAGATTTTTGGCAGCCTCAATCATTTCCTCCAGTGATTTTCCAATCTGTTCCGCTGAAGCATGAAACCGCTGTTTTACATCATTTGTTCCCAGCATGATGGTAACGAGATCCACCGGCTGATGGCGCGAGAGAGACTCCTCCAGCAGATCCATGCCACAGACATTGTTCACGTCGCCGGGATCATGGATAGCAATGGTACGTCCGCACATTCCTTCTTCACCGATTTCGTAGTCTTCTCCTAACTCTTTGGCAAGCACCCCAGTCCAGCGCACGTCCGGTGGAAAGCGCAGCGCCGTTACTGGTATGTAGCCGTATGTGTTAGAATCTCCAAAGCAAACAATTTTCTTTTTCATAAGAATCTCCTTTCTGAGATAATCGAAAGATTTTCAATGATGCCTTTTTATTATACCAGAAAATAGCATTTCTGACACGATCTTTGATTAAAAATGAAATAGATCAAAATATAAATTTTATTTCATACCAAAATTTTTGTTTTCGTATTTTTACTCATATAAAAATTTTAAACGGTATCGCCTCCTATTTTTATTTTAAATCTCTGAGTAAATGAATACCAGCGAAACAAAACAGACAAATCTAATGACTTAGATATAGTTTCGCTTGTCTTGAGCTATCATTATAAGTTAATAAAAAGCCTCCCACCGTGAACAAAGCCACGATGGGAGGAATGGTTTAACTTTTATTATCTACTTAAAAAAGCGGATCGGCCAGTTCCGAAGCCGTCTCAAACGGACCAGGAGTAGGATTGATTGCACGATGCTCTCCAAAATAATCCTCTTCAAAGAAGATCTCGGAGCCGTCCGGATTTTCGAATCGCTGTTCCGGCTCGAAGGCTTCGCCCAAAACCTCGGTGGAAATAAAGGGTGTCTTCATCTTTGGCAGATAATCGTATAGGTTTGTATGCAGACGATAAGCGCCGTCCTTTTCTTCGAGCTGTACAAAGACCTCATGTTCCGTATCGACAGCGAAGTCTTCTTCCGTATCGCAAGGCTGTGCGCCGTTAAAGAAGACGTTGCCGCCAGTATAAACGGGCATCTTCGTATAATACTTCTCGCGGTTCTCATGACCGCGCACGTCGCCCTCTTGGAAGAACTGAGCAAAGTACTGCTTTGCAGTAGGATAACCGTCGTATGGTTTTGTACCAGCTGTTTCATTCAGCTGTGAGCCGCGTGCAGCGATAGCCTCCGTGTACTCTTTCGGGATTTCTCGGTTGACAAAGATGTTGTTGTAAAATCTCGCATCGCCGTGCAAAAAGGTCATAAAGCCTACAACTTCCGTCTGATGCGGTACATGGTAGGGAGTGTAACGGGGATTGGTACCGCCTCCGTTGTTTGTGCCAGCGCCCACCATAGTAAATGGCCCGCAGATAAGGTTATGTACAAAAGCGATACCCTGTGCGCAGATACGGCTGGCGTAGGGAGAAAGCACGATGTTGTTATCCACTAAAGTGGGGCCGTGGCTCACCTCAATAAACAGATCCTCCGCAATAGAAAAGCGTGGGCTGAATTGAGTGGACTGCGGCGGAATATTATCATGCAGAAGATTCTGAGAGACTCTCGTTCCCTGAGCCTGCCAGTCGAGCCAAATACCGCGGGTGCAGTGATGGATATGATTGCGGCGGATGATAGTGTCAATGGCCGCATGCATCTTGATGCCGCCAATCTCGGCGCCGGAGAGCTGCTGCTTTGTGTTGATGTGATGGATGTGGTTATCTTCAATAATAGAGAATACGCCACCAAGGTGTCCCACAATACCAGTCTGTTCACAGTCATGGATATGACAGCGCCGCACAATGTGCGAGCCGATGTTCTTTTTGCTCCAGCCGTCGATCTGTGCCTGACAGATGGCGTCGCGTTCGGTTTGCGTGCCATTTTTCACGCGGTTAAGGGACCATTTATTTTCGTTGTATGGCTGCAAATATTTACCAAGGCTGATGCCACAGCATTTAGAATCAGAAATTTCGCAGTCTTCGATGATCCATCCCTTCGACCAGTGAGGCCCCACCATGCCCTCTTGATATGCAGTAGGAGGAGCCCATGTGGTGGCCGCCTGACGAATTGTGAAACCGGAAAGGGTAATATAATTTATCCCCGTTTTTTCCGGATAAAAGCAGTTGCGACGCACATTGATCTCTACATTTTCTAAGTTGGGATTAACACCTTGAAAATTCGCATATAGCAGCGTTTCACCGTCGTTTTGAACAGTATACCAGCGGTAAACGGAGTCTTCAGGATACCACGAGTTTTCGCAGCGTTTTCCCTCGAGCACATCTTCCAACGTCTGGGCCTCATACATAGATTTACCGTTTAAATAGATTTCGCCGGTGTGCAGCGTCCCCTCGCTGTAATACCAATCGCCCATAAGCACCGTGGTGTAGGGGTTATACGATCCGAACAAACCGTTAGGAATGCGTGAAAGCCATACATCACCCTGATACGGTTCCCAGTTCTTTACAGGCTCCGAGCCGGTAATCACAGCCTCGCCTGGTTTCTCCGAACGGTAAACAATGCGCGCGTCTTCCTCACCGGCGTGGATCGGGTTGACCCATTCGCGGTAAATACCCGGGCCAACAATCACCTCGTCGCCAGGGCGAGCCTGCTGCGCCGCCTGCTGAATACGGCGGTAAGGACGTTCTTTCGAGCCGTCCCCGTCTCTGGGCCCTTTTACGGACACATAGTACTTCATAAAAACTCCTCCTTTTGGATAAGAAAACCTGTTGGAACGCTATTCGCCCCAAAACGGTATCCTAAAATAAAAACGAATAATTTCTAGTAAAATTTCCAGAAATTACTTTTTCATCCATATCATTAAATATAGCAAAAACCCACTTTTTCGTCAAGTTGTGTAGCGGGAAAAAAGAAAACGGGAAAAGTAGGAACACAGGTGGTTTTTGGCAGGAATATGGCAAATAAAAATATTGAATAAAACGGGAGAAAATGGTACAATTAAGTATTATGGAGGCAGGTGGGATGGTGTGAATATCAAAAAGTGGGCGATATTGCCATTGAATAAGGATCGTGCAGCCGAAATTTCTAAGGAATATGATCTTCCCTCCTTTCTGGCAATGATGTTGGAGATCCGGGGAATTCGTACACGCGAGCAAATAGAAGCCCTTTTACAGGAAGATGCGGAGTTTTTCGATCCGCTGCTGCTTCCGGATATGGAGAAAGCCGTGGAGAGGATCCGGCGTGCGGTGGACAACATGGAGCGGATCGCTGTTTACGGTGATTATGATGCTGACGGCGTGACCTCTACTGCTATTCTTTGTTCGTATTTGGGAGCGTGTGGGGCAGACGTGTTGTTCTATATTCCAGAGCGGGAAGGCGAAGGATATGGCCTGAATACGGGAGCTATCGATGTTCTGCACGAGCGGGGTGTTCGTTTAATTGTTACTGTAGATAATGGTATCGCGTCGACACGCGAGGTAGAGTATGCCAAATCGTTAGGAATCGATGTGGTCATCACAGATCACCACCGTCCGCAGGAAGAGCTTCCGAAGGCGGTAGCAGTCATTGATCCTTTTCGAAAGGACTGCGATCTGCCGTATAAATATTTTTCTGGCGTAGGCGTGGCGTTCAAACTGATTACGGCGTTGGAAGGGCCGGATTGTGACATGCAGGCTCTTGTGGAGAACTATGCCGACCTTGTAACAATCGGTACCATTGGCGATGTCGTCCCTTTGGAAGGGGAAAATAGGCTTCTTGTCAAAAAGGGGCTCAAACTTATCGCCCAATCGGATCGACTGGGTTTGCACGCGCTGCTGGAGCATGCGGGAGCTGCAGATCGGCCGCTTACTGCTGGTAGCGTCGCCTTTACCATAGTGCCGCGGATTAACGCTACAGGACGCATTGGTTCTCCGGACAGGGCCGTCCGCTTGCTGATCAGCGAAGATCCCGAAGAGGCTGAACAGCTTGCCTGCAATATTTGTGAAGACAATAATTTTCGTCGGGAAATTGAAAGCGAGATTTATGAAAGTGTGTTGGAGTCACTTCGGCAGGAGCCCTTACGAGCCTGCGATCGTGTGCTTGTGGTGGATGGAGAAGATTGGCATCATGGTGTAATCGGGATTGTAGCTTCCCGACTGACGGAAAAGTTCGGAAAACCTTGTATTATCATTTCCCGCAGTGGCGGAGAAGCAAAGGGATCTGGCCGCAGCGTAGAAGGATTTTCGCTGTTCGATGCCATCAGTTCGTGCTCTGATTTGATGACAAAATTTGGTGGTCATCCAATGGCGGCTGGGCTGACAATGCCGGCGGATCGAATCGAAGAATTCCGCCGCCGTATCAATCGTTACGCTGCCTTGCTGCCAGGTGGCGTGCCGGCCCCTACCCTGACGCTTGACTGTAAACTTCGGCCGGATGTGCTCAATGTAGGGATGGTACAGTCATTAGAGAGAATGGAGCCTTTCGGTACAGGAAATCCGGAGCCCTTGTTCGGTTTATTCCACATGAAGCTTGAAGAGATTATTCCGGTAGGTGGTGGAAAGCACCTGCGTCTGAATTTTTCACGTGGAGGGGCATATGTACGTTGTATGAAATTTCATATGACGCTGGAAGAGTTTCCCTATGAGTTGGGTGACATACTGGATCTGGCAGTGACGCTTGACGCAAAGCCTTTCCGCGGAGAGTTGACGCTCTCTATTTTTGTGCGGGATATGAAACTCTCACAGCAGGAACCAGAGAAGCTTATTGCGGGACAGGAGCTCTACGAGAGGTATTGCCGGGGAGAACGCCTGACACCAGAACAGGCAAAACATCTTACACCGGACCGCGATGCGTTTGCTCTCGTATATCGTTTTCTGCGGGAAAAGAGAGGCTGGGACCAAAGCCTTTTGGTGCTGCTAGGACGTATGGAAGATAAAATGGATTTGGCAAGACTTTTGATTATTTTAGATATTTTAGAAGAACGCGGCCTTATTTCACTGGAAAAGGATGGAGAAAGGGCACATATTCAGTTAAAAGAAGTGGAAGGGAAAGTGGATTTGACGGCGTCCCCCTTGCTGCGCCGAATTAAATCTTTGGAGGTGGCAGTGTAATGCCCGTGGGAAAAATTTCAACGTATGAAGAATTGCTCGAGATAATAAAAGAGAGCGACCGCGAGTTTGACATGGATCTAATTGGGCGTGCTTATAAGCTTGCCGATGATCTTCACGGCAGCCAAAAAAGGCTTTCCGGCGAGCCTTATATCGTCCATCCGCTTTCTGTAGCCTCTATTTTAGTGGATTTAGGTATGGATTCGGAATCGATTGCGGCTGGGCTTTTGCACGATGTAGTAGAGGACACTCCTATCACCCTTGAACAGATCGAAAAAATGTTTAGCCGCGATATTGCCAACCTCATCGACGGTGTGACAAAAATAGGAAGGATTCCTTATTCCACGCGTGAAGAGCAGCAGGCAGAGAATATTCGCAAAATGCTTATCGCCATGGCGGACGATATCCGGGTTATCATCATTAAGCTGGCCGACCGCCTGCATAATATGCGTACCATGGAATATCAAACGCCGCAGAAGCAGCGTGACAAGGCGCTGGAATGTATGGAAGTTTATGCTCCCATCGCGCACCGTCTTGGTATCCGTGCAGTAAAGGAGGAGCTAGAGGATCTCTCCCTTCGCTATTTGGATCCTGTAGCATATCAAGAAATTGAAAATACCCTTACCCTGCATAAAAACGAGCGTGCGGCCTTTATTGAGCGTACAAAGAAGAAAATTTATGATCGCCTTTCTGCCATGATTCCCAATGTATATTTGGAAGGACGCGTCAAGAGCATTAACGGGATTTATCGGAAAATGTTCATTCAGGGGAAAAATATCGAAAGTATTTACGATATTTATGCCGTGCGCGTAATTGTAGATACTGTCAACGACTGTTACAATGTTCTCGGTGTTATCCACGATATGTTCCAGCCTCTGCCAAACCGGTTTAAAGATTATATCTCTACCCCAAAACCGAATATGTATCAGTCGCTGCACACTACGGTGCTCAGCGCTGAGGGGATCCCATTTGAGGTGCAGATCCGCACATGGGAGATGCACCACACGGCAGAATATGGTATTGCTGCCCATTGGAAATATAAACTTGGATTGACAAAAGGTGACACCCTGGAAAACCGTCTCGTTTGGATTCGTCAAATGCTGGAAAACCAAAAGGATAATGAAGACGCCACGGATCTGGTTCGTACCATCAAATCGGATTTAGCGCCCGAAGAGGTGTTTGTATTCACTCCGAAAGGGGAGGTCATCAGCCTGCCGTCTGGGTCTACTGTGATTGATTTTGCCTATGCTATCCACAGTGCTGTTGGCAATCGTATGATCGGAGCCAAGGTGGATAAGAGAATTGTCCCCATCGATTATAAAGTAAAAACAGGAGAGATTGTTGAGATTCTGACAACGAAAGAGCCCGATCACGGTCCGAGCCGCGACTGGCTGAATATCGTGAAAACAAGCGAAGCTAGAAACAAAATCCGCCAATGGTTCAAAAAAGAGCGCCGCGAGGAGAATATTGTAGAGGGACGCGCGGAAGTGGAGCGCGAGTTTAAACGCAACGGAATTGTGATGAGCGATCAGGAGCTTAAGGATCTGCTCGAATCCATCGGGCGCAAGCAGAACTGCTCTACAGTGGACGATGTCTATTCCGCTATCGGATACGGAGGTATTCAGCTGTGGAAGCTGATGCCTCGCATCCGTGAGGAATATATGAAGAAAAAGCAGCAGCTGCCGGAAGCGCAGGCCCAACAGGAGAAGAAAACACCGCTCACCACAAATAAAAAGGCGATGGGCGGAGTGTTGGTAGAAGGAATGGACAACTGCCTGATTAAGCTCTCGCGCTGCTGCAATCCGCTGCCTGGAGATGAGATCATCGGCTTTATTACGCGAGGTTTTGGCGTATCAATTCATAAACGGAGCTGCTCGAATGTGCCGCAAGACATCTCGAAGGCCCCCGAGCCCGAGCGCTGGGTGAAGGCGCACTGGGCAGGTGAAGTGAAGGAGACATTTGAATCTACCCTGGAAATCGTGGCAGAAGATAGATCAGGACTTTTGGCAGATGTAACGCAGCAATTTTTCAATATGAGGCTGTTTATCCAGTCACTCAATTCTCGGGTAACAAAAGACGGCCATGCTGTAATCCATGCTACCATTACCGTCAACGGAATTGAGCATATTACCACCGTCATCGGAAAGCTGAAAAATATCGAAGGTATTATCTCCGTCAAACGCAGCTGAAATAGATGCCGGCCCATGGTGCCCCCAGTGAGACTGTAGGATGGCCTTGCTAAAAGGGGAGAAAAGGATGGATGAATGTAAGACACATTATCCGATTGTTTTAATCCATGGATTGGGATTTCGCGACAGAAAGCATCTCAACTATTGGGGTAGGATTCCTCGTGTACTGGAATCGTGCGGAGCCGTTGTGGAATATGGCGGACAGGACAGCCATGGCAGTGTAGAGAGCAACGCGGCCCAGTTGAAACGGCACTTGCTGGAAATTCTGGAGAAAAGAGGCTGTGAAAAGGTAAATCTGATTGCCCACTCAAAAGGCGGTCTTGATGCTCGTTTTCTCATTTCCAAATTAGGAATGGAAGATCAGATCGCCTCACTGACGACTATTTCCACGCCCCACCACGGTTCCAAAACGGTCGATCTGCTGTTGTCACTTCCCAAGTTTCTTGTAAAAGGCTGCGCCTTTTTTTCTGATGTATGGTATCGTTTTTTAGGAGATGAGTGTCCAGACTCTTTTTCCGTATATCACACATTTTCGCAAAAATATGCGGAAAAATTTAATCGAGAAGTTAAGAATTCCCCTAAAGTCTATTGTCAAAGCTTTGCGTTTGTGATGAGCAGTTTTCGAAGTGATTTTCTGCTGTTTTTCTCCTATCTGGTGGTAAGGATACTTGAAGGTGAAAACGATGGCTTAATTACGCCGCATTCGGCAAGCTGGGCAAATTTCCGCGGGGTTGTGCATTCAGCATCAAATCGAGGAATTTCCCACTGTGACGAGGTGGATTTAAGGCGCAGGCCGTTTACCAAAAAGCGGGTACAGGACCGCGTTTCAGATATTACCGATTTTTATAAAGATATTGTAGCCGATTTAAAACGGCGCGGCTTTTAAAAGTGCCGGTTTCGGGTTCCTTTACAAGGGACAGCCGAAAAGGAGGACGGAAAATGAAGATTACCGGAATTAGAGGAGGCATGATGGAAACGAACTGCTGGTTTTTAACGGATGAGAATTCCGGAAAAACGGCGGTGATCGATCCCGGCTTTCTTTCTGATCGCCTGTATGAGATGGTTAAAAAGTTCGGTTTTATAGAAAAAATTCTTTTAACACACGGCCATTTTGATCACATTACTGCAGCTGATTCTTTGCGTCGTGAAACGGGAGCCAAGCTTTATATAATGCGTCAGGAGGCACCGTTTCTGGAAAATCCCGCCCTAAATCTTTCCGAAAGCATGGGCGCGGCGCTGCCTTGTGTAAAGGCAGATGTGCTGTTGGAAGATGGGGATGAAATCCCGCTGGGCAGTCTGAACATTTCTGTACTAGCTACACCGGGCCATACGGCGGGGAGCTGTTGTTATCTTGTACAGGATGCGATCTTTACCGGAGATACCGTGTTTTGCGGATCGGTCGGGCGCACTGATTTCCCTACGGGAAACACGGCGGACATTCTCTCTTCCGTCAAAAAACTGGCCGCGCTGGAAGGCGACTTTTATTTGTTCCCCGGCCACGGCGAAACGACTACCCTAGAAGCCCAGCGGCGGGAAAATCTATATTTTTTACAGAAGGACAGACTTTATGGTTTTGATGATTGAAGGGCACAATTTTCACTATGAGATGGAAAATTTGTGCCGGATTTTTTTTCCTTATGAAAAAATAAAAACGGTGTACGAACTAGCAGATCCCGGCGATCTTGCTGCCTATACAGGCGTGTTTGAGCAAGGGGATACAACGCTTGTGCGTGTATGGCTGCAGATGGGAGATTGGCGCCGGGAAGCCGAACAGACTGTACCTACGGTGCAGGCTCACAAAGAAAAAGAGTGCGAGCGTCTTCTGGCGGTACTTCTATACCATTTGTTTACTCAGCTGTGCCAGTATACACCAAAGTGGGGAATTTTAACGGGAGTGCGGCCCATCAAACTGTTGCGCCGTTTGTCGGAAGAAATGGGGCTGGAAAGCGCGCTGGATTATTTTCAAAATGGATTGCTCGTCTCCCCGCAGAAAACGGAAAAGAGTCTGCATACCATGGAAAATGAGCAGAGGATCCTGTCGCTTTCCCGCCCGGAATCCTTCAGCCTATACCTTTCCATCCCGTTTTGTCCCACACGGTGTGCGTACTGTTCCTTTGTGTCACAGTCGGTGGAGCGGGCAGCGCGTCTGATTCCCGAATATGTCGATCTTCTCTGCGGCGAAGTAAAAAAAACGGCGCAAGTGGCCCGAGATTTGGGATTGCGTCTTGAATCTGTATACATAGGCGGCGGAACGCCCACGACGCTTACAGCGCCGCAGCTTTCGCGGGTGTGCCAGTCGGTGACGGAGAATTTCGATTTGTCCGTTTGCCGGGAGTTTACGGTAGAGGCCGGACGGCCTGATACCATTACTCCTGAAAAGCTTACTGCTCTGCAAAAAAGCGGCGTGGCGCGCTTGAGCGTCAATCCGCAGACGCTCAGGGACGAGGTGCTCCGTGAAATTGGGCGCCGTCATACGTCGATGCAGACGTTTAAAGCCTTTGAAGAAGCTCGCCGCGCGGGATTCTCTAATATCAATATGGATCTGATTGTGGGCCTTCCGAAAGACACAGTGGAAGGATTTGAAAGTACTCTAGAGCAAATTATACAGCTTGATCCCGAGAGTATTACGATCCATGCCCTCTCGCTAAAACGATCTTCTCGGATTAATCAGACGGGCGTCCATTTTGAAAACGATGCCGAAACGGCCGGCCGAATGCTCGATTACGGCGACAGCCGTCTCGCGCAGTCAGGGTATTTTCCCTATTATCTCTACCGTCAAAGCCGTATGGTGGGTAATCTGGAAAATACCGGATGGTCGAAGCCGGGCTGCGAAAGCTATTACAATGTCTATGTAATGGATGAAACCCACACTGTCCTCGCCTGCGGCGCGGGGGCTGTTTCCAAAGTGAAAGAACCGGGAACCGATAACCTGGAACGTATTTTTAATTTTAAGTTCCCGTATGAATATATCAGCCGTTATCCCGAAATGATAGTAAGAAAGGATCGGGTGAAAGAAATTTATGATGAATTTTGGAAATAGTTACCTCAAATATGTCAATCATATGGAACAGATCAACGAGGCCGCTCAGGAAAATCCGGTACAGATGGTGGAGCAGGTAGAGCTTTCTTACCGTCACCAGATTATGGGTGTTGTAAAACGGCTGTTGTATGAGCGCCGTGGTTGTCGGATTCTGCTTTTGGCCGGTCCTTCCGGTAGTGGAAAAACCACTACAGCGCACCGGCTTGTAGAGGCGATCCAGTCGCAAGGTCTTCCTGCGCAGCTTATTTCTCTCGATGATTTTTACCGAGGAGAAAATAAAGCTCCCCTTACCAAAGAAGGAAAATATGATTATGAAGCCGTAGAGGCGCTGAATTTACAGCAGATAGAAAAGTCTTTTTTAGATTTAGCCCATACGGGGGAGTGCGATGTACCACAATATAATTTTGCCCGCCGCTGTCCGGACGAAAAAATGCGCCATATTGCTGTGGGAGAGCATGGAATCGCGGTGGTAGAAGGGCTGCATGCCCTTAATCCGCTTATCAGCAGCCATCTGCCGAAGAACCAACTTTTCCGGGTATATGTAAGCGTTAAGCAAGGAATTAAAGATCAAAACGGTATGGTGCTCGAAGCGAGGGAGCTGCGCTTTTTACGGCGTCTTGTACGTGATTACCACTTCCGTAAAACCGGCGCAGAGCGTACCGTATCGATGTGGCCGGATGTTTTGCGCGGCGAACAACATTATATCCAGCCGTTTAAAAAGAGCAGTGATGTCACAATAAATTCCATTCACATCTACGAACCATGCGTTATACGAGCACACGCAATTCCCCTTATCGAGCGCTATCTTGCGGATCATCCCGGTGAAAATACGGATATGCGCCGGTATCTGGAAGCGCTTGAGCGATTTGTACCGTTGCCAGAGGAGATCGTGCCGCAGGAATCGATTATCCGTGAATTTATTGGAGGCGGCCTGTATTAACAAGCTGTGTATAAATGGCAGAAAATGTACGTTAAATCTTGTAGAAAAGTTGTAATATTTTTTATAAACTGTTCACAATTATTCCGTAACTTTAGACTATAATAAAATTGTAAAATCCTTCAGCAAAAGCACAGTGATATAATATTTGAGAAAAAGAGGGGTGCCGTAGTATGGGAATTTTTGAAGATGTAGTTGTCAATGCAAAATCTGCAGTCAATGCCGTTGGGAAAAAAGCGGGGATCATGGTGGATATTTCTAAGCTGCGTATTAGCGCGGCAGATTTGAACCGTGAGATTGCCGAGCGCTATCAGACGCTGGGAAGCATCGTTTATGATTCCCAAAAGACGGGAAATTCCGTGCAGGAACTGATTGAGGAAAATGTCGCTGTTATCGACGAACTGTACGATCAGCTTGATTTGATCAACAGTCAGCTTTTGGAGTTCCGCAATAAAGTGATTTGCAAAAGTTGTGGCAGAGAGAACCCGCAGGATGCATTTTTCTGCAGCTACTGTGGTACACGTTTAAAAGAAGCTAAAGATAAAGAACCCGTAGAGGTAGAGAATGTAGAAGCAGAAAAATGCTGTTGTGAAGAGACTCCTTGCGAAGCTGAAAAAGAAGAAAAAGCTTGTTGTGAATGCACGCAAGAGGCTGCTCCTTCTGAAGAAGAAACAAAAACAGAGATCTAAAAAGGGAAAAACATAGAAATATCCCCGTCTAAATGTGTTTTTGCACATTTAGACGGGGACTTTTTTGTAATAAAAATATTTTGAAAGGTTACATTTTTTCGGTTTATTTTTTTATTTACTTTTATATAATATAAATAATAATTAAAAAAGGATGGTGTGGGGTGAAATGGTAGAAAAAAGAACGATCCGCAGTAAGGAAGAACGAAAAATAGAGTTAGAAAAAAAGCTTCAATATCATAAGGATTGTATTGAGAAATTAGAGAAAAAATTAGATGCCATCAATAATCCGAAAAAGTCCTCAGGAAGATCCAAAGGGTTAAAACGTATTTTAATGGATAATAAGATTTCTGACGAAGAAATGGCTTGTGCATTAGGTTTTAAAAGCGCTTCTGAAATGAAAGAAATCCTTTTGCACTCTGTAGACAAGAAGTAATAAATTTATTATTTAAATAAAAAGTTCATTGTAAAAATCCGCAGACAGTTTATCTGTCTGCGGATTTAAGTTTAGCAGAAAGGAACTGTGAAATTCACAGCACATAAAAGAATAGTAAAGAGTGAGCCTATTATAACATATTGCGATAAACGCCCGGTGCCGAGTTTTCGATCATCTCCGCGCCAACATTTTTTTGGTAAAATCCCACAGCTGTCGGAGCGGCAGCGCCGATAATGGCATAGGCATAACCTTCTTCGCGCAGCGAGTTTAAACATGAAAGCAATAGTGCCTTGCCAATTCCTTTGCCTCGTTCTTTTTTTAGCACGCCAGTAGGACCGAAATAATCCTTTGCTGTTGTGTTATAACATGCGAAGCCGAGGATCTCACTGCCACGGGATGCAATGTAACATGTTACAGGAGTATGAGAAAACGCTACCTCACATTCACTGAGCCAGCGCTGTCTGCTTTCAGAATCGCCCCAGTTTTCCAGAAAAGCATTTTCGATCTGATGCAAAATTTCCCGACGATCGGGTGAAAGAGCGCGATGTATAGAGACTCCTTCTTTGGCGAGACGATCTAGAAGTTCGGGATCCATCTTTAAGTTATAAAGTTTTACTAACATATCATTTGGCATATAAAAATCCTCCATTTTATACATCATAAAGAAATGAAGCCTCCAGAGAAAGAGCAGGAATAGAAATGCGCAAGATTTCACCCGTACTGTGCTCCAAATCTGCGTATAGACGGGTCGTACCCAAGAAAGCCTGCCACCCTTCTTCTGTTTCTGTCAGATTTTCTTGAGAGAGGATGGCTTCTACGGCATTATGGAGTACCACAGGAAAGGCCCCTTCCGGCAGAGGACACGTATCATCTGATACAGAGAGCCCAGCATATTCCATCGAAAACCCGTCTCCATTCCATGAAAAACACAGGCCTTGCGCTTGTTGGGGGGACTGCACCGCAATCGAAGTCTTTTTTTGCAGTGTGCGGGAAAGAGTACAAAGGATCTCCTCTCCATGGTATTTTGCCTGAACCCGGCACTGAAAAGATTCCGCCGGTGGTGCGGGGGGAGACAGCGTTTCCTGCACAGAACAGCCGCAGAGTAAAACCATCCCCAAAAAAAGGAAGGAAGAGATAAAGTAAATGCCTTTTCGCCGTGCTGCTGTTCGAATCTTCCCAAAGGGAAGAGGAGAGAGGTGGAACATGGTATCACCTGTTATTGTTCAAATTTTGAAAACAGTACAGGCAGTGCATTGATGATATCGGAGGGGAGCATTCCACGTTCGGAGAGCTTTCGGGCACATTCATCGCCTGCCAGACCGTGCAGGTAGACGCCGGAAGCGGCAGCGCACAAAGGATCGATTCCCTGTGCCAAAAAAGAGCCAATCATGCCGGCAAGGACGTCACCGCTGCCCCCCTTAGCCATACCGGGATTTCCGGTTGGGTTCCAAAAAGCCTTACCGTCAGGCGAGGCTACAATGGTACCTGTTCCCTTTAAAACGAGGATTACACCGTATTCTTCGGCAAAAATTTTAGCGTATGTCAGCCGGTTCGACTGCACTTCTGATACGGTTACGCCCAAAAGGCGTGCCATCTCCCCCGGATGTGGTGTTAGGATTAAAGGAGCCCGCGCTGTTTTTAATATATCTATGTTGTGTGCTACTGCATTTATGCCATCCGCATCCACCACAAGAGGAACTTTGGAGTTTTGAATAAGATCATAGGTCAGGCTTTCGGCTGTACCGCTTTGTCCCAGACCACAGCCAATAAGACAGGCGGAAGCCTTTTTTAATCCGCTTTCCAGCCTTTGTCGGGAAGTATCCGTTAGACATCCTTCTGCTTCTTTTAGAAGAGTGTAGATACATTCCGGCAGACACGATGCCACAATAGGATATATCTCTTCCGGAAGCGCCAAATTGACCAAACCGGCTCCGCATCGCAGCGCGGCTCCGGCAGAAAGAATGGCGGCTCCAGCCATTCCTTCACAGCCGCAGATGCACAGCAGCGTGCCGTAGCTGCCCTTATTTGTATCATCGCTGCGAGGGACGAACAAGGGTGCAGTGATCTTGCGATCAATCACATCCATGGCACAGTCGCTTTCCTCTAAAAGTGAAGAGGGGATCCCCACTTCCATGCAAGTTACTTCGCCGCAGTATTCAAGTGCAGGCCGAAGAAGATGAGCTGGCTTGAGCGCAGTAAAAGTGACTGTATAATCGGCATGAATGCAGGCTCCTTCCACTGAACCTGTGTCGCATTGGACGCCACTAGGAAGATCCAAAGCAATTTTTTGGGCAGGAGAAGCTTCTGCTGCTTCAAACAGACGGATAAGCTGTTCAGAAACGGATCCACGAAAACCGATGCCATAAATGCCATCATAAAGATAATCAGCAGAGGCAATCAGTTTCTCGATACGCTCCCAATCTTTATCGCAGGATAGGACGCATACCGAACTGCCGGAAAGCTTTTGAAACATTTCGCGCGAGATGTCAGTAGCAGGTTCTCCTTGCGCCAAGATAACGGCTACACGTGCGCCGCGCGCTGCCAAATGGCGGGCAACAACATAGCCATCCCCGCCGTTGTTTCCTTTTCCGCACAGGACTGCAATCCTTTTTCCCTCGGCAGGCGTCATTTTTAAAAGAAAGCTTGCAGCCGACTTTCCAGCGTTTTCCATCAATTCAAGATAACTGCCGCCTTGCTCAACGGCAGTTTGCTCTAAAGACCGCATTTGGGCGCTGTCTAAAACTTTCATGAACTTTTCTCCTCTCCTATTACAACTGCGGCAGCATATTCTTTGGTATGAGTTACACTCACGGAAAATAGTTTGTTCTGTTGTGAGGCGATCTGTGCAGCGTTGCCAGTTAAATGGAGATAAGGCTTCCCATTTTCCTCACGTAAAAGTTCTACCTCATAAAGCTTAAATCCACGGATCCCAGTTCCTAGTGCCTTCGAAAAAGCCTCTTTTGCGCAGAAACTTGCCGCAATGCTCTGTACAGGAAATCCGCGCGATGCAAGCTGGGCATACTCGGACTT
This sequence comes from uncultured Clostridia bacterium, assembly GCA_944380825.1. GTDB lineage: Bacteria > Bacillota > Clostridia > Oscillospirales > Acutalibacteraceae > Gallacutalibacter. The sequence goes on along the minus strand of CALWIX010000106.1, from coordinate 31,747 downwards.
GCCGAGCACCCTGCTGCAAAAGCGCGGATTCCGGATAGAGTTTTTTATTCTTTTAATTTCGACTAAATCAATTCCCACGGAAAGCATCGACCGCCACCTGTCTGGGAAGAAAAGGCTTTACAGAATTGAGAACCTTCTCGTCCGGAGTAAAAACGAAAAGCGTGTTTCCAAATTTGGAATGGCGGAACGTCATATACCATGCGTCACGTCCATCGGGATATTGAGAAACGATCAGCCGTTTATTGTAATCGCGAGCAGCATGTTTCTGGGGATCGTATTTTCCCATTTCCTCCACGTTATGTACATCGAAAGAAATCAAGCGTTTACGGCTGCGGCGATGGATAATTTTATCTACGGTTAAATCGCCGTTGGTAAAGCTGTATTCATATTCAAGGTCGCGCATCGTGATGACGTAGTAAACGCCGAAAATAACGCCCACAAGAACCATCAAAGCCAGCGAAGGTAGAAAGAGCATTGCAGCCACAATAAGAATGAATCCTGCTAAAATAATTCCTAAATAAATCAGAAAGTCAATCCCACTGGGTTTCTTTTTAATAATTTGTTCCACAAAAACGTCCATGTAAAGAGCCTCCAATATCCTCTCAATAAAAATGTAATCTTGAGGAGAATTTCTCAGGAAAGTTGTGCTGGAATCTTTGTTGATTATAGCACAATATTCACGAATTTACAATCTAATATCCTTTAATGATTATGAATTCTTTGTAAAATCTGCCCTTATCTGGAAAGTGAAGCGCTGCATTTAGTCTAGTCTAGATAGCACGCACCTCTCCGCTCAAGGATGTGACAGGAAAGAGTTTCTACTGAAAAAGGCAGGACATCCCCTCTGGAACGACAGTAATCATGCCAGAAGAATTGCCAAGAACGGAATCTGCAATCTGCACTGCTTCTTCCAGAGAGTGTGCAGGAAGCATATGAAGTGCTCGAACAACAGAGTCATCTGCCTCACTGATAAGAATAACAGTATTGCGGCAGAGAATCTGGGCAAAAATTTGGGACTGCCATTGATCTGCTTCGGTGGCATCTTGGGGGACGCATAAAATACGATCGAGGATTGCTTTGGAGGATGGATCGTTTCGAAATGTATCGAAAAATCCTTGGCCGCCGTGGCCGTCTTCACAGCGAGCAGCTGTAATAATCACACCATTTTCGCGGCAAGTCATATAGGCTGTAGCCATACTTTTAACGGCTTGATAAATATTTTGATCCAGCGGATAGCCGTTGTTGCTTGTGATAACGATATCGGAGGGAATCGCAGAAGCACTGCACAAAGAGGATAAAAACTGGGTTCCCGCCAGATGGGCCTCGTCACAGTCCCCAGCAAAAGCGCCGATAATCTCATGGTTCGAGTTGATTACTACATTCAAAATAAATCGAAGATTTGCCTTACGGGCAGCAAAAATCATGTCGCGATGGATGGGGTTTTCTTTTAAGCTTCCATAACAAGCGTGTTTATCGGCAATAAATTTAGAGCAGTGATTGGCATAAACCGTTTTTCGTGCGGCAATTCCAGGCAGAATGCTTTTTCGTCCTCCCGAAAATCCGGCAAAAAAGTGAGGTTCGATAAAACCTTCCGAAACGAGAAGATCGGCTTCGGCCGCAAGGCGGTTGATGATAAGCTCGCCCCCGCTGGGCAAAATGCCGAGAGAAACAAGGTTTTCGGAGTCGTCGCAATCATGAACCACAATATGTTCCTGCTCGTATATTTCATTTCCGAACTTTTTGCGCAGCTCCTCGGGGGTTGTTCCGCGGTGGCACCCGGTTGCAATCAAAATAGTAATCTTTGCGTGAGGATTCCCAGTACGGATCTCCCGCAGCATTGGCGGAATCAAAAATTTACTTGGCACCGGACGTGTGTGATCGCTTGCGATGATCACAACATTTTTTGCTCCCTTAGCGAGATCCCGTAGGGCAGGGGAGCCAATAGGGTTGCGAAGTGCCTGTTCGACCAACTGTTGCTGCGGAATTTCCGGATGGTACTCATCCAAATGACTATGTACAACACCTGCAATACGGGAATCGGGCAAATCACCCTTTAAAAAACCATCCCCGTAGGGAAGGGAAACTTTCATCGCCGTTCACTCCTCTTCTGTTTTGTGTTTTAACTTTAATGTAATTCGGTAAAGTGTCCTTTATTTCCTAAATACCCCAGAAGATGGGAGAGTTTATCCCCTTGATTTAAAAGAAAATCTTTATATTCGTCAATTTTTTGGTAGGACATACGTGAAACGGGACCCGTTACACTTAATCCAGCGATGACCTTTCCCGTATAGTTGTATACAGGAACAGCAATACAGCGTGCGCCGATTTCGCATTCCTCATCATCGTAAGCATAGCCTTGGCGGCGGATTTGAGCGATTTTTTCTATCAGACCAGTTTTTGTGGTAATTGTATTTTTAGTTAAGGCAGGTAAGCCTTTTGTAGAGATTAAGCGATCGATTTTTGCCTCGCTATAATTGAGAAGCAGCAATTTACCTACGCCTGTAGAATGCAAGGGAGCACGGTTGCCGATGCGCTGCATGGTTTGAAGCATCTGATCCGGGGTACGAACGACACCTATGTATACGGCCTCCATATCTTGTTCCTCTGCAAGGCAGACGGATTCCCCAAACCGTGCACAGATCTGTTTCATAATTGGCAGAGCAAGATCGTATAATTGAAGGTTAGAACTGACTTTGTTTGCAACAGAACATAGCTTAAGGGTAAGCGAATACTGCAAAGAGTTGGGATCCTGCCATAGATAATCGCGTTCCATGAGAGAGCTTAAAAAGCGAAGCACCGTGCTGGGACTCATAGATAAACCGTCAGCAATATCTTTTAAACGCATAGGTTCATTATTGTGATCGGCTAAAAATTCAATAATGTCAAGCATTTTGGCGGAAGATTGATTCGATGAGTAGGGTCTGGGGCTCATAGTGTAAGACCTCCTAGTAATAAATTTGTTCTATTTAGCCGGATAAAATATTGACAAGTACAGCATTATTCAATTTTTACAAACCTTTTGCTATACAAAACTGTGCAACGAATCATTAATAAAAAACGATGTGTATATTTATTATACTAGTTAATAGCAATTGATTTCAATATTCAAAATCAACAAATATTTTATTATTCTCTTATTTAAAATGAAATTTAATTTTATATTTAAAAATTATATTTTAGTAAATCATTTAAGTAATAATTTTTTTTAAAAAAAGTCTTGATTTATAGTGAAAAATGTGATAAGCTTATGACAAGATGAAATGAGATTTCAAAAAATAAAATTTAGGAATCCCAAAATTAAAAAGAAAAGGAGTATAGAGAGTCATGGTTGTAAGTGAAGCTATTGTCAGGATTCTCGAGAAGGAAGGCATCACCGATGCTTTCGGAATTCCTGGGGCAAGCATCAATGGGCTTTACAAGTATATGGATAAGGCTCAGAGCAAAATTAAGCATTATACGGTGCGCCACGAAGAAGCCGCTGTACATGCAGCGGGAGGGTACTACCGTGCAAGCGGAAAAATGGCAGCGGCTCTGTGCACATCCGGCCCCGGCGCCACGAATTTTACCACTGGTCTTTACACTGCTCATGTTGATTCTATTCCGCTGATCGCGATCACCGGTCAGGCTGTTACCGGCCAGCTCTTTAAAGATGCGTTCCAATGCATCGATATTGCTACTATTGTAGCACCTGTTACAAAGAAGTCTTGGTGTGTAAGAGATAAGGATCAGATTGTAGAAGTGTTCCATGAAGCATTCCGTATTGCTCGGGAAGGGAAACCCGGTCCGGTTCTTATTGATCTGCCGCTTGATATTCAGAATGCAGAGATCGAATTTGATCCCGATTCTTATGTGCCATATTCGATCGAAAAGAAAGGTCCAGAGGTTGAAAAAATTCAGCAGGCTGTCGAGATGCTTAAGGGCGCCAAGAATCCGGTCATCATCATGGGTGGCGGCGTTGTAGAAGCGAACGCTTGTGAAGAGTGTGTAGAACTTGCCGAGATGCTCAACATTCCGGTCATCACCACTTATATGGCTAAGGGAGGCATCCCGATCAATCATCCGCTTAACGCTGGTCATGCGGGCATTCAGGTTGGTCAGCCTCTTGGCAACCGTGTCCTGCTTGATTCGGATATGGTCCTCGGTATTGGCTGTCGCTTTACTGACCGTCACACTGGTTCTATCAAAGAGTATCGCGGCGATCGCAAGTTTATACATATTAATATAGAGCCGAAGGAAATCAACAAGATCTTCCCGGCCGATCTTGGAATCGTCTCCGATGCAGGTCTTGCCATCAAAGCCTTGATTGAAGAAGTTAAGAAACAGAACATTGCCAAGAGAGAAGGCACCGCTGAAAAACTCGCACAGCTGCGTCCCGCACTGAAGAGAAAGACCGATATGGATTGCATTCCGATTCATCCGCACCGCGTATTTGGTGCCATTAATGAGGCATTTGATTCGGATACAATGTTTACTACCGGCTGTGGCATTACGCAAATTTGGTCTGGTCAGCTTCAGGAGGCTGATAAGCCTCGTCACTATCTGCCGTCCGGCGGTGCTGGTACCCTCGGTTACGATATTCCGGCGGCGTTTGGCGCTATGACAGCCCAGCCCGGAAAGCGTGCAGTTGCTGTGATGGGTGACTTCGGTTTCACCTTCCATGTGCAGGAGCTGGCTACCTGTGCAAAATATAATCGTCCGGTTATCGTGGTTATTGTCAACAACGCATATCTCGGCCTAATCCGTCAAAATCAGAAGTATGCTTACGGATATGAGTACGCTGTAGAGATGAAAGAAGATCATGGCTTTGTTGATTATGTTAAAGTGGCAGAGGGCCTTGGCTGTGCTGGTGAGCGTGTGTTCAAGCCGGAGGATCTTATCCCGGCCATGAAACGTGCACAGGCATCTTTGAAACCGTATATCATTGATGTCGTGGTACAGGAACAGGCTGACTGTTCGATGGGTAACTCGATTGATAAAGTTGTGGAGCACTGAGAAATAGTTTCAGGCTGCACACGGCAGACGTGATAGGATGTCTGCTTACTTTGGGGAGTTTTGAGTTATACCGTATAGATATTTCTTGCGGCAGGCGTGCGCCGGCGCATGAAAAAGGTTTTAAAAACGCTTGGACGTATGGTTGTTAGGCAGACAGTCTTTGAAGGTCGGTTTAGGGTTTGTTGTTTGTCCGCGAAATACGTTTTTTAAGTAAAAAGCGTGAATAATGATGGTCGAAAAGGCTGATTAGTTTTTCTGGAGAAACAAACAGCCGTTTCAAAAAAAGTATTTATATTTTTACTAAGGGAGGTTTCTTACATGAAAAAGTTCAGGAAAATTGCAGCAGTCCTGATGGCGGCTTTAATGGTATCCGCAGCCGCGACTGGATGCAGCAGTGGCCAAACGTCTTCCGGCGCAAGCTCTGATGGTGGAAGTTCTACCAGTGATGCAGGTTCTTCCGCAACGGGTAATGAATCTGGCGAAGAGTACAATGTGTATTTCTATGCTTGGACAAACCCCGATAACGTTGTCGAATTAGTGGATGCATTTAATGAGCAGTATGAGGGTCAGTACAATCTGGTATATCAGAAGCTCAATGACGCAGCTACCATGACGATCAACACGGCTCTTGCTTCCGGCGAGCAGATTGATGTTATGACACAAGCGAGCGCTATTGACGTTCGTACGCGTGCTGACAGCGGTACCTATCTGGGCCTCAAACAGTATCTGGATGCTGAAGGTATGGACTATGCTACACTCTTCAGTGATTCGATGGAGCAGGCATATAACTTTGACGGCGATTACTATGCCGTTCCGTACTGCACCAACATCAACATGGTTTGGTACAACAAGAATATGTTTGACGAGGCTGGCGTTGATTATCCGGCAGATGATTGGACTTGGGATGATTTCCGTGATATCGCGAAGCAGATGACCTCTGGTGAAGGCGCGAACAAGATTTACGGTGCGATGCTTGACTACGGCGGACCGAGCGAAGGCGGCGGCGGCGATCAGTACTGGCAGCTGATTGCACAGCAGAAGTTGGGTGCATTTTCGTACTATACCCCCGATTTTACAGCTACTCGCTTTGACGCTCCCGAGTATAAGGAGAGTCTGCAGTTCTTCTATGATCTCGCTATGGTTGACCAGTCCGTCGTTCCGATTTCTGAGTACACCACTCTGAAGTACAACAACGACACGAACGGTATGATCGGTCTGTACAACAACAAGTATGCGATGTTTGTAGCGCCGGTTTATGCTTGCCTGTATCTCAACGAGAGCTACGGTGAAGTTCCGGAAGGCACCAATATTGGCATGGCCAACCTGCCGCGTCCTGTTGGCGCAACAGAGAACAGCTCTATCACCTATACTTCTACTGCTAGTATCCCGGCCAACGCTCCGAACCCCGATGCTTCTTGGGCACTGCTGAAGTTCATCTGCATCGAGCATCCGGAATACTTTGCTGGCCCGAAGGCGATGCACCCCGGCGTTCAGTTTGAGGATGAAGAATCTACTCATGCGATGAACGAAATTATCTTTGATGGTCATCCGGGACTCAATGCGGACGATGCGATCGCTGTTATGGAGCAGCCGCGCACCCTCATTACCAAGGATAATACCCATAAGGAAGGTCAGGTAAAAATCAACGATCTGATCCAGGCTGATATGGCTCTCGTGTTCAATGGCGAAATGAGTGTAGACGAAGCTCTTGCAGATCTTAAGACGAAGGGCGATCAGTACATTCAGGAAGACATGGCAGGCTAAGCCGATTTGTCAGTGTGTTTCTGAATAAGAAATAAGTTAAAGGTTTAAGGCCCGCCGAATACGGTTGCACTATTTGGCGGGCCGTCTTATTTATGGATTGGATGTGATTTTGTGGCCGCTGTAACGAAAAAAAGGAAAACTTCCGCGCTTCAGAGGCGTGAAAATTTGGCGGGCTATGCGTTCATTTCCCTAAACTTCATTGGGTACGTAGCGTTCAAGCTGATTCCTCTTATTCTCGCGCTCATTCTGAGTTTTGCGGATTGGAACTTTATTTCCGGTGTTGAGAATATTAAGTTTGCCGGAATAGACAACTATCTAGCTCTCCCCAAGGATCCTATTTTCGTAGATTCTCTAATTAATACAATTATTTATGCAATCGTTCTGGTGCCTGTTTCTATTTTTATCGCTCTTGTTTTTGCGGTTATCCTCAATGATAACGTTTATGGAAAGGGCATCCTGCGGTTAGCGTACTATCTGCCGAACGTATCCTCCATGGTGGCAGTTTCTATTGTGTGGATGGTTCTCTTCCTGCCGAGCTATGGTCCTATCAATCAGGTTCTCCAGAGCATTGGCATCGAAAATCCGCCCCGTTGGCTCAACGGCAGCGATACATCGCTGCTTTCCATTATCATCGTCGGCGTATGGCAGAGCATTGGTTATAATATTATTATCGTGCTCGCTGGTTTGCAGGGCATTTCTAAATCTCTGTATGAATCTGCTGAAATCGATGGCGCCAACGCCGTGCAAAAATTCTTTTACATTACAATCCCGTCTCTTTCCAGCACGATGTTCTTCTTGACAATGATTTCAATTATCCGCTCCTTCCAGGTATTCACGCCTGTACAGGTTATGACCTCCGGCGGGCCGGGCAACTCTTCCTCGGTTCTGGTGTACTACATATACACCACGGCGTTTAAGCACAGCGATATAGGTTATGCGAGCGCTATGTCTTGGGTGCTGTTTGTTTTGGTCTTTATCTTTGCGGCAGCCCGGATGATTTACGAGCGGAAAAATAAGTAGGAGGTGCGCAGGATGGGATATTCACGAAGAAAGCTTATTTTTAAAATTGTCGCCACCATTATCATGGCGATCGTTTCCATTATTATGCTCATGCCCTTTGCGTGGATGCTTTCCGCTTCCTTCAAGCCGGATAACCAAATCTTTAATTTCCCTATCGAATGGATTCCGCGGGAAATCACCTTTGCGAATTACGACCGTGTTTGGAATTCTGACATTCCGTTTACTACCTTTTTCCTCAATTCCATAAAGATTACGGTTATTTCGGTGCTAGGTGAAGTATTCACAAGTGCGCTGGCAGGCTATGCGTTTGCAAAAATTAAGTTTAGAGGTTCTAATATCATCTTTTTGACATACCTTTCTACACTTGTCTTTCCAAACCAGATGATGCTGATTCCGCGCTTTGTGTTGTTCTCTCAGATGGGTCTTTACAACACACACTGGGCTCTGATTCTTCCCGGTATGTTTACGGCGTTTGGTACCTTTATGCTCAAACAGTTCTTTGAGACCATTCCGGAAGAACTTAGTGAATCCGCAAAAATTGATGGTGCAAACCATTTTGTTATCTTCTCTCGCATTGTGGTGCCGCTTTCTATTTCGGCGTTCAGTGCACTGATTATCTTCCAGTTTGTTGGATCGTGGAACGAGTACGAAGGTCCTCTGGTATATTTGCGTAGCATGGAACTGGCGACTATTCCTCTCGGACTGAACTACTTTAAAGATGAAAACTCGACCAGCTATGGCGCCATCATGGCAGCTTCCGTATGTTCTTTGATCCCGATTTTTATCGTGTTCCTTGCGTTCCAGAAGCAGTTTGTTGCAGGTATTGCTACCTCCGGCATGAAAGAGTAATAAGGCTGGCCTGCGTGTAATGCGCAGCTGCGGTCCGCAGGCCGCCTAGTGACAAGAGTGTAATTGCATAGGTTTATTGGAAAGCCTACGCGTTCTAATGGCAGAGCATCTGGATGCTTTTTAGAAAAAGTATCTGCTTTGCCGCTTTGTGGGAGGAATTGTGAATGGAAAATGTAACGTTTGCAGTAAGCTGGTTTGATGTAAAAAACAGCGCGCTGTATGGCAAAAAGGAGTTGGAAAAGGCAGTGAATGCCTGTGGGGGTAAGTTTTGTGAAACACCCCATTGGGCAGCACTGGAAAATATGGATCCCTTTGCAGTTGCAGTAGGCACAAGCGGGGATCGTAGAATACAGGTTTTATTAGAAGATAATGATGTTGACTATCATACAGGTCCCGAGAGCATTTTCTGCCAGTGGTGTGAAACGCAGAAGGGAAAAGTGTTAGTATTGGCCGGTTCGGACGATACAGGTTTAATGTATCTGCTTCTGGATGTAGCTAGAAAAGTACGCAGAGATGGTCTGAGTGCTTTACAAAATCTAGAGAGCTATACGGAAAAGCCCGATAACCGTGTCCGCTGCATGGATCGGTATCTTCTAGGCCACCTTGATAACGAGTGGTTTCTTTCGGAAGAATTTTGGGAGTATTATCTGGAAAGACTGGCGTATAACCGCTTTAACCGTTTCTGTCTGATTGTAGGCTTCGACACGGCCTATATGGCCCCGCCGTATCCGTTCTTCCTTACAGTAGAGGGATATGAGCAGGTAAAGTCTTCTAAGCTTACACCGCAGCAGTGTGCCGAGAACCTCGCCGCTTTGCGCCACATCGGGCAAATGTGCCACGATCGTGGTATTCTCTTTACGTTTGCAACGTGGCAGCAGCGCCCATGGACAACCGCGCAGGATCGCCTTGTAGAGGGATTGCCGGATGGCGAAAAAGAGCTGAGTGACTATTGTCATGCAGGATTAAAGGCATTGGTGAAAGCTGTTCCGGAGATCGATATCGTACAGTTCCGTGTCAACCATGAATCCGGCGTAGGAACACAGGTTTCCGCAGAAGATTTCTGGAATTCCTGCACTGATGCCGTGGCCGAGGTCGCACAGGAAACGGGTCGTCCTCTTATTTTGGATCTACGAGCCAAGGGCTTAACCGATTCGATGATTGTGCATGCGTTCTCAAAGGGTCTGCAGGTAGAGGTTCCCACCAAATATTGGTGCGAACACGCTGCCCTTCCGTATCACCTTTCCGTTATGCGCAGCGAAGAAATTGCCCAGCTCGATAACTTCAACCATTCGCGCCGTTATTCCTATGCGGATATGCTGCGCAAACCGAAATATTTTGATGTATTTTACCGTTTGTGGAATTACGGTTCTACAAACCTGTTCTTGTGGGGCGATGCGGATTATGCACGCCGTTTCGGAGAAAGCTGTGGACTTTCTGATTCCACAGGCTACGAAGTAAATGCGCCGCTTTCTTTGAAATATGGCCATGAGCTTTCTCATAAGGAACACTGGGATACTTTTGCAGATCCGGCCCTGCGCAGTGGAAAATGGGAAGATGAACGCTTCTGGATGTGGTACATAGTGTTCGGTAGACTCGGATACAACCGCAAGGCAGACCCGGAGATTTGGCAGAGCGAGTTTGCCGCCCGTTTTGGCAAAGCTGGTCCTGCTTTAGAGAAGACGCTCTCTGTGGCTAGCCGAATCATTCCGCTGATTACAACCATCCATATGCCTGTGCATCCGTCCCTGCGTTATTGGACGGAGCTCAGTACCGGATGGGCGCTTTTCTTTGAAAATAACCTCGATAAACCACAAGACTATGATCTTTTCAAGCGTGTTACTTATGGTTCTACTGAACCGAGCGATCAGGGGCTGTTCTATGGAATTGATGAGTACGCCAAAGACGGCGCAAAGCAGGAATTTGCCGGCAAATATTCTCCGCTGCAAACCTCGCGCTGGCTTTTAGATCTCGCGGATGAGACGGAAAACGGCCTGAAGAACAGCGCTGCGGACGTCTCCGATCCGAAGTCTCCGGAATATCTTGCGATGTGCACGGATTTGACGATGCTAGTCTATATGGCTCGCTACCACGCCTATAAAATGCGTGCAGCACTTGCTTTGGCCAAATGGGATCTCACGAAGGATGGAAAATGGCTCTCCGACTGCGCACTGCTTCTGGACGAAGCGGTGGGACAGTGGAACGCTCTGTCGTCCCTTGGCCTTGAAAAGTATTATAAAGATCTCGATTTCAGTTCTGCCGGATCGAAGACAAGACGCGGCACATGGGCGGATCGTACCTGTGAGTTGGAGGCGGACGAGAAGACACTGAGCGCATTGCTGTCAGAAAACGGTGTCACTCGTGCAGAAAAACTTTATGCAGAATATGAGCCCGAGGAGGCTTCTGTCGTTACAGCGGATCTTCCCGATTGCGTACAAGCGGGAAAAGAGCTTGTCGTTACAGCGTACCTTCAGGGAATTCAAGAATCCGAAACGGTGCCGGTACTTCATTACCGTCATGTGAATCAAACAGAAGGGTTATTCCATACGATTCCGATGCAATGGAATGGAACGGCTTACTGCGCATCTGTTCCGGCAGAGTACATCACTTCCGATTGGGATCTGATGGTGTATGTAACGGTACAGGATAAGTCTGGTACATGTGGAATGTTCCCGGGTGTTTACCATTCGGTTTATCCGTATCCCTATCATGTTATCACTGTAAAGTAAAAGAAAGGAAATCGTCTCATGAGCACTCAGTTTATTACCGAATCTCTTCAGACTCCTATCAATTATGAATACGACGTCGCTGTCGCCGGAGGAGGCACGGCCGGTGTTGTGGCGGCTTTGGCTGCTGCACGCAACGGTGCAAAAACGATTTTGATTGATCGTTATGGGTTCCTTGGCGGCTCTATGATCAACGGCGCGGGACCGCTGCACAGTTTCTTCAATTTGTATAAAGCGTTCCCGGGTGCGGAAAAAGTGCAGGTTATCCGTGGTATTCCGGATGAGATCGTGCACCGTATGCAAGAACGCGGTGCTTCTCCCGGACATTTGGAACAGGAAAAGGGCGGCAACTATGATTCCGTCATCACCCTTATCGATTGGGAGGCTTTCAAAGAAGTTATCTTTGAGATGATGGAGGAAGCGGGCGTCAAGATTTTACTGCATACAATGGTTGTTGGCGTCATGAAAGAAGGAAACACTGTCAAAGGGCTGATCATCGAGGGTAAGTCGGGCCGCGAGGCCATCAGCGCGAAGGCTGTTATTGATACGACGGGTGACGCCGATGTGGCAGCGTTTTCGGGCGCTCATTTCATCAAGAAGCATGATACTACCTCTGTTGGTTATCCGTTTGGCATGACAAATGTGGACATGGAGCGTCTGGTGAAGTTTTTGGAAGAACATGATATGGTCAACCAGATTATCCGTGGAGATAAAGGCAGTGAAACCGACCATGTAATCCGCCTTGGATTTGAGCTTAAGAAGATGCCCGAATTTAAGGAGTTCATGGAAGAGAATCAGATGTGGGGACCGCTCGGCGCTTCCCTGCATGAAAACAGCTATACATACATCAATGGCGTCAACCTTTCCTGTGTAGATGCAACGAGTACCGAAGCGCTTTCGCAGGCAGAGATTATTCTGCGTCACCGCGCGATGGCTCTTGCTGATAGAATGGTAAAATACCTGCCCGGATTTGAGAAAGCATATGTCAGCTGGACTCCGGTGGCAGTAGGTGTGCGCTACACCCGTGTGGTGGAGTGCGAGCACGATATGACGCTCGATGAGATCGTCAATGCGCAGCGCTTTGATGATGAAGTGATGCTTTATGGTTTCCATGATTGCGCACCGCGTATCATGATTAAAGATGCAAAGTATTATGGCATTCCATATCGTGCCTTCTTACCAAAAGACGTGGAGGGCCTTCTGGTAGCGGGACGTCTAATTACCAGCGATTGGAGTGCCCATATGTCTACCCGTAATACCGCCTCTTGTATGGCCCAGGGGCAGGCGGTCGGCACAGCGGCAGCGTTGTGTGCAAAAGCTGGTGTCCTTCCGCGTGATGTAGACATCCAGCAGCTGCGTGAAACGCTCCGTTCTCAGAACGTATTTCTTGGTTAATAAAGGGCTGCGGTAGAAAGGTTTTGTCATCCTGCACCCTTTAATACGGAATCTTGTTCCGTATCCAGCAGAGGTTCCAGCCCTGCTATTGTCAGGGAACGGTGTAAGGTTCCCACTCCCATCCGGTTTTATGCGGGAGACGCTCCCAGTGTGCCGGAGGGGAGCTGAACGCTTTAGATGGACTGACCGCCATTTTTAAAGGCGGCGGGGCTCTCGTTCCGGCTAGGGAAGAGCTCTAGCCGGACGCCGGCTCCTATAAAACGGGAGGAATTTGTATTATGGAGTATGTTATCCGTCCGGAAAGCAAAATCACAGCGAGACACTATGACGTCGTAATCTGTGGCGGTGGTACAGGCGGTGTGTTTGCAGCAATAGCGGCGGCGCGTGCCGGTGCCAAAACAGCCCTGATTGAGAGCAAGGGATATGTGGGAGGCATTGCTGCCGAGGGTGGTTGCGGCCTGCACAGTTTCTTTAATCTCTGGAAGGCTTTTCCAGGGGTAGAAAAAAGAATGGTAGTACGCGGTATTCCCGAAGAAATGATCCAGCGGCTGACACAGCAGCGCGGTGCTTCGGGACATAACGATACCGTTCTGCGCTATGAATATGATTCCGATACGCTGTGCGTAGATGTAGAGGTTTATAAGTTTGTAGCGCTCGAAATGCTCCGCGAAGCAGGCGTGCATGTGATGCTTAATACCATGGCGGTCGATGCACTTGTCTCCGGCGGCAGAATTCAGGGCGTTATTACAGAGAGTCATCAGGGCTGCGAAGCTGTGATGGGTAAGGTGTTTATCGATGCCACTGGTTTTGGCGATCTGTCTGCAAGGGCGGGAGCTTCCTATACGGAGCCAAACGATTACGCTGTTGCTAACAGCATGGGCGTAGGAGGAATTGATATTGATAAATACTATTCGTTCCTGCGTGACAACGGTGCTCTGAAGGAATATGCCCGCGGGCCTCGCGACGGACGCAGCAATCAGATCATCCGTGTAGACGGCGATTGGGAGAACATTACCGAAGAACTGGGTCAAAAGACTCGTGAACTGGGAATGCATACCGTTACAACAACGCTGCATGATAACTATTTCATGTTTATCAAACTCAACTACATGATGCCCAAAACACCGACTGATCGCGATGCCTTAGCCGATGCGGAGTTTGAACTGCGCCGCCGTCAGCGCGAAGCTTTGGAACTGCTGCGTAAGACGATTCCGGGTGCGGAGAATGCCTTTATTTCTCGTACCGCTCCTACTATTACGATCCGCCGTGCGCGCTGCATCGAGTGCGAATATGATATCTCTAATGAAGAGATTTTGAACGCTACCCATTTTGATGACGAGATCTATTCTTATGGATTCCACGATTATGCGCCGCGTTTCCAAGTGAAAAACGGTGGTACTTATGGTGTACCGTACCGCGCGATTCAAGTAAAGAATTTGGAGAACCTGTTTGCTATCGGCATGATGATCACCTCCGATCACAATGCCCATATGTCTACCCGCAACACGGTATCCTGTATGGCGATGGGTCAGGCTGCCGGAACGGCGGCGGCTCTGTGTGCAAAGCAGGGAATTTCCAATGTGCGCGATTTGTCGTACAGTGTTCTGCATGATGCGCTCGTGTTTGCAAACGTCTGGTTTGATAAAGAACATCCGTGATCTCCATCTTTTTATAAAAATCCTCCGGAGCATTCCTTTCTTGCTCCGGAGGATTTTTATTTATACAAGCCGGTTTTTCTGCATAAAAAGATCCAGAAATTTTTCAGAAAAAATGCATTGTATCCAGTAGAATGGATTGCTATAATGAGGAAAAGAAATGCGGAATAAAGGAGGAGTTGTTTTGTTTTTTACTTTGGAAAAAATGGAGCGGCGCGTACAAGAACTTGCGCAGCGGCGTTATTTTGATATGCAGACCATCGCACCGCTGGAAGCAATGGAAGGGAAAAATGGGTATGACGAAGTATACACCGGCGTGCCGGAAAATTTTGACGGCAAACCGTTTTCCTTGGGCGATCGCTTTTGCGGTAAGGATAAATTTTTATGGATACGCAAGACGGTGCAGATTCCCCCCAGCCGTCCCGGATGTGAGGTGACGGGTCTATTCGATTTCGGCAAGACAGGAGGTGGCCTCAACAGCGGTTTTGAATCGATGCTTTATATTGACGGCCATCCCTATCAAGCGGTTGATACCTACCACCATGACGTACTTTTGGAGAAGCTGGCTGGGCGGCGCGTCACAATGATGCTACTTCTTTGGACAGGACGCGGCGGTCAGGAATATGAAACGGTGTTTGAACACAGGTTCACCCGTGCGGATCTGGGTTACTTGCATAAGGATACGGATGAGCTGTATTATCTCTGCCGTGCGGCGTTGGAGACGGCTCAAATTCTGCCGGAAGATGACAGCGAGAGGGACGTCCTGCTCGACGCCATGGAACGCTGCATGCTCTTTCTCAACTGGGATGAAGACAAGTTTTACGATTCTGTGGGGCAGGCCCTTGCATACCTCAAAAAAATTCTGGCCGAAAATAAAAAAGAAAGTTCCGTTACAATCCATTGCGTAGGGCAGACACATATCGATGTCGCATGGTTATGGCGGTATAAAAACACGAGGGAGAAGGTACAACGTTCCTGCGCGACGGCTCTGCAGTTGATGGATGAATTTGATCAGTTTATTTTCCTGCTTACACAGCCCCAAGTCTATAAATATCTGAAAGAAGACTGTCCCGAGTTGTACGAGCGGGTGAAGGAAAAGGTGAAGGCCGGACAGTGGGAGCCGGAGGGCGGCATGTGGCTGGAGGCCGACTGTAATATCAGCTCCGGCGAGTCGCTGACGCGGCAGTTTTTACATGGAATTCGGTTTTTTCAGCAGGAGTTTGGAAAGACATGTGAATACTTGTGGCTCCCAGATGTGTTTGGATACAGCTGGGCGCTGCCGCAGATCCTCAAGCAGTGCGGTATTAAAACCTTTATGACAACCAAAATCAGTTGGAACCAATTTAATACCATGCCGAACGATGTGTTTTTCTGGCGCGGTATTGACGGAAGCGAGGTCCTTTCGTATTTCATGGAAGTCCCTCCGGAGGATCGCCCCATCACCGATCGCTTTTCTACCTATAATGGTATGATGGCTCCACGTACCGCTTTGGGAAGCTGGAAGAAATTCCGCAACCGCGATATTTCCAAAGATGTTCTCATCGGTTACGGCTACGGAGACGGCGGCGGCGGCGCGACGCGGGATATGGTAAAATTAGAACTTGCTATGCAGAAAATTCCCGGCTTACCGAATATTTTGCCAGACACAGCCGGTAATTTCTTCCGCAAGCTGCATCAATCTGTAGAAAAGACGGATCACTACATTCAAACGTGGGATGGGGAGCTGTATCTGGAATACCACCGCGGCACCTATACTACCCAAGCGAAAAATAAACGCTGGAACCGTAAAATGGAATACAAACTGGCAGAGACGGAGTGGCTTGCGAGCGTCGGATCCTTTTCGGGCGGAACATATCCGCAGGCGCTGCTGCATAAAGCATGGGAGACGGTTCTGCGCAATCAGTTCCACGATGTAATTCCCGGCTCCTCCATTCAAGAGGTCTATGAGGATTCCCGCAAGCAGTACAGTCAGGCGAATGATGCGCTCGATGCAGGCCGGCAAGAGATTTTCCGCACCATGGCGCAGCCTATCGGCACAGAGTACACCGTGTTCCACTTTGGCAGCTTTGCGAGAAAAGATGCTGTTGTGCTGCCCGTGACGGCGGATGGGACCTTCTATGCGGCGGACGGCGCCGTTTTAGACAGCCAAAAAACGGCGGATGGAATGTTCGTTTCTGTTCCGATGGGAGCGGCTTCCATGGCGGCAGTACAGTTTGTGCCGGGAGAATCCTTCCGTAGTCCGTCCTCGTTCTCCTATAGCGAGGCGGATCGGCGACTCGAAACGCCGCACTATGTCCTTTGCTGGAATGAATCCGGCCGTATGTGTTCGATTTGGGATAAAGACAACGCGCGGGAAGTTCTGTGCGGTGAAGGAAACCGATTAGAGATCTTCGAAGATAAGCCCATGAACTATGATGCATGGGATATCGATATTTATTATACGCAGAAAATGGAGACGGCCTCGCTTACCGCCGCACCCCAGGTGGTAGAAGACGGCGCGTTGCGCATGGTCCTCCGTTTTGCTTTTGCTTACAATCTTTCTACTTTTACTCAGGATGTAATCGTTTACCGCGACAGCCGCCGCATCGACTTTGTAACAAAGGCCGATTGGCACGAGAGCCATCGCCTGCTTAAAGCCGCCTTTGCTGTGGACGTGCGTTCCACCCATGCTACTTATGATATCCAGTACGGACATGTGGAAAGGCCAACCCATTGGAACACAAGCTGGGATTGGGCCCGGTTTGAGGTGGTAGGGCATAAATGGGCCGATCTTTCAGAGTCGAATTACGGCGTGAGCCTGCTTAATGACTGCAAGTATGGATACAGCATCAAAGATAATGTGATGAAGCTTTCCCTGCTGCGCAGTCCGAAACGCCCGGATCCTACGGCCGATATGGGGATGCATACGTTTACCTATGCGCTGCTGCCCCACGCGGGAAACGTTATCCAGGGCGATACGATTGAAGAGAGTGTTTCGCTGAATCTTCCTCTGCAGTACTTTGAGGGAAGGACGGACGGTTGTGGAAAAGCGATGGTTCGTCTGAGCAGTCCAGCACTGTATTTGGACGCGGTCAAGCAGGCGGAAGACGGCGACGGCTTTGTTGTACGTGTACACGAATGCAGAGGCGGCACCCACAGCGCGGAACTTACATCGGATTATGGAATCAAGCGGTTTGCTGCTTGTAATCTCTTAGAAGAAGTCGAAGGTGAATTACAAGAAAGCAGCGCCATTTCTTTTAGTATTAAACCGTTTGAAATCCGCAGTTGGCGCGTGTGGTTTTAATCGCACGATTCTTTATTAAAATTTAAAAGTAAAAGAAAAAAGGGCTCCGTTTGCAACCCAATACGCTCGTAAAAGCGCGTATTGGAATTAGCGATCGGAGCCCTTGTGCGGTGCTTGGAAAGTCTTCCTTTCTAAGGTAAACAAGCGAAAAGGCAGCAGGGCAAAAACTTTGGCAGTGCAATGGCAGCAGGAGGAAAAGCAAGAACATCTTGCATAGACTTAAGCAAAGTAAAGTAGAGCGGAGGAAAGCAAATCGGCAAAGGAGGAAAGATCCTCCGCCGCACGCCGAAAAGTAGCAGCCAACAGCAGTGACTGTTCCTCATAGTATTGATGCAACACGTCCATTTCTCCGGAAAAATCGGTGCGGCCCGATTTTTCCGCCTGCCGCAGTGACTGCAGAACACAGAATAGATCTACATGACCCATAATGCGTCCTGCGCCCCACATCAAACGACCGTCCGGCTGATTGACGACATAGTCTGTGAAATAGTCGAAAACCTCTCGGTCGAACGCGCAGGCGTAAGCGTTGTTATCAATTTGAGACAGTATAGCGATCGCGCCGGAAACCTCCTTTTGCGCAAGAAGGTTTGAGGCCTGCGCCAGCAGACGTAAATTTGTTTGAGCGTATTCGTGAGGAAAAATAGGAATATCCTCCCAAGTCAGACGAACAAAACAATCCTCGCAAAAGCGAAAAAGGGTTAGCAGCGTACGATTCAAAGAGCAGCGTCCAGAAAGAGACGGGGGCGTTTTTCCGGATTGATTCAGCTCTCGGATAAGCCCGGCTAACTTTTCGGCCAAAGGAAGGGCGCGATCGACAGCAAGGAGAAACTCTTCGGACTCTGGGGAAGAAGAAGTCACACAGCTGCGCATGGCGCGCAGGCGGATAGAGAAATCCAGTGGGGCTGCTGTAAGCTTATCAAATTCGAGAAGAATGCGGGCATAAAGCTGGTGGTGGTAATCATAAACATCTTCGTCGTAAGAATCGCCGCAGTCAAACTGGGAATGATAGTGTGTCTCCATAAAGGAGCCCTCCGTAAAATTGTTTACAAGAGAGGGGATGCCGGCGATAGCCAGAGAAAAATCGTCGGACCATGTTTGAATGGGACACACAACGCGGGCTTTTTCCGGATAGACCGTATTTTTCGGTGAAATTTTAGCGACCACCGAAGATAAGAACGGCTGGTATTCCCACACGCTGCGCACGGCGTGGCTCTTTCCGTGGGCGTGCGCCGGAAGCTCAAGGTTGATATCCAGCACAGCGGCGCCCTGCCATTCCGGATGAACGCCGAACACCTCGTTGTAAGCGCCGGTAGACCAATCGTACCGTGAATTAATCACACCCCATTCCTCCGCGGCCATAGCGCAGAAAAGCAGCGTATGGTGGGGACGGTAACCGCTTTTCACAAGAGCGCGTGCAATACACAGCATCATAGCGACGGCGGTGTTGTCATCCTGAAACCCTTCAAAATACGAATCGTAATGAGCAGACAGCAAGATCAACTCATCTTTTTTTTCTCCCTCCAGCTTGCCGACGATATTATACGAAACGGCCTTTGGAATGACGGAGGACTCCGCATCGAAAAAAACATCGATTTCTTTTCCGAACGAGAGAGCATCCATGCGGCGAGCGTCGGTCATAGACAGGGAGAAGGCAGGTGCGTCGGAAGGGCCGCAGATATTCTGAGCATTCAGAGAATCGGGATGGATCTGGCCATAGCCGCCGCCTTGGACGGCAATGAGCGCCGCAGCGCCATGTAAATGAGCCTGATAGGTGGGATAATTGATCCACCATTCCCCCCGCTGATCGATTTCCACAAGGACGAGCTTTCCTCGTACGTCAAGTTGGCTGAGTTCTTCAGAAGAGCCGCGCCCAGCGCAGATGAGGCGGTAATGCTTTTTCCCGTTTGTATGAAAATCCGTTTGATATCCTCCCAGTTCTGCCCATTGCTGTGCGCCGTCTGCACCGGTGAAATACATCCGGGCGCGGCGAAAATCCCAGCCGTCAAGAGTAAAAGCGTCTTTTGAGACATCTAGTCCAATTTCACGCATCTCGCGGCAGATCATCTCACCTGTTAGATATTCCGCCCGGGATCCGGCGGTACGATATCCTAAAGCTTCGTTTGTACGGAATTTCTCCATCTGATTGGCGAGCTCATAGGAATACCGGGTATCCAGAAACCGGCAGACCTTCGCAAATTCCTCCTGTCCGGAAAGATGATCAAAAACAGGTTTCATACAACATCCTCCTCGCGGGGGCCTGCCCAAAGGCCGAAACAGCGTCCCGCTCCTCCTTTTACGCCAATTTTATTTTATTATAGCACAAAAGAAGGAAAGTGGAAATCATCGACATAAATTTATTTTGGCTTTCTTGCAGAAATAAAAAATAAATGGTATCATTTAGGAAAGTAAAGAGATAAAACGGACTTGAATTTACAGATTTTTAGTTACATTACCCAACTTTTGCAAATAAATAGGAGGAATCTGCGATGTCTGGACCTTATGCCAGCGGCTATGAGTATCACACCCATTTAAAGCCGGGAGATGTGGGGCGGTATGTAATCCTGCCGGGGGATCCCGGGCGGTGTGAAAAGATTGCGAAATATTTCGATAATCCCCAAAAAATTGCGTCCAATCGAGAATATACGACTTATACAGGAACGCTGTGCGGGGAAAAGGTATCGGTAACGTCCACAGGTATCGGAGGACCCTCGGCCTCGATTGCTATGGAAGAGCTGATCCACTGCGGTGCGGATACGTTTTTGCGTGTGGGAACCTCTGGAGGGATGCAGCCGCAGGTGTGCGGCGGCGATCTGGTAGTAGCCACAGGCGCTGTCCGCATGGAAGGGACGGGGCGCGAATATGCTCCCATAGAGTTTCCAGCCGTAGCGGATTTTGAGGTGACGTCGGCCCTTGTACAGGCGGCGAAAGAGTCGGGAATTCGGTTTCATGTGGGTGTGGTGCAGTGCAAGGATTCTTTTTTTGGACAGCATGATCCTGACAGTATGCCCGTAGGATATGATTTAAAAAACAAATGGGAAGCTTGGCTGCGCTGCGGCGCGCTGGCCTCTGAGATGGAGTCGGCGGCATTGTTTTTGGTAGCTGCAGCGCGCAGGGTTCGTGCGGGGACAGTGCTGCTGGTGATAGGAAATCAGACGCGCCGCGCCGAGGGATTGGAGGATGTGCAGGAACACGATACCGAAGGCGCCGTGAAAACGGCAGTCGCCGCAATCCAAAAGCTGATTGCGGCGGATCGTGAGAGGAGGAATAGCTGATGGCTAGGCGTATTTTTTGGATTGTTCTTGACAGCTTTGGTGTAGGAGAGCTTCCCGATGCGGCAGATTTTGGTGATAAGGGCAGCAATACCCTCGCCTCCGTAGCAAAAAGCTCGAAGTTTTATGTACCGAATATGAAGCGCGCGGGCCTTTTCAATATCGACGGCGTCAGTTGTGCGCCGCCGGAAAAGGAGCCTCGCGGAGCTTATGGACGCATGGCCGAGCAATCACGAGGCAAAGATACCACTACCGGCCACTGGGAACTTTCCGGTATCATTTCCCATAAGCCCATGCCCACTTATCCAAATGGTTTTCCCCAAGAGATCCTAGAAGAGTTTTCCCGCCGGACCGGTCGCGGTGTGCTGTGCAATCAGCCGTATTCAGGGGTGCAGGCTATCGAAGATTACGGGCGCGAGCATATGCGCACAGGCGCCTTGATTGTATATACGTCTGCAGACAGTGTGTTTCAAGTAGCAGCACATGAAAGAATAGTACCGGTGCCGGAGCTGTACCGCTGCTGTGAAATTGCCCGTTCTATTTTGACGGGAGAGAATGCTGTAGGCCGCGTTATCGCACGGCCGTTTGTGGGGGAATATCCGGATTTTAAGAGAACTTCCAACCGCCACGATATTTCGCTTCCTCCACCGCGGAATACGGTGCTGGATTATGTGAGTGCCGCAGGACTTGACTGCATCGGTGTAGGAAAGATTTACGATATTTTTGCCGGCCGGGGCGTTACGCGCCAGATTAAAACGGTGAGCAATGACGACGGAATGGAAAAGACGTTGGAGCTGGCTAAGGAAGATTTTAGCGGACTTTGTTTTGTTAATTTAGTGGAATTTGATATGGTATATGGCCATCGGAATAATGTAGAAGGCTACGCTGCTGCCCTTACACAGTTTGATCGCCAGCTCGGCTGCCTGCTCTCCCTTCTGCGCGATGACGATTTTGTGATTCTCACAGCCGATCACGGCTGTGATCCGTCTACTCCTTCCACAGATCATTCCCGCGAATACGTTCCTGTTCTAATTTTGGGAAAACAGGTGCACAGTGTCAACCTGCATACCCGGTCCACTTTCGCCGATTTGGGGGCGACCGTTCTCGAACTTTTACATGTCAACGGCGTGACAGACGGAATCTCCTTCGCTTCACGCTTTCTATAAGCAGAAAGCCAAAAAGAGGAATGGAAAAAGCGTCCCCGTGCACTTTGCGCGGGGACGCTTTAATAGATATGACAGATAATTTAATGAGTCATTATTCTTTGGAAGACCACAGCGCGTTGATTTCCTTCATACGCTCCGGAATTTCGATAGACTGCGGGCACTGCGTCATACATGCGCCGCATTCCTGACAATTCTCTGCACGGGCGCTTTCTGGAATTTGGGCGTAGGCCTTATAGAACCTTTCCTTACTGCCGTCGAGGCGATAGCGGTTATATACCTGGAACACGAGGGGAATATCGACTCCAAACGGGCAGTCCATGCAGTAACGGCATCCGGTGCAAGGAATCGTTTTATGTTTTTTATAAGCGTCCAGTGCCTTTTGGATTACCGCACGATCGTCATCGGTAAGCGGATGGAAATCACTCATGGTAGCGACATTGTCGCGGATTTGATCCATCGTAGTCATGCCGCTGAGAACTACCAAAACATTCGGCAGGCTTTCCGCAAACCGCAGCGCCCAAGAGGCAGCTGATTTGCCGGGAGCCGCTTCTTCAAAAATGCGCACCGATTCATCGCACGGATGCGCCAGTGCGCCGCCGCGTACGGGCTCCATGACGATTACCGGAATTCCATGTTTTGTTAGAACTTCATATTGTCCCTTTGCATCCTGCATTTCCCAGTCAAGGTAGTTAAGCTGGATCTGTGCAAAATCCCATGCGTATAAATTACACAAGCGTTCGAGAACCTCCGGTGTGTCGTGGAAAGAAAATCCAAGGCGGCGGATCTTGCCCTCTTTTTTCTTCTGAGAGAAGAACTCGTACATATGAAATTCTTGAATTTTATCCACACGCTCTGCGTTAAGGGCATGCAGCAGGTAGAAATCAAAATATCCCGCCTGTGTACGTGCAAGCTGCTCGTTAAAGATCCGTTCCAAATCATCCGGCGTTTCTGCAGCCCACATAGGGAATTTTGTAGCGAGCAAATAACTCTCGCGCGGATACTTGCTCAGCGCCTTGCCGGTGAACTCCTCCGATGTTCCGCCGTGATACGGATAAGCGGTATCAAAATAATTGATCCCATGGCTATACGCGTAATCGACGATTTCCTGCGCTTTTTCATAATCGATGTCCGTCTTGTCCTCCTGTACGCGCGGCAGGCGCATCATTCCGAGGCCGAGAGCCGAAATCATGAGTCCGGTGTTTTTGTACTCCCTTTTTAACATACTGAAAGTCCCCTTTTTCAAAAAGTAGAGATTTGCGCCGTAATCTTAAAGATAGGCAAAAATAAAACTATAATTTGCCAATAAGCCTTATTCTTAATTGTAAACGAAAATGGTTTTATTCGTCAATCGTTTTTGAAAAAGTTGCTTCAAATCGAAACACTTTTTGTTTGATATTTGTCAGACAACTTGTTTTTAATAGCAAGGGAAGATCTTGAAAAAAATTTTCTAAAAAATGCAAAAATACTCCATTGTCCTCTTGAAAAGTGTGTAAATGGCGGCTATAATGATAGCAGACAAGAAATTATGCCGTGATCCGCTAAAAAGGATGTCGGATCAGACGGCTGATGTTTAGAAAGGATGAATTCACAATGAAAAAGATTGGTTTCGTTGGCCTGGGAATTATGGGCAAGCCCATGAGCAAGAATTTGCTCAAAGCTGGTTATGAGCTTGTCGTCACCGACCTCAACCGCGACGCCGTCGCCGAGGTGGTTGAGGCTGGTGCAAAGGCAGCTGACAACGCTGCACAGGTAGCGGCCCAGAGCGAGATCGTAATCACCATGCTGCCAAACTCCCCGCATGTGAAGAGTGTTGTTATGGGTGAAAACGGCGTTCTGGAAGGTGCAAAAGAGGGCCTGATTCTCATCGATATGAGCTCCATCGCTCCGCTCGCTTCCAAAGAAATTGAAAAGGCTTGTGCAGCTAAGGGCGTCAAGATGCTGGATGCTCCTGTCAGCGGCGGTGAACCCAAAGCTATCGATGGCACACTGGCGATTATGGTTGGCGGTGACAAAGCCCTGTTCGAAAGCGTAAAGGATCTTCTGCTTGTAATGGGAAGCAGTGCTGTTTACTGCGGCGACATCGGCGCAGGCAACACTACTAAGCTTGCAAACCAGGTTATCGTTGCTTTGAATATCGCGGCTGTTGCCGAAGCGTTTACGCTGGCGAAGAAGGCCGGTGTGGATCCGCACCTGGTATTTGATGCTATTAAGGGCGGTCTGGCTGGTTCTACTGTTATGAACGCCAAGGCTCCAATGATGATGGAAGAAAACTATAAGCCGGGCTTCAAGATCGATCTGCACATTAAGGATCTGAACAATGCCCTCGAAACGGCGCACGGTGTGGGCTCCCCGCTGCCGCTGACCGCCGAGGTAATGGAGATGCTCCAAACCCTGCATCACGACGGCTTCGGTCAGAACGATCACAGCGCCCTTGCAAAGTATTACGAAAAAGTTTCTGGCACCAAAATTGCCGACTAAATTATAACGGCTTTTAAAGAGGGGGCGGTCCATGAGGGCTGCCCTTTCTTTTTTCTATTTATAAAAAATTAAGGAATAAGTCTCCAAGATGGTTTAATTCCCTGCTATGCGGGGAGGAAAGGCGGTAAAGAATGAGATTTATACCATATGGGATCATTCCCCCCATTGTCACTCCTGTGACGGAAGAGGGGAAATTCAACGAATCAATGATGCGCAAGGTCGTAAACTACTTAATTGCACAAGGTGTGCATGGTCTATTTCCACTGGGCACAACCGGTGAATTTTATGCGTTTGACCACGGTGAGTACCGCTATATTTTGGAGACGGTGGTAGACGAAGTAAAGGGGCGTGTTCCGGTTTACGGCGGAGCGACCCATATTACAACAAGAGAAATGCTTGCCCAGGTGAAAATAGCACAGGAGACAGGCGTCGATGCGCTCTCTGTCCTGACGCCAATGTTTACCTCTCAAACGCAGCAGGAGCTGTATGGGTTTTACAAAGCCGTTTCAGAGAATACCTTTCTTCCAATTATTATTTATAACAATAGGCCCAAGACAAACGTTACCGTAACTCCCGAAACGGCTGCCCGTCTCGCGCAGCTGGATAACATTGTAGGAATTAAAGACAGTACGGGTGATTTTACGAATACGCTCGAGTATATCCGGCTGACAAAGGGAATGGATTTTCATGTCCTCTTGGGGAAGGATACGTTGATTTTCGCGGGCCTTTGCTGCGGCGCATGTGGAGCCATCGCTTCGTGCGCCAATGTGGCGCCGCGCCTTCTGGCCGATATTTATGATAAATTCCAAGCAGGAGACAGAGAAGGTGCTCTGGAGGCTCAAATGCGCTTTTTCCCGCTGCACGCGGCATGCAATCAGGGAACTTTTCCACAGGGAATTAAAGAAGGTATGATTTTGCAGGGGATGGAAGTTGGAAAATGTTTCGACCCCATTTGTGAGCTGTTGCCGGAGGAAAAGCAAGTGTTGCGGGAAGCCCTTTCCGAGTTAGGCCTTTCGGTTGTAAAGTGAAAATCGTTCCATGCGACTCTTCCAATCCCATAGGAATAAAACTGGAAGAGGTGTTTTGATGTTTAGAGGATGCCCAGTTGACATAGGGCAGGTTTGCAGGTATACTTCAAACAGAATGATAGATAGACGGGAAGGTTAAAAAATATGGATGAGAAAGAACGTATGGCGCGCGCCAATGGATTGCAGGCGGAGATTTTCCACGGCATTACCTGCGGTGAACCTGCTGAGCGCCTGTTGCTTAAGGCGATAGAATGTTTAGCGCTGCGGGATAACGATACAGTAAGTTATCAGGAAGCGCGGGAGAATATGAAAGCTATTTATGGCATGGGGCTTGGAGAAGAAGTTCCGCTGGAAATTGAACTGGAAGATGTGGAAGGGCGTCTCGCTAAATTGCGCGATTCTTATGAG
The DNA here is from genome assembly GCA_944380825.1 of uncultured Clostridia bacterium. Classification (GTDB taxonomy): domain Bacteria; phylum Bacillota; class Clostridia; order Oscillospirales; family Acutalibacteraceae; genus Gallacutalibacter. Next base: position 5,717 of record CALWIX010000106.1, on the reverse strand, counting down.
CGTGAAAAAGACAGCGAACAGAAAGATATGGTCGAACGGCTCAAACGCGCGATCCAAACGCATGAAGCGCGTGTGAAGGAACTGCGGGCGCGGCTGGGTAAATGAGTAAAGCACAGTGGAGCAGGAAAGTCAGCGGCGCGCAGGGAGCGGTTGTGTTTTTGCATGGGATTTTAGAAAGTCCTCGGCAGTTTGAAGACTTTATTAACGTGGTGCCGAAAGAATATGCGGTGTATAACCTGTGTCTGCCGGGCCATGACAGCGCAGTAAACAGTTTTGCTCGCAGCAGTGCGGCGCAGTGGCGCGCTTTTGTGCGCGGACAAATCGAAGAAATCGGTCAAAAGCATGAAAAAATTCTTTTAGTGGGTCATTCCATGGGTGCGCTTCTTGCCATAGAGGTGGCCGCTGCCTTTTCAGAGAAAATAGCGGGAGTATTCCTTTTGGCGGTTCCATTTTGCATCCGTGTAAAGCCTTCGGGTATTTTTCATGGATGGAAGGTGCTGCAAGGAAGGTGCGGAGAGGATCCGCTATCTTGCGCGGTACAGAGGACATTTTGTCTGGCACAGCGTGTGCCGCTGCGAATTTTGCCGCAGTGGATTCCCAGATACCGCGAACTTTTCCGTATGGCGAAAGAGGTTCGTACTTTTCCCGCAAAGATACTCTGTCCCGTAGTAGTTTGGCAGTCCGGAAAAGATGAGTTTGTGGGAAAAGGTTCAGTAAAATATGTAAAAAATGCGCCGCACGTCACGACTTTGACGGCGGCGCGTTCCTATCATTTTTACTATCTTTCCAAGGAGAGGCAAGAAACTCTCCAAAGCTTCCTTGAATTTTTGGAAAAATCCATCCCTATATAGTCCGGCTTTAGCCGGGAATTTGCATTCCATCGAAGGTAATGGTGATGGGAAAGGGGAGGGTGGATTCCCTTTCGGCCATACGGCAGAGATCTGTATGGGTGGCGTTATGGCAGTGATTGATGTGGGTGAGGTAAACGTGCGATTCGGGACGCAGAGTTCCTTGCTTCAGAAGCTGCCGGAACAGATGCAGACAGCTGTTCCAATCCAAATGACCGTCCGGATGATCGCCACGGCCGGGACTTGTGCCGTAGGTGCACTCGCTGATAAAAATATCGATGGGCACATGGTCCGCCAGCCACCGGAACGTTTCGGGAAAGTAGAATCCTGTGTCGAGCCCATAAAAAAGACGTTTGCCGTTTGGAAGCTGGATCCAATACAGAGCGCTGTTTTCATCCATATTCCCACGGTGATTGCCGCGCAGCGGCGTTACCTCCATCCCAGCTATTTGATAGGTTTTCCAGAACTCCAGTTTATGAAACTGTACCACGCCGTCATCTTCTATTTGTCCAAGCTTTCCCTTGAGCAGCGGCTTGCTCGCGCGGAAGAAATCGACAATATCGAAGGCTTCCCCCGTAAGGTAAATATGAAGCGGTTGATTTGTGCGGGTGTACGCCATGTTGCGGACATTCATCATCATGTAAGCAAAATGATCTTCGTGGGTATGTGTGATAAGGACATGCTGAAGATGGACAAAATCGCCGTACATTTGAGATTCCACGAAGGAATCTGCACCCAAATCGATGCAAGCTTCCTCGTTAATCCGAAACATCGTACGTTTCCGGATTTCTTTTCCTCCCTTTTCCCTTGCATTCCTGCACAGAAAACAGTCACAAAACGGGCAGGGAATCCCCTCCGCTGCCCCTGTCCCATAAAACGTCAAATCGTAGCGCATAAAATCCCCTCCTTATTTTACCCCCACAGACTTTCTTGGCCTTTTGCAATATCTAATTCCCCACTCTTTTTATGCCAAAAGAGTGGGGAATTTTAAATGATAAATGCCAGCAGCATGGCCGCATAAGAATATTTTGCGTTGCGGCCAAAGGAAACATAAATAAGGCCATATAAAATACCAAAAGCCATTACGCCCAAACCGGTGTACACGCTTTGCTGCGAAAGAATATGGATTCCTCCCCACGTGACGCACAACACTAGGCCACCCAGAGGAAAGCGGGTTTTTCGCCCCACCAGTTTTTCTCCAAAGCCTTGTCCGAATGCCACAATTAGAAAAACCAGCCCTATTTCAAAGGCATAGTAAAGGTATTGAAAAATAAATACAATAGGCTCCTTCTGCTGAAATTCGCCGATAATTTTTAACGTCCCCCAGTCCCAAACGTTTAGGGCAATACAGGCGGCCACCCAAAAGATACCGCCAAGCAGACCTCTGAAAGAGAATCCATTGTTTTGCAGCACGTCGAATCCCAGCTTCTTTTTAGAAAAGTACAGCAGGACAAGGCCGATAACGCCCCAGCAGGCCATGGTGAGAGACCAATGAAGAATGCGCTGCAAAACGGAGTATTCATCACTTTGGACACCACAAAACAGGACAGGCTCTAAAACGCTCAAAAGGAGGAGCTCTATCCCCAAACCAGCAAAAGCATACAGTGCATACCAAAGATAGTCCCAAGCGGTTATTCGGGAAGTTTTCATTTCATACATTCTCTTTTCCAACACAGGATTGCAAGACTATCGGGTGACATTGCGCAGCCAGCATTTTGTACGGTAACGCCAAGTAGTCAACGGGATTTTGATGATTTCGTCGCTCATCAGCACGAGATAGACAACATATACGGGCAGCTTCCAAACAAAGGCGCACAAAAAACCGAACAGAATGGAGCACCCCCACATGCTCGAAACATCCAGTATGAGACCGAATTTTGTATCGCCGCCTGCACGGAAGATGCCTACCACCATAGTGGTATTGTAGGCTTGGACTATAACGTAATAGGACATAACGATGAGCATAAAGGAGAGGTACTCCTGAGCTTGAGCCGAAAGGTTCATCGCCGAAGCGATGAAGGGCCTTAAAGCTAAAATCACAAGTCCACCAGCTGCTCCGGCGATCAGTGTCAGACGAATAAAACGCCTTCCGTATTCCTCAGCGCGCTGGTTGTCATCCTCCCCGATAGCCTTGCCGATCATGATAGCGGCGGCATTCGCAATGCCAAACGCCACTACCGTGGCAAGCTGCCTTGCTACCTGCGCAACGGAGTTGGGAGCGACCACCGTGCTGCCCAGATGGCCGATTACCACGGAGTTCATCGAGAACCCGGCCCCCCACATCAATTCGTTGAGTGTAACGGGGATGGAGTAGCGAAGAAAATCACGGAATAGAAGTTTATCGTGCACGAAAAGAAGTTTGGGACGAATTTTAACAACGGGATTCTTTGCCGAATAAACTACTACAATAACAAGTTCGATGGCACGGGATATTGTAGTGCCGATGGCTGCACCCGCGATGCCCATTTTGGGAAAACCGAACAACCCGAAAATCAGTACACCATTGATGCATATATTACTCACAAGCGAGATGGAATAGACGACGGTGGAGATAATAACCCTCTCGACGCTGCGCATGATATTTAGATAGATCATTGTAATCGAGATGAGCAAGTAAGAGGGGGCTACAATCCGTAAGTAAACGACACCCTCCGAGATCACAGCGTCCTCCGAGGTAAAGATTCGCATCAGCATCTCCGGAATGCACAACGCCGCCACCGTAAACAAAAGCCCGATGCACAGAGAAAAGCGCATAGCGATGCCGACTACTTTTTCAATGGTATTTGTATCTCCTTTTCCCCAGTACTGTGCCGTAAGGACCGACGCGCCGGAGGTCAGACCAAAGAAAAACATCGTCATAACGAACTGCACCTGTCCCGCCAGAGAAGAAGCGGAAAGCACCGTTTCCCCCACCCAGCCAAGCATCGCTACATCCGCTGAAGTCACGGCGACATTAATCAAGTTTTGCAGCGCCATCGGCAGGACGAGCGCTACAACCGATCGATAGAACAGCCGGCTTTTTTCATCAAAATGCTTTTTCATACAAATACCCTCCAAATTGCGTGCCAGAAAGCTAAAAAAACACATAATTATCTTTATTATAACATACTGTCTGATTTAAAAGGAAGCTCTTTTTTAACTTTTTGATAAAAAGAAATAAAATAAAAAATCATCCGATCTATTTAGAAGGTTATCATATGATCTTTTTAATATTTTTTATTTTATAAGATAAAAATTGACATTATTATAAAAAAATGATATATTTTTAAAAAATCATCTGATGATTATTGGCGGAGTATAAAACAGTTATGGGTTGTCGGCCCGCATAGGAGGAAGTCACATTGGATTATAGAAGTCAAGAAGTTCGGAAGATTGCCCCAGAAATGGATCCCCTGCGCATGGGCATGGGTTGGACGGTGGAAGATCTTTCCAAACCCCAGATCTTGGTGGAAAGCACCTTTGGCGACAGCCATCCCGGAAGCGCCCATCTCCATCGCTTTGTAGATGGCGCCGTCAACGGGATAAATCACAGCGGCGGCAAAGCGGCCCGGTATTTTGCTACGGATATTTGCGACGGCATGGCGCAGGGACACGACGGGATCAGCTATTCGCTTGCTTCCCGCGATATTATTTGCAGCCTCATAGAGATCCACGCCAACGCCACTACGTTTGACGCCGGCGTGTTTATTTCCAGCTGTGATAAAGCGGTTCCAGCACATTTAATGGCGATCGGCCGTTTGAATATCCCGTCTATTATGGTGACCGGCGGAGTGATGGAGGCCGGCCCGGATTTACTCACCTTGGAGCAGATTGGGAAGTATAGCGCGATGTACCAGCGCGGCGAGATTAGTGAGGAAAAATTAAATTATTACAAACAACATGCGTGCCCTTCCTGTGGTTCCTGTTCCTTTATGGGAACAGCATCTACGATGCAGATCATGGCTGAGGCCTTGGGCCTGATGCTCCCCGGCAGCGCGTTAATGCCCGCTACCTGTGAAGATTTGTACGAAGTGTCGGTCCGCGCGGGTCGTCAGGCCGTCAAGCTTGCCCAGTGGAATCTGCGGCCGCGTGATATGGTGACAAAGGAATCTTTTGAGAATGCCGTCATGGTTCACGCAGCAATCTCTGGTTCTACCAATTCTCTGCTGCACCTTCCGGCAGCCGCACACGAATTTGGGCTTGCCATAGATGCCGAAACATTTGACAAGATGCATCGCCACGCCCATTATCTGCTCGACATCCGTCCGTCCGGACGTTGGCCTGCGCAGTATTTCTATTATGCCGGCGGCGTGCCAATCATTATGGAGGAGATTAAGGGCATGCTCCATCTTGACGCGATGACGGTAACGGGAAAAACGCTGGGGGAAAATTTGGAGGATCTAAAAAAGAGCGGTTACTATGAAAAGTGCGACGAATATCTGCGCCGCGTTGGTCTTACGCGTACCGATGTTATCCGCACTTTTGATCATCCTATCGGCGCAAACGGAACCATCGCGATTCTAAAGGGCAACCTTGCGCCGGAAGGCGCTGTGATTAAGCACAGTGCTGCGCCGAAGGAGATGTTCCATACGATCCTGCGCGCGCGTCCCTACGACTGTGAAGAAGACGCTATCGACGCAGTGCTCAAGCATAAAGTACAGCCGGGCGACGCGGTGTTTATTCGCTATGAGGGTCCCAAAGGGAGCGGGATGCCCGAAATGTTCTATACTACCGAAGCGATTTCTTCCGATCCCATGCTTGCGTCCTCTATCGCTTTGATCACAGACGGCCGGTTTTCCGGCGCGTCAAGAGGCCCGGCAATCGGTCATGTATCTCCCGAAGCGGCCGAAGGCGGTCCCATTGCACTGGTCGAGGAGGGCGATCTTATCG
>CALWIX010000105.1 GCA_944380825.1 uncultured Clostridia bacterium | reverse complement strand
TCGCTTACCTTGTCAAAAACGGTTATACAGTTCGTCACATTCAACCGGTCGATATGTTCCCCCACACGAATCATGTGGAGACGGTTGTTGTACTTTCCAAGAAAAAATTGACTTAAATAAGACGCGTATAGAATTTTCAGTACAAGATAAATAGTTTATTCTAGAGCAAATCAAGTTTATAAAGATCCAGATGCAACAGTAAGTCATTTCAATTCTTGGGTATTATATCATCTATCCCTTGAAATAGATTGGGAACAAAGCGCATTGTTCCGATATACGCGTTCAAATTTTGAATAGGATACCAAAGAAAAAATGTTTGCGGCTTTGGTAAAACACTTTGGACTATTAACAAAAACATCTTTGTCAGCAAAACTGGACCATCGAAAAGGCATATCCATACACTCAAATGAGTGGTAGCGGATGTGCCTTTTTATTTTCAATTATGATACTCAAACTACTATTTTATAGTTTAGATGTTTCGATAAAAATATGGAAGACTTCTAAAGGAAACCAGCGCCTTATTTACATCATCTCCATCAGGAAACTTCCGTATGTTATGGCTTAAGCTGCGGAAAGGAAGGGCTTGTGGTCTGCAAATTGCAAACCTCAAGCCCTTCCTTTAAAAATATAAAGATTTTGGCTTAATATAGCCATATATTTTTTCTATACACCTTTTAATCGAGATAGATTTAGTAAGAGGTTCCCATTTTTACAAAGACTATCTGTTTTCGCATTACAACTTTTGCAGTCTCTGCATACAATTTTTTACTGTCTTCTCCGCTAAATCCAGAGAGGAAAAAACATCTTGTGCTTTTACATTTTCATCCAAAGCTGCCTTCCGGACATTTTCAGCTGCTTCCATAGAAAGTTCGATTTGCTGCTGATACGTTTCATCCAGCTGGATAAGTATGTCTTTTTTCATTTGTGCGTATACAGCCTTTATATTCTCTCTTGCCGCTCTTTCTACTAAGCCAAAATTTTGCAAAAGCGGCCCGACAAGATCCGCCTGTCCTTTGGATACTTCTCTTTGTCGGATCGCTCCCGCAATGGCTTGTCCCACCAAATACACCGGTCCTAGCACTGCGGACAGACCCGACATAGAAAGCGCAACATCCCCGGCAAATACAGCCGTATCTGCCTTGGTCCAGCTTATATCCGCGATACATCCCGCAATCTCAGCCTGAACACTGCCAAATATGCTCTGAGAAATACCGTTTGAAAACTCCTTAACACCGTTTAGCATTAGGTCACGAATGTCCCTCTGGTGACGCAATATGCACGCCTGACTCGCTTTCTGGATGCAATCTGTCAGATAAAATGAAACGTATCGCTGGATATCGCTCGTTTGTGCCTGGGTACGCATCTTCTCCAGCTCCTTTTTCAGGCGTGCCAAAAACTCGTTCATCCATTTGGACGCCTCCGATTCCATTTCATCTACATACTGTGCAAGCTTTTCCTTTTGCTTAGTCACCTCTGCGTATAGCGTCTCTTTTTCACTCTCAAGCGCGTCTTCCTTAAGGCGAAGCTTTTCTGCTCCAACCTGCATAGAACGCCTAACAAGGGTAATCCGCGCGCTTAATCGCTCTAAAAGCGCACGCGTAAGGACGAGTCCTCTAGAGGATTTGATGACATCTCTCTGCATAATTACGTCGCTTTGCAGGGCTTGTTCAAACTCCATAAAATTATTTTCCATTATGGAGGACAAAGCAGGCTGCGGACGCTCCAGTCCCGTTTTGCGGCAAAACTCATCGAGCGCGCTGAGAGCAAATATAGAAATTTTTCCATCTGCGCCAATACGCTGGTACATTAGGTTTTTGACCTTTTCGATATTTTCTTCCGTTTCCAGTGTATCCGCCATATTTATAGCAAGGAGAATACGCGAGAAACTCTGCGGAAGGATCACTGCCGAGAGAAACGCCTGCTCGGAAGCAGACAGAGGTGATCGTGCGGAAACCACATAAATCACCGCATCGGCGCTGACAAGTGCTTTGGCCGCCTGTTCGTCAAACCGGCGCGTCAAATCGCCTGTTCCCGGCGTATCTACTACCGTCACCCCCCGCAGCATCTCGCAGGGAAGACGCACATCAATGTATTCTACCGGTGCGGGAAGCTTTTCAAGAATTCCTTCCAAAACGCCGCGCTCCAACTCGTCAAGAGAGAGACGGGCGCGCTTTTTATTCTCCAGCACCGCTTCAGCAGACGGCGTCTCGGAAAAAGAAATCCGGTTAATTGTGACTGTCTCCGGCGTTGCGGCCGTAGGGGCTGCCCGTGTGCCTAAAAGCGCGTTGATAAGGGTAGATTTTCCCCTTTTGAAATCACCAAGTACGGTGAGCTGAAATGGTCCGTACAGCCTTTTGCGCACTTGGGCTGTATCCTCTCGCAGATCTTGGGCGGCATTCTCTCCCATATAATTTCGGAAGAGGGGATCCACAAACAGACCCAAAACTTCTTCCAAAACGGATTCTATCTCAGCGCATATTCCCTCGTAATCTGACGAAAGCCGGGCGTCTATCCCATCTTCCCTCATACGTGCCGCCTCCTTTCCTCGCTTTTAGATACGCTGATATACTTTTCACACCGAGCATCCAACTCTTGCTTATCGATTAACCGCATTCCCGGTGTTTTCCACTCTGGCCTCCATGTATATAAAAGCTCGCTGCCCAAAAACTCCTTAATAGCAAAAATACGTCGGATAGAGAGCGGATGGGTGTATTCCAGTTCCAGAAGACGCACCGGCGTTTCGCGCAATGTGTCGTATTGCTTCATAATAGGCTCTAGATTAATCTCTGAATGATTAAACGCCGCACCGCTCATCAGTTTGGCCTGAAGCATCACGCCGTCCTGCGGATCTTCCGAACAGATCACGCCGGCCCTGTCACATGTCACTTCTGCGGCACGCTGCCACGCCATAAACGCCCAACGCAGCGGCGCGGATACCATGGCCAACAGCTGCTGTACGCCGGGGATGGCTACCTGCATGGAGTTGAGGACGATTTGCGCTGCCGTGTTATAAATGCCGTGCGCGTTGTGAATATGGCCGCACTCATGGCCAATCACGGCACGAAGCTCCCCTGGTGTAACGCGTTCGAGCAACGCGGACGTTATTTCAATCAGCGGAGCGTCGTCTTCTGTTGCGTAGGCAAAAGCATTGATTTCAGAAGGTGAATTACGGATATAAATATCCGGTACTCCGATTCCTAGACGTCGCGCGCAATCGGCAGCGATTTCGTAAACATCCGGGAATTGTGACGGACCCACCTTCAGTCCATCAAGATTAATCTGCTGTTTCATCCGCGGCACATATGTATTGGTAATCATTTTGGCAAGCGGATAGAACCCGGGAACCGCCCTAAGTTTCTGCCGTAAAACACAATCCGAGCCATAGGCATAATCAGGGATCCCTCCCTGCATATGCGGCTTCATCCGCTCCTTTTTTTCCCGAACGTATTCGGTAAAGTCGACACTGACAGCTTCGGTGGGGTTAATCCGTTTCACAGGGCACCTCCCTACTGCGCCAAAACGGCGGTAAGCTGCTTGCCTATCTGATCGGCACGGGCGCATATTTCATCGATCTGTGCAAGCATTTTTTGAAGTTCTTTTTTCTCCTGTTCTTCGGTACTATCTGCCTGAGCAAGTTCTATCTTTAACTGTGTAAGTTGGTTCTGTGTATCACCCAGAATGTTTTCTGTTTCACTGCGGATTTTCTCCTTTAACGCATCAAAGGCCTCTGTAATTTGTTTTTTCACATTCTCACTGAAGTCATCCTCCGCTTTCATTCTTGCCAGCTCGCTATGCACGGCGTTTTTAAAGGATTCTTTAAACTGGCTGATCTTATTTTGGGAGAAAACTTTCCCAAGTGCCCATTTTCCTGTAAAGGTACCAATAGCTGCCGCACCGATCGTAGCCACAAGCATCACGGGCCATGTTACAGGAATGGCAAGGGCGCTAAGGAGAAATCCAGCTCCCATTGCACCAGCCATGGTGCCTGCAAAGCTGGTACCGCCGCCCAGCAGCGCACCTTTCCACCCTGCCTGTTTATACCCGAGATAAATACCGCCCAGCCCATAGCCTAGGACGCTGGATGCAATGACGCTTACCAGCATATCGCCGCCGGAAGTCTCTTTTCCCGAAGACACAAACAGGCTCTGTATATTCTCGGTCGCTTCAAAAAAGCGGTTTTCAAAGCCGGATATACGCTCCGCCTCACTCTGAAGTGCATCATTGATAGCCGCTTGGATCTTCTCCGTAAGTGTTTGGCTGACATTTCCGATCGCTTCCTTAACGGCTTTTGTCATGGAATCCTGCGTCTGCTGTAGGGCAGCACCTTTAAGTTCATTGGCAGAGACGATTGTATAAGCATCAATTGCCTCATCCGCTGCCTGTTCCAAAGAAGGCCAGTATTCTTCAATGGATGGGATCAGCTCTTGGTACGTCCTATCGGCGGCATCATTGATACGATGAAATTCCTGTTGACGTTCGCTGCGGATACGCTCTATTTCCTTCATCGCCTCTTCATATTTAGCATTAAATTCTTCTCTTTGCATCGTCAGCGCATTCTCACGAAGCTGAATCGCTTTGACAAGCTCAATAGAAGAGGTTTTGATTCTGCTTAAAGGCACATTCAGCATGACAGCGCCGCGTTCCTCTGTCAGAAAGCGCTCCAGCGCTCTTTCAAACTCCGGGAACCGGCTCTCTTCCAACATCTGTGGGTCGCCCTTCTTTTTCGCCTTAAGAGCCTTTTTAGCCGAAAGTCCATAAAGATGGATGTTGCCCAATTTTCTCTGGTAAGCCTCATATTCTTTAGAGCCCTCACCATACACACTTTTAGCCTTTTTCATTACGGAATCCGTAATTCTCTTTCGAATGAGCGTAAGAATCTTCTCCGCGTCGTCTTCATCATACAGATCGATTCCCGTCACAACAAACAGGACGCGCCCCAGATCGCTTGTAATCACTTTATTCTCCAGAAAATCACATTCATACTGCGAGAACGGCGATCCCGCCATCATCACCATAATCGCCGCATCGATCTGCGGCAGGACAGAAAGCGTAACTTTTGTCATGGCCTCGTCGTCGTTGAGTCCCGGCGTATCGATAATTGTAACGCCGTTTTTGCAGTAGTTTACAGGATAATACACCGTAGCAATTTTTACGGTTTTGGCCACTTCTTCGCTTTCCGGGGTCAGCTTTGTGACATATTCGTTGAGACGGTCTATATCAATATCTTCTGTCTTTCCGTCATTGTACTCGATGCGCACAAATGGCGTAACGCTGTACGCAACCTTATTCAGTGTAGCCGTTGTGGGCACAACATCGGTGGGAAGCACATCCTTTTCGAGCAAAGCGTTAATCAATGTACTTTTGCCGCGCTTAAACTCCCCTACAATAGCCACGCTGAACGTATCCTCCGCTAAGCGTGTGAGCACGCTGTCAGCCGCTGCGGCGTTGCCTTCCAAATTCATGCGCAGACTAAATTCCCGGATCTTTTTTAAATCCCCTGTCAGATCCATCACTGTCTGCTTATAATTTGTAAAATTGCTGAACGACGTTTCCATAAAATTCCTCCTTCACCCTTTTCAATTCTATAAACGGGACGTCTGCCTGCTTTATTCACAACATTCCGGACAGGGTTCATATCCCCTCGATTCCGCAAGAGAAATGTTGTACGCAAAAAATGACGTCCGTCCGTCCTCCCACACGGAGCAGTTGTAGGTATGGTACAGCATATCGTCCTCGTTATTATTGATGAGTACAATGTACTTGTTCATAAATTCCACCTGATCGGCCGATTCCTCCAGCTGCTGTGAAAGATCGTTATAATCTGAACGCAGATTGGAATACCTTCTCTGATAATAGCCAACGTCGTCTTGAGCCGATATGTAGAGCATAGATACACCAAAAAGCGCGGCCAGAAGCAAAAGGGACGCCACTAACCACCTCGTTTTTTCTTTTCGCACCCGGCTGAGGGTCTGATCTTTGTATTGTATCTCTTTTTCCAACTTAGAAATCCACTCCACAGCCTCCGGATCGTTTTTTTCCTCTTCCTTAGGGGAAGGAGATGGCTCCATATTTTTTAAACGGCTTCCGCAATGCCCACAAAAAATCATTCCATCTTTTTCTTCGGCCCCGCAATTAGGACATTTCATCATTTTTCGTATCCTCCCGCCGCATCAGCGGACTCTTGTGCCGCATTTGCTGCAGAAAAACATTCCTTCGGGAACATCGGCGCCGCACGAAGGGCATTTCACGGCTGGATCAGCTGCCTGACGGGCACCGCAATAGGGACAAAATGGCTGGCCTTGCGCAATAGAGCCACCACAGTGAGAACATTTGCTCATAGGAGGTACGGGCGGTTCAGGAGTGGTGGGAACGGGAGTGGGCATGGGCTGGTTTATGGTTACAGGTACGGATGTCTCTTTTTTCTTGCTCAACAAGATGATAAGCGTAAAAATCAGGCATACCGGTATAGAAAGAAATAATCCCAAAATAAACGATCCCACAATACAGCCTATAAAACCGCCTATTCCAACGCCGCGCATCCCTCTTTTCTGCCCTAGAATGAGCGGAATGAGCCCAATGAGTGCCCCCGCCACCAAAGAACCGAATACAGCTGCTCCTAAACTGATAATGTCATTCATAAAATACCCCTTCTTCATTAAGTCAATTTTTATTGAATCGGGCATGGAAGGTTAAAAACCAGCCGGATCTCCGCCCGTATTCGCCTTTTATCCTTGTGCTGTCTGCGAAGATGTTCTGCCTGCTTCAAACTCTTTCCAAAGCTTTTGGCACGAGCGATCAATTTCCTGCGCTTCTTTTATAAAAATGCAGTAGTTCTGCAAATATGCCTTGTGATGCAGGTCATATTTTTCCTCTTTTTCTGACAGAAAAGCGTCCCCTTCTCGCGCAAGCGTCTGTGCACAGGCCGACGCCTTCTCTGTCCAATTTGTAGAAATAATGGTTTCTATCTGACGCAATTCGGTTATATAATTGGACACGGCGCTGTCAGCAGATTGGATAACATTCTCGATTACATTACACCCAGCAAGACTGCCCTGGGGCAGGTAGCTGCCTCCTAAAGAAAAAACGGCATTCGATAGAATCGTCTCCGCAAATTGGAACATCGAGCTTACAGCATTCCCCATGGCTGCACAGCATTTTTCCATTAAAGCAGGAGAGACGTCCTTCCACTCACTTTGCCGCTGCTTCTCCCAGCTTTGCACCGTTTCTTTCAAAAGGCCAAGGATCTCTTTCTGTACAAGCAAGCGTTCCTTTTTTAGCATGACATCCACCCGCGCAGCCGAATCCTGCAGCGCTGCACGGATAGCACTGTCGCTGTCCTCTCGAACTTGAGAAAGGCCGGCGATAAATTCTGACACAATCTCATTTTTATACCGGTTGATAGCAGCCACTCTTTGCTCGATTTGTCCCACATTTTGAGAAAGAAGTTCTTGCATTGTGTGGGAAAAGTTTTGCAAACGCAGTCTTATGGCTTCTCTTTCGGCCACAATCCTATCGGCCTGCTGTGCAAACTGCTCCAACCTTTTTGCGTTCTGCTCTTCAAATTGCAAAACGATCGCGCTTATAGCTTCTACCGTTGTATGGATCGCGTTTTCTAACTGGCCGGCGGTAACCGTTTGCAGCAGTGCGGCACTGAATGGCTCAAACCGGCTTTTGTCCCGCATTTTTTTATTATTCGTTACAAAGGCTTCCAGCGCCAGATGAGAAGAGATGCCGCGCACCTGTATAG
>CALWIX010000104.1 GCA_944380825.1 uncultured Clostridia bacterium | reverse complement strand
ACGCGTCTTATTTAAGTCAATTTTTTCTTGGAAAGTACAACAACCGTCTCCACATGATTCGTGTGGGGGAACATATCGACCGGTTGAATGTGACGAACTGTATAACCGTTTTTGACAAGGTAAGCGAGATCTCTGGCCTGCGTTTCAGGATTGCAGGAGATGTATACCACCCGTATCGGCTCTAGAGAGACAATGGATGACAAAAAGGCCTCATCACTTCCTGCCCGCGGCGGATCAAGCATGACAACATCGGCTTTTTCATTGTTTCTAGCCATTTCGGTGAGAAACTGTCCGGCGTCAGCATGATAGAAACGGGCATTACGGATTCCATTTCGTTTGGCGTTAGCAATAGCGTCACGCACGGCATCGCCATTGATTTCAGCTCCAATTACTTTTTTTGCATAGCGAGAAGCGATCAGTCCAATGGTGCCGATACCGCAGTAAGCGTCGATTACCGTTTCACTGCCGGTCAAACCAGCCAGTTCGATGGCTTTGCCATAGAGCTTTTCTGTCTGTACAGGATTTATCTGGTAAAAAGATTTGGCGGAAATGCGGAATATACAGCCGCAGAGCGTATCTTCAATATAGCCGGGGCCGTATAAGACCTTTTCCTGTTCTCCCAGAACAAGGCTGGTAAATTTATTGTTTACATTTTGAACTACAGTGGTAATCTCAGGATGAATCTTGCGCAAAGCCTCCACAAATCTTTTTTTGGCCGGAAAAACAGGACCGGATGTCACAAGTACAACCATAACCTGTCCGCTGGAAAAACCCCGTTTAACCAGCACATGGCGCAGCAGTCCCACCTCGTTATATTCATCATAAGGACGGATACGGAAACTCTTAAGAAGTCCGCGTATCGTTACAATGATGGCGTCGGCCGTTTCATCCTCAATCATGCAGTGATCCACCGGAACAATACGGTGAGTGCTCGATTGATATACGCCGGAGATGGCCTGTCCCTGTCTGTTTACACCAAAAGCAGCCTGTACTTTATTACGATAGTGATAAGGATTTTCCATTCCGATAATGGGTTCTATGGAATGGAATCTTCCAAGCAGTTGTTGACACAGTGACTGTTTCCACCGCAGTTGCTTATTATAGTCCATATTTTGAAGCTGGCATCCGCCGCATTTGCGGTATAACGGACACCTATCGCGCGGTTCATCCTTTGCCGGTTGTATGGGACGCAGTGATGGTTGAGGAGATTTAGGTTCCATTCGATTGGTCATACGTCTTTTTTCTCCTTTTTGTCCTGCTGGTGGATTGGTTTAACCTGTGTGTTTTTCTCACGGTTCATAGCGGCAAAATAAGCGCGTTCTTTGGCAAGTTCTTCGAGAAGCTGCCGCACCGTCCAAGACTGATTTTTCTGCGTGACAACGGCTTTAAGAGGAATTTTCAGATCCGAAATCCGATCGAGTGCTTCATCAAGACGCTTGCGGGAAAAGCCAGAAAAGATGACTGCCGCATCTGCCGAAAATTCTGATGTGCTGCAAGGAATGCCGCGCTGTCCCTCATGAATGCACACAGAGAGAGGAGTGTCGAGCATCGTTTGCGTAATTTCACAAAATTCCACACCGAGCGATACACACGCCTCATAAATGGCTTTTGTTTGTTCGGCTGAACCGAGAGCCAGAATCAATTCCTGTGGCATTACAATTCTTGCTTTCATAAAAAATCCCCCCTTGCTGTCATCTTCCGTATTCACGGATGTGCTTCATTACACGGAAATAGACTGGCACTAAGAATAAATCGGCCATAACCCAAGCGATGGGGCTGGCAAAGCAAGCAGCTAAAAATCCAAACGCCGGAACAAGAATAATACCGGTAATGCCGCGCGCGATCATTTCACATACACCGGCAAAAATAGCGATTTTACTGTAACCGATTCCCTGCAGCAAAAGACGGAATACGTTTACGGCTGTAAGCGGAATATAGAACGCGGCGTTCGTCAAAAGATAGACATAGGTGTTTTCGATAATCTCTGCTTCTGATGAATCGACGAACAAAAGCGCGAGGCTTTTTCCAAAAAAGAAGATGATTACCAGTGCAAGCAGGGAATAGATACTCCCGATTACCATGCCGGCACGTAAACCGGGACCAAGACGTTCTGGCTTTCTAGCGCCGATGTTTTGTCCGCCGTAAGTAGACATGGCAATTCCCATGGCATCATATGCTGCGGTAAAAATCATAGAAAGCTTGGTGGCCGCCGTGACGGAAGCAACGATCATAGATCCCAACGTATTGACCGATACCTGAAGAAGGATGCTGCCCACAGCTGTAATGGAACTTTGTAGACCCATAGGGATCCCCGTGCCGCATAAAGCGCGGATGCACTCTGCATTGGGGCGGAGATCCTCTTTTTTAATATGCAGAATGGGGAATTTTTTAACAATAAAAAAGAAGCACGCAATTCCCGATACTCCCTGTGCGATTATAGTGGCGACGGCTGCTCCCATCACTCCCATAGGAATAACTACTATGAGAAATAAATCTAAAATAATGTTAATGAGAGAGGCCGTGATTAAAAAAATTACCGGTGTACGGCTATCGCCGAGTGCACGCAAAAGGCTTGCTAAGATGTTATAAAAAAACGTGGTGGGGATACCTGCAAAAATGACAACAATATAAAGATATGCTTCGTCGATAATATCGGCTGGCGTACTCATGGCAACAAGAATAGGCCGGCAGAATACAACCGTCAGCACGGTAAATACAATAGAGGAGGCGATACAGATCCATACAATATTTCCCACCAGACGGCGCATTTCCTCAAAGTCCTTTGCGCCAAAACGCTGGGCTACCGGAATGGCAAATCCGCTGCACAAGCCTAAGCAGAAACCGATGATCAAAAAGTTGACAGAACCGGTGGAACCCACAGCTGCAAGAGACTGTGTGCCAAGGAACCGGCCTACAATGATAGTATCAACCATCGAGTAAAATTGCTGGAATAGGTTTCCGAAAATAAGGGGTATTGTAAAGCGAAGGATTAACTTTCCGGGCGATCCGGATGTCATATCTTTTGTCATAAAATACCTTCTTCCGCATATTCTCCGGTATCCGCGAGCGTCGCTCCGACAGGGCCGATTTTCTAAGCAGGGATCAACAAATATTTCCCCGCCAAATGCAAATACATGATACATAAAACGCAAACAACGTGCAAGCGGTTTTTTATAAAAAAGAGACGCTTTTTTTAAAAACGTGAATGTAACTATTTTATCTTAAAAAATAAAATGAAATTTATAATTTATGTTTAAATTTTAATGGTTTATTTGTTTTAATGCGGTAACCATTAAAAGAAATAAAAATTCATTTGTATTAACTATAAAAATAAAAAGGCTCCGGAAATATCCGAAGCCTAAATTGCCGAAAAACAGGCGATAAAAATTTTTAAAAATAAGAAAGTACTACTTTACGATAAGAAGTTATTTAAAAAATTTTCCTTATCGCCGTGCTCCATTCAAGTTCGCATTTAAACTCAAAATTTTTCCCAACGCACAACGTCATCGGTTCCCTTACGCGGCCGTGCAGAGGGTTCTTCCGCAGCATAGCCAATAGGTGTAACCGCTACCACATCAAATTCTTCCGGAATGCCAAGAACCTCTTTTACTTGATCATTATAAAACGCACCAATCCAGCAAGTGCCAAGGCCAAGCTCCTCGGCTTCGAGGATCATAAACGACATTGCAATAGCTCCGTCTATAGTGCGAGCAGGCTGGCCGCAAGCCATCACAGAAGGTTCGTTAGTACAAACGGCGAGAAATGCCGGAGCCTGTGCTACAGAACTTTGTCCGCAGCATGCCGGAGCGAGTTTGCTAATCGTTTCCGGATCGGTTACCATAATGAATTTCCATGCCTGAACATTTCGCGCCGACGGGGCAAGTCTGCCGGCCTCTAAGATTTTTTCGAGTTTTTCCTTTTCTACTGGGGTAGATTTGTAGTTGCGGATGCTCCGTCTATTTTGGATTGCTTCCATAATCGTCATACCAATACTCCTCCTATCGCGCCATACTCTATTTCCTCAGAAGCAGAAAGAATCGCGTGCTTCTTGAGACTCCTTTTAAATTATATCACAGAGCAGTCGAAAAAGAAAGGCATCATCCCTGATCCACTGGCATTTCAGCGCAAGCGTTCAAATCCGTTCCTGCTCTGGATCCGGCTAGATATTCATAGTAGCCCTGCGCGCCTACCATAGCGGCGTTATCTCCACAGAGGTTCAAATTCGGCCGGAAAAATTCCCAGCCATTTTCTCTGCATATATGCTCAAGCTCTGTACGCAGGAGGGAGTTAGCCGACACGCCCCCGGCAATCGCCAATTTGTTGATGCCGATTTCTTTAGCAGCCGCAATAAAATTATGTACCAAGCTTCCTACTACCGCTTTTCGAAAGGAGGCGGCCAAATCTGGTACTGGAAGTGTTTCTCCCTTTTGTGAAGCGTTGTGGATTAAGTTGATCACAGAGGTTTTCAGACCGGAAAAGCTAAAATCAAACGGTGCGCCGTCCACACTGGGTCGCGGGAACCGAAAAGCCTCAGGATTGCCGTCTTGCGCGATTTTGTCCATGTGTACGCCGCCGGGATATGGCATTCCCATGGCGCGTGCCGCCTTGTCGAATGCTTCACCCGCCGCGTCATCGCGGGTGCGTCCAATAATACGCAATTTGGTGTAATCCTCCACTAGAATAATGTGAGTATGTCCTCCGGAGACAACGAGACACAAAAAAGGCGGTTCCAGTGCGGGATTTGTAATATAGTTGGCGGCAATATGAGAGCGCAGGTGATGTACCGGCACTAGCGGCAGTCCAGTAGAAAGAGCAAGTCCTTTGGCAAAGTTTACCCCTACCAGCAAAGCCCCGATTAGGCCGGGGGCATAGGTAACAGCGATAGCATCGATCTGTGCAAGAGTAAGGGAGGCATCCTCAAGAGCCTGACGTGTTACACCCACAATGGCTTCCGAATGGCGGCGCGATGCGATCTCGGGTACAACCCCTCCATACAGCTTGTGTTCTTCCACCTGAGAAGCAATTACTGAAGATAGCACCGTACGTCCGTTTTCAACGACAGCTGCCGCTGTTTCGTCGCAGGAACTTTCAATTCCCAAAATGCGCATATTAAAAATCTCCTTTATATTTTTATAAGGGAAAGGGCTGTTTGATAAATTGGCGACAAAAATCTTCCAACAAAAAAGCAATCCGATACACAACCGTTCCGATTTTTAACACAGCCCTCATACGGTTTATTGATTATGCTTTTCATTGTACAATGAAATTTCCGCCAGTGCAAGCTTATAAAGTGAAGCTTTAGATTTAAAATGATAAAGATTTTCCTCCCTATATTATTACGCTATCTTTATCCTTAACTGCCTAATCATATTGCCAAAGATTTGTTACTTAAATATAAACTTGAAAAAAGGGAAAATAGTGACTGTATTCACTTTTAATATACTTTACCAGTTGTAACGGAAATGGTAAAATATAAAAAACCATTTTAATTTGGCCCAATAAGTATTCTCTGCAGGAGCTTATCCATTCCAATGACGTGAATACAGACTTCCAATTCGCAATTAATCTCATCACAGACCTAGCCGCTATCCTGCTAGAGTGCACCGTAAACGATGATATAGATCTCCACGATATGGACAAGTTCGACACCCCTTCCCGCCGCATCCGCATCACCGCCATTGTAAATGAACATGATGCCAAGGATAAGATGCTCTCTGATTTTGTTAAGGCTCCACTGTTCTATAACCTCCATGAATTGGTGTGATCAGCCGCAACTGTAATTATCATATCAAAGCGGAAAAGAGGAAGGATCTGTCCTCGGCTAGGAGGGAGCAGGAGGCTGTATCGCCATCAATATCATGGTGGAAGGATGCAGGGTGGGTTGCTTCTATCAGGAAAAGCCGGATCGCGGCTGGTGTTTCATCGCCGGTGATGAGTATATGCACGCTCCCAATAACGCCGACCTTTACACACGAAACTCCGTGTGTAAAACGATAGCCCACAGATTATCCCCCTACTCAATGCCCCCTATGGCGCCGCTTTTAAACGGGATGAAAATGATATGTTCCAGTCTGTTCTGGACTGGAAACCGGAATGAACCAAGGAGGAAGAGAAAATGGAATTATTGAAACAGTGCCAGAAATGGCACGAAAATGATGAACACCAAAAAATTGTTGATGCTCTGGAAGTAATCCCAAAGGAGGAGCGCACGGCGGAAATAGATATGGAGTTAGCCCGCGCCTACAATAATTTGGCCGACCCTGAAACGCCGGAAGGAAGGCGAGAGCTTCGGCGGGCTGTGAAATTGATGGAGCCGCATCCCGGCGACGATCCAAAATACAATACAAGACAGGAAATTGAGCAGCTGATCGAAAGCTGCCGTAAATGCCTTATTTTTCCACGTTTTTTGGAAAATTTCCGCCAGCGTACACAGAAGGCATGGAAGGCCTTTGCCGAACAAGAAGCGGATCTCCGCCGCTTTATGGACGAGGATAAAGACCATGAGCGGGGAGAGGAACTGATAGAGCAGTGTAATGAGATTCTAGGACTAGCCTTTGACGACATCTCTTTTGAGATGGGAAAGAATAAAGAAAAGTATGAATTGATCCTTACGCCCCAAGGAGATCGTGTAAAGTTTTTCGAGCTGATATACTTTTATCGCCATGCTCCGAAAGAGGTTTTAGAGCATTGGAACATCTTAGTGGGACGCCAGCCCAATGAAAGTAACAGCCTGCGGGCATATGGCTGCGATGTCTCCGGAGATGATGTACAGGTCTGGGTGGAAAAACGGAACAAAGATAATGTGGGCCTGACCTTATATAGTGAAAAGCTTCTTCCTCTGGCTCAGAAAGACGAGAATGGAGTGTGGTGGATGCTTTCCACCCTCACCGATCTAGTGCTGGGTGAACTTCCCGCTATGCGGTACGTCGATAAGTTCCATGTGGCAAAAGAACCGCAGGAGGGGCCTGCTATCCTGCTTTCCGCTTTGCCGGAGACGTTAAAGAATATGGGCTTTGATCTTACCACCGATCCGGAAGCCTATGTGGATATGTACACCAGCTATCAGATGGAACCTGATAAAGATCCCGAAGCTGACTGGCGTTTAGATGTCATTGCCGGCTCTACCAACTGTGTACCTCTCATCAATGGCTATATGAGTGGGGAGGATGAGGATATGGATATGCTCCATGCGGACGGCGCGGTGGGAGGATTCCTCTGTTATCCGCTGGACAGCTTTACCGGTGAAGACAGAAGCCAGCAGATCTTCGACTTGCGAGACGAGCTGGAGGAAAAACTGACCGAATCCTTTGGCCCGGATGTACTTACCCTTACTGGCGGAGCTACGGGCCTCTACTGCGGCTATGTGGACTTTATTGCATGGGATTTAAACGCCGCCGTACATATGGCACAGGAATTTTTTGCTGACAAAGATCTGCCATGGGCCAGCTTCCATGTATTCCGCCGGAATGTGGGAACGGTACCGCTGAAGGATCAGGACGAAGAAAATCGGGAAGACCAAGAGGTGGAGGATGAATCATCTCTGAACGATTGGGAGTATGTCCCGTACACAAGGGAGAATGCGGATGCTTTTTATCAGCAAATTGAGCAGTGGAACGACGAAAACGAGTACAGTCGTTGTGTGAAGGTGCTTGATACTGTTCCAGAGCAGCTGCGGGATTACCGCTGCGCCTACGCGCTGGCACGGGCGCTGGAGAACTATGCTATCCTTGGAGATCATGAGGAAGGAACGGCGAACTATAAGAGCGACAAGGCTCTCCAGCGGGCTATTGAAGTGCTGGAATCTGTTCGCGAGGAAGGACAAGATAACGCTCAATGGAATATGCGCATGGCCTATGCCTATCAGTATCTGCACGGGCAGGAGGAAAAGGCTATCCCCTACGCTCAGCGGTGGGCGCAGCTGGATCCCAGCGACGAGGATGCCCCGACGGTAATTCGGGAGTGTCAGGAAGAGCTCGCAAAGCGCAGCAATATGGATGTAATCGACGAGGATGATGCCGAGAACAGCGAGGGGCAGCATGATAGCAAGGGAACCTTTGCAGGTTTTGTCCTCCTGTCCAAAGGAAAATGGGACAAGGAGCAACTTATCCGAGATTTGAAAGAAAAATGGAATATCGCTGCGCAGGAACACGACGAGAGCGAGGATAAGAGCGATGATGCTCTGGTGTTCGAGGTGGGAGATTTGATTGCCGCCGTCAGCCTGATGCCTGCGCCTATCCCCAATGGCGAAGCCGAAATCAACGCAGAAAATAACTATATGTGGCCAGATGCCGTGGAGGTGGCAAAGAATCACAGCGCCCATCTGATGGTAGCCGTGCTGGGCAAGGAGGAAGACCTTCTGGAGCGGGGAAAACTCTACACCAAGCTGGTGGCCGCCTGCTGCCGTCAAAAATACGCCACCGGCGTTTACACCAGCGGCGTGGTGTTTGAGCCTAGGTTTTATGAGGGGTTTGCCGATATGATGAAGGAAGACGAACTGCCCATTTTCAACTGGATTTGGTTCGGTCTCTACCGCAGTGAGGGCGGCATGTGCGCCTATACCTATGGCATGGATGTTTTTGGTAAGGATGAAATGGAAGTAGTAAATGCTGACGCTGAACCGAGCGACCTGCGGGACTTTTTGGCAAGCCTTGTCTCCTATGTTCTGGAGAGCGATGTGGAGCTGCATAACGGAGAAACTATCGGCTTTTCAGCGAATGACAAGCATGCCATCACCCGCAGCGAGGGTGTGGCTCTGCCCGGTATGACCCTAAAAATCTCTTATGAACCTTCGCAGGATGGTACGGATGACGATAGAGATAACAGTGAAGGCGATGAAGACGACGACGTTTTGGAGATGGACGATGCAGCTTACCATCTGGAGACGCTGCGAGAGAAAAAACTGTCAGTGGACGAGAGAGCTGTTTACAACCATATGGCCATCTATCTGCGTTGGTGCATGGAACATGAGCTGATGGGGAAGGAATTTCTAGAGGAGTACGGCGATCTGGTGCAGCAGGTTAAGGCTGACCATGCCGGGGTGGATCTGCGGGCATTTATTCAGAATGAACTGGACGGTCAGCTCTTCACCACTTTGTTTAACAAGATGGGCAAGGCTTTTGCTCACTATTACTACGGAGAAAACGACTCTCCCTATTTTCCTAGCGATATCGATAATTATGCCATGGTAGTAATCGGCCAAGAGCGAAATTACTCCGACGAGATTCAAGATGAAGCCTACCTATTTATTCCTTTTGATGAAAATTACTATCAAGCTATGGCAAAAGTGCTCGACAAACGTTTCGCCAATTGGCAAGGACAGGATTTTGACAAAGATACCCTCGAGCCCTCCGAATTGGCCCAAGCTATGATGGACTATCTGGGGTGCGAATGTACCTATTTCCCCTCGATGAAAGACGACGATCCGATCATGTCGGCATATACCTATGCCAAACGCGACAGTATTCAAGAAGGTTTTATACCTGTGCTGTTAAAGGTAGATGAAACCTTGTGGGAGTGCCTTGTAATGAACTCTGACCCAGATAGCGTGGGCGCAGACGGTTATGTGTTCGATGCGCAGAAGGTGGCAAAGTACCGAAAAAAGGTGCTTGCCTCTCCCTTGAAGGATGGAAAGACAGTTTTGGATCAACTGATCGATGAGCGAAAAGAGGAAGCCGAGGATGACGATATAAATTGGAAGGAAGAAATCTTGGGAGAAATGGAGGGCGGCTACGATAATTGCCGTTTTGCGAGCTACTGGAATTCCGATACGGATATGACCTTCCCCCTCATTCTGGCCAAAATTCCAGTGAAGAATCCGTGGGAAATCTTTGCGTATCTGCCCTTTGGCAACTGGAACGACTGCCCTGACATTCCGGAACTGATGGCAGTGGCGAAATACTGGTTTCAGCAGTACGGCGCTGTGCCTGGCGCTATGACCCACGATGAACTGGAATTTGTTCTTCCGGTGCCCATTCTTAAACAGAAGGCTATGAAGGCAGCCGTAGAACTGTACGGTTTCTGTCCCGACATAGTGGATCAAGGGCCGGAGGATGCCACAGTGGGCAGTTTGGCGGATGTCCTTTGGCAGTCTACTGTCTGGTATTTCTGGTGGGATTGATGTATGAAGCAAAAAGGAAACGCTGACTTGCAAAATCAATATAGATATCTGCTTTACCGAGAAAAAATCGGGAAATCCACGCTAGACACGCTGAAGATCGGCGCAGTTTATTTTTTGCGGACACTCTTTTCGCCTGCGATCCCCGTATCAAACTGGAAAATATGTTATATTTCTTACAGACGGCACCTGCTGGAACCTGTCCGGTGACTATCTGTATATTTCGCAGCGAGATTTTGGGGATTACTGTGCTTGTGTGAAGAAGACCATTAACGGCAAGAAATCGATTCCATAGGACATGGTGTGGTGGGCAGCGAGGACATAGATGAGAAACTAGAGAAAAACGAGTACTTTGGGATTCATTGTGGATGCTGGCATAGCCTGTATCGTCGATGTCAAAATTCTAAGAGGCGTTCAAACCATACTGGTAGACTGGCAGCGGTTAGCCCTTACGATAATATCTGGGGTGTCCGCTTTTGAGCCAGTTCTGCGCAAGTTCAAGACGCGATAAAGTGGTGCGGTTAAAATCTTCTGTGGTTTGTGATGATAGAGGTACGGGACGAACTGCGCTGCGTTGCCGAAAATCAGATGATGTGTGATTGGAGTACAGTATGAAAAACAGAAAGCTCTATGAATTAGTCAACTTTTATCATATTGGCACAGATCTATCCTGCGCCGAAGCGATGTTTCTAGCCTGCAACGAGTATTATCATTTAAATCTGTCCGAAGAAACACGAAAGATGTTTTCCG
This sequence comes from uncultured Clostridia bacterium, assembly GCA_944380825.1. Lineage (GTDB taxonomy): Bacteria > Bacillota > Clostridia > Oscillospirales > Acutalibacteraceae > Gallacutalibacter. The sequence continues at coordinate 3,621 of CALWIX010000104.1, read as the reverse complement.
TTATGGGAATTGGAATGCAGACAGAACAGTCCTGCTGCGGTGCATTTACAGTGGCAGTGGGTATTATCGGACGGATGACCGCAAAAGAGGGACAAACGGATGTTGACAATATGGATGGCTATCGGCTGATCTATAAACTAACGGAGTTTATGATGGGATTATATGAAACCCTACATTGTGCGGAATTGCAGAAATTGAATATTATAGGATGTGAAAATCCCTGTCACGCAATCGTGCAGGGAATAGCGGAAAAGCTGGAGGAATTATTGTCCAACTATGGTGTATATCCATCCACAAATCCCAGTCAGCTAAGTTCATAAGAGGCTTCGTATGCGAGAGTCGTAGAGAGGATATCTATTCTACTTTTTCACACGAAACAATTATTTCTATTTATTTTTATACATTTGTTTTTTAATATAAAATACTCCCCCAATATAAGACAGATTTGATTAGTCTGTTCCTTATAGGGGGAGTATGTTGTTTAAAGAATACTTTTTTATATTTTAAATAGTAGATCTTACTAGCGATGTTTAAGCTTCCAAATGACGTCCCAAAAAAGCGGCTGCGGCTTGGGTAAGCTTAATTTCTGTTTCCGTAGGGAAATTGTCGCCATCTAGCAGTAGAATAACTGCACCTGTTACATCACTTGATGCGATAATCGGACTAGCGGCCGCTGCTGTGCGCTCAATCCCTTCAACAGGGCGTAGTTCTGGTTTTCCAGATTCGGCCGTGAAGTGACGACGTTCGTGGAGATATTCTTCTAACTCTGGCGTAATGCGACGCTCCAGAAATTCCTTACGAGGTATGCCGGACGCAGCCACTACATGGTCGCAGTCACAGATGATTGCAGGAAATCCTGCAGCTTTACTGAGTACCTCTGCATATTGTGACGCAAATTCTGAAAGTTCTCCCACGGGAGAATATTTTTTAAAAATAACGCCGCCATCTGCATCCGTAAAAATTTCGAGGGGATCTCCTTCGCGAATTCGGAGAGTGCGGCGAATTTCTTTGGGAATTACAACGCGCCCAAGGTCGTCGATCCTTCTGACAATTCCAGTGGCTTTCAATTTATTTTACCTCCTGAGGATTTATTTTTGTAGATTCTGTGGTTATTATCTTCAGGTTTGGAATTTTCTATACATCCAGAAATATGTAAGATGATTTTTGCAGAAATATAATCTTAAAGCCAAACAATAATATGGTTTCATTATAAGATTGAAATTTATAGGATTCTCTTTTTAAGCAAAAAACTCGTACTAAACCGAAAGAAAATAATCTTCGGCTTAAGTACGAGCAGTTTCAAGTATTTATATATTTAGTGTCAATACCTTGGCAGACTAGTAAATTCTATGATTTACAGTATCTTTATTTAAATCATTTTAAGTTAGTTGAATTAAATAGCCTCTTTTTGCTGTGTGCTTTCATAAAAAATTTCAGCTAAAGAGCGGCGTTTAAATTCATCGATTAAAACCTGTTGAATTCGATAAAACTCTTTATGGATGTAGCATGGAGTCGAATTAGAATGTTTTTCACAGTCGTTTTCCTTGCCGCGCAGGCAATTGTTGAGAAAGAAATCCTCCTCAATGGCAAGAAGAATATCAAAAAGTGTAAGCTTTTGGATATCGGCCGTAAGAAAGTAACCCCCCGAAGGGCCACGAAGAATTTCAATAATCTGTTTTTTACCAAGTTTTTTTAGAATTTTATACGCGAACTGGACAGGAATATGTTCTTGACTACAGATCTGTTTTACTGTCAATTTTTCTCCGCAGGACAAAGCGCGGACAGTTCGTATTGCATAATCGGTTTCTCGCGTGATTAACAAAAGATGTCCACTCCTTATGGTTATTTATAAAAGAAAAGATTTAGAAACAGATTCCGAAAGATATTATATATAGAGCGAGAAAAAAAGTCAAGTTTGAACAAACGGTTTTTTTAAGTTAAAAAAAAAGAATAAAAAAATTAAAAACAGGATAATTGTTGCAGATAATAATCTAATAAAAAATATTTTTTGCTGAGAAAATTTAAGTAAAAAAAAGAAATTTCAAGAAAAAATAAAATTTTTTCTTGAAATTGTAATTGTTTTAAGACTTATTATTCTTTTATATAATAATAAATTTACAAAAGAGAAAAGAATCCCCATATAATTTTCGGAAAGAAAAATGAATGCGATTTTTAAAAAGATGGACGTGTATCCTGAATCTTTTTTACAGTCAAGCATTTGTTTTTTGAAAATAAACGGGGATTCTTTTTTGTGGTTAACTAAAAATGAGAAAAAAATACATATTTTTAAACAAGTGAACATATCGCGGACTTAGTCGAAAGAATCCAGCGAACAGCTCTGCCTATTATCTAACACAAAATAGGACAATTAAATGGCCGAAAAACTAGAACACTGTGTAGCGTCCATCGTACCTGCGCGGCCGGTACAGTTATTGATGCAAATGCTTGCGGCTTCGCAATGACCACTGTGGTTGTGGGCACATCCCTGGGCATTGCATGCTACAGGAATAGATGGATTTGGCTGCTGCCAATATGCTGCATTTTGAGCATCTTCCGGTTTTGGCAGAAACGATGCACAGCATGTCTGTTCAGAGCCAAAAGCGCATGGTCCCGAAACTTTAACATCTGTCCGGCAGCAGCAATTATCGGCATTGCTTGCACATTCAGTTACATGGCATTCCAATTTTGTCATTTCCAAAACACCTCATTTTCTTTTTTGCCAATGCTGTCTACTTTCAAAGTATGCGCGCGCATCGGTATACTTATTCTCTAGATTTTGTAGTATTTTTATATAAAAACAGTTTTTTTCAATCTATACATCGTTTTCGCATAGCATATTCTTATAAAGAATTATAATCCTCTGTTTTTCTTGACAAACACTTAATTTCTATTATAATTGAAAGTGTATCACTGAAAATTTTTCCGCATTTTTCAAATTTCCAGAAGGAGCTGGAAGCGGCTTCTTGTCAAGAAATTTGGGTGTAGGGAACACCGGAATCTGTGCGGATGTTTTTAAAAGGTTCCGGCCAGTTCTAAAATTGCCTGAACAAAACCGGCCTTAGCTGTGGTCTGCATAAATATGCTGGGTCAGGCTGCCCGTGGCGGTAGTCTGTGATTTTTGTTTCTTTTCTTCCGCTGCCCCGCATTATTAGGAGGGGGGGATCCCCCTCTCCGGGGCCCAGCGCTTTGCCGACACTGTTGGGCGTATGCGGGCGAAGGAAAGAGGTTGAATTATGAACTTTCAAATTCTGGGAACCGGAAGCTGCCATCCTTCCCGTTCCGTCACCAATGATGAGCTCGCATCTCTAGTAGATACTTCCGATGAATGGATTCGTACCCGAACGGGGATCCGTACCCGTTTTGTCAGCACAGACGAGACAATGTCGGATCTTACTGACAAAGCTGCCCGTCTTGCACTTGAAAATGCCGGCATCAAGGCCGACGAACTTGATTTGATCCTTTGTGCAACCATCCGCGGCGACTATATCACTCCCTCTCAGGCGTGTGTCATTCAGCAGCGGATAGGAGCTTCCTGCCCTGCGTTTGATTTGAATGCGGCATGTTCCGGTTTTTTGTATGCACTGGACGTAGCGGCAGGGTATTTTGAACGCGGCCGTGTAA
>CALWIX010000103.1 GCA_944380825.1 uncultured Clostridia bacterium | reverse complement strand
ATACAGCATTTTGCGCACTGCGGTCTGCGGGCTACGCATACGGCGCGGCCGTGCAACACCAGCCGGTGGCAGAAATCGTTGCTCTCCTGCGGCGGGAGCACGGCGCGCAAATCCTTCTCCACCTTTTCGGGGGCCTTGTTGTCGGTCAGGCCCAGCAGGCCGCTGATACGGATACAGTGCGTGTCTGTGACGACGGCCGGTTTGTGGTAAATATCGCCCACCACAAGGTTGGCCGTTTTTCGTCCCACGCCCGGCAGCTTGCACAGCTTTTCCACCGTATCGGGCACCACCCCGTTAAACTCGTCGCGCAGCATGCAGCACATGGCGTAGATGTCGCGCGCTTTCGTTTTATAAAGGCCGCAGGAGCGGATGAACGGCTCGATCTCCTCTGCGCTGCCCTCACAAAAGGCATCTAGAGTGGGGAACCGGGCAAACAGCGCCGGCGTTACGAGGTTTACTCTAGCGTCGGTACACTGTGCGGCCAGACGCGTGGCGATGAGAAGCTGGAGCGGCTCTTGATAGGTAAGCGAGCACACGGCGTCTGGATATTCTTTTTTCAGCGCTTCCACCGCTAGAAGCGCGCGTTCTTCTCTGGTCATATATACCTCCGTATGATGAAAACTTAGCCCGGCATCGCGTTGCCGCGGTAGTCGATAAAGGGAATCTCGAGTTTGGGATCGATTTTTCCTTCGGCAATGGCCAAAATGCCGGCGGCAGCCTCTTGCGGCTCGATTTGTGCGTTCTCCGCCCCCATTTCGGTGTTCATCCGGCCGGGATGCACCATAAAGATCCGCACGTTCTCGCGCCCGGGCGTGTGGGCAAGATAGTTACGAATTTTTTGCGTATACATATTCTCGGCGTGCTTCGACATGGAGTATGCGATATAATTCCATCCGTTGGGTTCAAGATGGCCGGCCTCTGACGAGATGTTCAAAATGCAGGGCGTTTCCGAGCGGTACACAAGCGGCGCGAAATATTTGAGCACCACCGCCGGCCCCACGGCGTTGCACTCCAGCGTTGTGCGCAGCATAGCGAGATCCATTCCGGTGATGACGTCCCCCTTGGGGAACTTCGGCTCGAGCAGAACCCCTGCGTTATTGATGAGCACATCGATTGCCGTATCCCCCAAACTCTCTGCCAGCTGGCGCGCCTGCTCTTCGTTTGTCACGTCCAGCGTCACAATGCGCAGCCTTTGCCCAAACTCTTCCCCCAGCTTTTCCAGTTCTCCCTGCACTTTTCGCTGCGCCGCCAAAACCGTATGCCCGTGCAGCAGCGCCTGCTGCGTCAGCGACAGTCCCAATCCGCGCGACGCTCCTGTAATGAAAAACACCATAACCGTTCCCATCCTTTCCGATTCTTTTACCTGTTTCCAGCCAAGCCGAAAACGTATTTGTCTATTTTGCGTTAAAAAATATTCCTGCATTGCAATAATTTTGCTATTTTCATACAGAAAAAAATGTGCTATAATAAACCTGTAACTATAAATTTTTTTGCGGCGCACTTTTATAGCAATAAATAAAATCGCCGCACCGCAGCTATGTGCTGCAAAGACGCAGGAGCAAGGCTCAGCCTTGAGGAGGTTTGAAAATGAAAAATATTTTATTTGTCGCTTCGGAATGCGTCCCCTTTATTAAAACGGGCGGCCTCGCCGACGTTGCCGGCGCACTGCCGAAATCACTCGACCGCACGCAGTTCGACGTGCGCGTGGTGCTGCCCGATTACACCTGCATTCCCGAAAAGTACCGGAGCCAATTCCATTATATCACAAATTTTTACATGGATCTCGGTTCTCTCGGAAAGATTTATGTAGGTGTCTTTTCCTTTGAGCTTGACGGCGTAACGTACTACTTTATCGACAACGAACACTACTTTGGCGGCGATAAGCCTTACGGCGAGATGCGCTTCGATATTGAGAAATTTATTTTCTTCTCGAAAGCCGCGCTCTCCATTCTGCCGGTAGTCGGGTTCCACCCCGACATTATTCACTGCCACGACTGGCAGGCCGACCTTGTGCCCGTTTATCTGCATACTCTCTTTAAATCCAATCCTTTTTATCAGGGGATCCGCACGATTATCACGATCCATAACCTGCGCTTTCAGGGAATTTGGGACATCAAAACGATTCGTTCGATTTCGGGCCTTCCCGCCGACATCTTTACCCCCGACCGCCTCGAATTCAAAAAGGACGCCAATATGCTCAAGGGCGGTATGGTCTACGCCGACCGGATCACTACCGTAAGCCGTACATACGCCGGTGAAATCCAGATGCCCTACTACGGCGAGGGCCTTGACGGCTTGCTGCGCGCCAAAAGCGGCACGCTCTCCGGCATACTCAACGGCATCGACTACGATATCTATAACCCTCAGACCGATTCCAAAATCGAGACAACCTATTCCGTTAAAAACTTCCGCAAGGGCAAAACGGCCAACAAGCGCAAGCTGCAAAAGGAGCTGGGCTTGCCGGAGGATCCCGGTGTAATGACGGTGGGCATGATCACCCGCCTGACCGATCAGAAGGGACTCGACCTTGTGGCGTGGGTGATGGAAAGGCTGCTCGACTCCCAAATCCAGCTGGTTGTGCTGGGCACGGGCGACCCCAACTATGAGAATATGTTCCGCCACTATGAATGGACGCGCAAGGATAAGGTATCGGCCAACATTTATTTCAACGACGAGCGCGCCCACAAAATTTACGCCTCTTCCGACGCGATTCTCATGCCCTCGAGCTTCGAGCCCTGCGGCCTGACGCAGCTGATCGCTTTGCGGTACGGCTCTGTGCCGATTGTGCGCGAGACGGGCGGACTTAAAGACACCGTAGAACCCTACAACCGCTTTGCCGGAACCGGAACCGGCTTCTCCTTCGCCAATTATAACGCTGACGAAATGCTTAGTACCATCTTCTATGCCGAACAGGTCTTCTATGACGAGCGCAAAGCGTGGGATGCTATGGTGGAGCGCGGCACGAAAACCGATTTCTCGTGGAATAATTCCGCCAAGGAAGACGAAGCGCTGTATCACTCTTTGGTTGGATAAAGCGGGAACAAACAGCTGTCTTTCCTTTTTTAAAATGATGCGGCCGGAGAAAATTCGGCACAGCGCAAAATCCATTCTGTTTTTTTCGTATGCAGACGGGGGATCTCTTAATGAGATCCCCCGTTTATAATAAATTAACAAATTATTCCTACTATTTTCAGGTAAAATTAAGCCATTCGTGCTATGGTATAGAAAAGAAAGGCAAAGGCGTCTGCCGCCTCGCTTTCTATACCGCCAACCGCCGCACCACAGGGGGAACTCCTTTTCTCCTTCTCCACCCTCGGCGCAAATGCCTCCTGTCAGCGCGGTTTTTTATATCCCCCGGGAAACGGCCCGGGGGTTTTTGTTTCCATCGGGCGTTATTCCGCGGGTGCAAGCTGCAATTTTTGCTTCCAATTTCCACGGAAATACCGCAGCAATAGCAGCAAGCACCGCGTCACATTATCCCCCACCATACACAGCCACACGCTCGGCAGGCCGCCGTCTGTGAAATTTACTACGAAGAACGTCAGCAGGATGCGTATTCCCCACATCGTCACAAGCGAGATGGCAAACGGCGCTTTGGTATCGCCCACGCCGTTGAACACGCCCTCCATAATGATGGCTGCCGCAAAAAACGGCTCTGAAAACGCCACAATCTTCAAAAGCTGCACGCCAAGGGCGATGACCGCTGCGTCCGGGGTGAAAATGCTTAAAATCACCTGCGGAATGAAGAACAGCAGCGTGCTCAGCGAGCCCATGAGAACCACCGCCATCACACAGATCACCGAAGAATACTGCATCAGCTTTTTCTCGTCCTTTTCGCCGGCCGAAAAACCGCACAGCGTGGCCGCGGCTGTCTGCATTCCGTACCCGGGGATATAGAACGCCTGCTCCGCCGTAATGCCGATGGAGTGCGCCGCCACCGCCACGGTACCCAGCCGCGCGATGAGCGCCGTAAACAGCACCTGCCCGAGGCAGGCTGTGACCCTCTCGCCGGCGATCGGCATGCCGATGGAAAGGCAGCGCTTGAGGATCGGCCATTCCAGCCGGCGGGGCATCGAACGCAAATCGAGAATCGGGCTGCGCAGCACCGATAGAAACATCAATCCGCCTCCCACCACATAGGCCACCGCCGTAGCGATGGCCGCGCCTGTCACACCCAGACCCGCCGGCCCGATTAAAATAGCGTTGAGAGCGATGTTGATTCCGTTCATCACCGTGTTGAAAATCATGGGGGTACGCGTGTTTTTTGTGGCGCGCAGCACCGATCCTAACAGGATGGTACTGCACCGGAACAGCATCGGCAGCGATACAATTCCAAAATAAATGGCCGCATCGCGGCGAATCTCTTCCTGTGCGCCCAGCCACACCGGCAAAAACGGCGAAATAGAGACGGCGATAATCCCTTCGATAATTCCTAAAATCAGCGTAACCCAAACCGCCTGCATCGCGGCGCGGCGGGCCGTTTGGCGGTCATCTGCGCCAAGAGAGCGGGAAATCACTGACAAAAACCCCATTCCCACCGCAAACATGGGCGCGTTGACCAGCCACATCATCGAAGTCGTCAGCCCGACCGATGCCGAAGCGTTCGCGCCAATGACCCCTACCTGCGCCGTATCTGCATAAGACACCACCGTTTGAAGCGCTTGTTCTACCACAGTCGGCCACGCAAGATGGAAGATTGTACCCATCATTTCACGATTGCGAAACGTTTCATGCAAATTTTTCCACAAATTCATAGCGCACCCCTTTCTCCACCGGTAGGCAGACGTCGCACGCTCCCGGATGCGGCGGGACAAAAACCGATTTGCCGCTGGGAGCATGTGCATATAGACGATTGCAAGAGAAAATTTACCCAAAAAAAGGAAGCCTTCGACACAAACGAATCTGCGCAAAGGTTTCCAGAAAGTTTCCGGTCCTTTTTTTCTATCATACCCGGTTTCAGGATGCTTGTCAACCGGTCAAACAACCGCCGCCTTTTTAGAGGGTTGCTTTGCCTTTTTATCCGCGGATAAAATTCGTCCATATTCCCCGCTCGGCCTGCGGCGGGAGAATGCCGTTTTGAGCGGCCGCTTGAAAGCTTTTGAGCATCCACGCCAGATTGCGCCCGACGTTGCGCATGGTTTGCAGCCCCTCGGCGTCTTGGAGGACTTGTTCGGGGGAATTGCCGTGCACCATGTTCCAGTAAGTAGAGCCCACGGTGGGCATCTGGGAGATGCCGAAATATTTGTTCAGCACGTCGAGCGAGGCGGTTGTGCCGGCACGGCGGGCCGAGGCTACGGCAGCTGCCGGTTTGTGGTAGAAAGGCTGGCCCGACGAACAGTAAAACACCCGATCGAGAAAAGACAGGATCCTCCCGCTGGGATGCGCATAATAGACGGGTGTGCCGAATACGAAGCCGTCCGCCTCGGACGCCTTGCGCACAAATTCATTGACGGCGTCGTCATCAAACACGCACACCCCACTGCGTCCGCATCTGCCGCAGGCGACACAGTCGCGCACGGGCTGGTGTCCGAGCTGGAAAATTTCGTAAGAAATCCCTTCGCTCTCGAGCTGGCGGCCGATTTCTTCCAGCGCCGTATACGTGCAGCCCTTCGGTCTTGGACTTCCGTTGAGCATTAAAACCTTCATTGCAAAACCTCCCTAAAATGCTTTTCTTTATTGTACCGCATTTGGAAGAGTTTGTATAGATACATAGGGCGACTTTTGACGCTTTCGGCGCACATGGACGGAAACCTTACTGCGGATTATACGAGCCCCAGTACTGCTGGAATGATTCCTCCGAATCCCACAGCGTTTTTACATCCGGCGGATAATCTCCCCGCATGAAAACGTACTCCGGCTCTGTCTGCCCCTGCGGGTCGTTGCACTGAATTTCTACGCGGTCTAAATTTTTCACCAGCGACAGCAGCAGCCCGCTGTTGACATAAAGACTGGAATAAACTTCATTTTCCAGCATATTTTCCTGCTGCTTAAACGAATAGAAAAGCGTGAGCGTATACGGCTGTTCCGAGGTAGAAAGCGACATTCCTGCATAAGAATCGCCCTGTATATCCGGCAGCAGCGAAAGCAGCTTTCCCACTGCCGGCGCGCTGCCCACATATTCGACGCGCTGGGCATAAAGCTGGGAGAGCGTTTCACTGTCGATACCGCCGGAGCCTAGGATGAGAAGCAGCTGGGTAAATTTTTGCTGGGAGGATGACGCGTCTTTCAAATCTATGGGATAAATGTCTTGATTATACGTATAGGTGTACGTCACCGTGCCGCCTTGGCCGAGGAGATCTTCTTCTTGGTAGGAAATTTTCACTTCTTCTAAATTTTTCACAAGCGAGAGCAGAATTCCGGCGGAGCGGTAGGAGACGTCGGCCGTGATGGTATTGTCTACAAACACTTTCTCGGGCTCGGTAATCCAGTACTGCAGCGACAGGCTTTTTCCGTCGTTTTGCGAATAGTCTATCTCCCGCAGCTCCAGCCCATCCGCCGGAAGCTCTGATACAAGCGACAGAATCGGAATATTGCTCTCGTGGGGCAACGTTTCCATAGAGTCCATTTTATACTGATACAGCGCAGAAAGGCGCACGATGTTCCCCTGCGCGCTCGATGAAACTTTCCCCGCCGGGATCTCCTGCACCGTGCAGCCGCTCCATACTCCGCACAGCAAGGACGCGGCAGCCGCTATTGCTACGAAACCACGTCCGCCTTTTTTCGTCTCTTTGAGCAAACTGGCAAGCCTGATTTTCAGCTCCTGTTTTCCCTTGTAAAACGGCGCAGCCATCCGAACGCCTCCCTTCTTTTGTTCGCGCAGCGCATCGAGTAAGGCCGCGCCGTACTCCCGGTGCGCCTGTATTCCTTCGCCGCACACGGCCGCCTCGTCGCACGAAAGCTCCAAGTCAAAATCCGCCCGGCGCACCATCATCCACAAAAGCGGATTGAACCAATGCAAGGCGCGCACGGCCGTCAGCAGCAGTTTGTACCACAGATCCCCTCGCCGCACATGGGAAAGCTCATGGCGAAAAACGGCTAGGAGCGTCGCGCGGGAATACGTTTCTACCGGCAAAATAAGGCTGGAACTAAACAGCCCGATCACCAGCGGCCCCGGCGCGCTTGCAAGAATGCACAGCCGAGGGGGTGACTGCAGTCCCATTTGATCGCAGAGCTCTCGATAAATACGCGCCGTTTCTTCTCTTGGCTCGCGGCTATCGCGGCGAATCTCTCTTTGCAGACGGACATACCGCCCAAACTCCCACAAAAGCAGCGCCCCTGCGCCCAAAATCCATACCGCTGCCGCGGCAAAAACGACGTCTACCGAAACATCCGGCCGATCCTGCTCGCTTGGAAACGTGCCTTCGGACAGCCAAACGGTACCAACAGGCGCAGCCGGCGGGCTTTCTTCTTCCCCTTCGGCAGACTTGTCAAGCTGCTGTACGGCCGCCGGGCGCTCTTCTTTTAGGGAAACCTGCATGGGAATCTGCATTTCCAGCCGCACAGGCACAAGCAGCCGCAGCGCTAAAACCCCCCACACAAGCCGCAGCCTCTTCGCGGGAAACCGCCCCCGCGCCCACCGGCTCAGCGGCAGTAAAATCGCTAACAGTACGCCCGCTTCCAGCGAAATTCCGGCAAATATCAAAAACAGTTGTGTCATTTTCCTTCTCCCGTTTTTTCTTCAATAAAGGCAGCCAGTTCTTCTAAATCTTCGTCGGTAATCGAACGGCTGTCGTACAGAGAGGCCACCATGCGTGTGAGCGAATTGCCGTTGACCCTGCGCAGAAACGATCGATTCTCCTGCGCCAGATACTCCTCCTGCCCGATGAGCACGTCGTAATATCTATTTTTCCCATGCTTTTCAGAGCTTAGAAATCCCCGCGCAATCAATCGATTGAGCAGCGTTTGCAGCGCCGAGATATTCCACGGACGCGCCTGCTCGAGATACTCTTTTATCTGCGAGGTGGAAACAGGCGTTTCGTGTTCCCAAATTGCCTTCATCACTTCCAGCTCGGCATCGGGAAGCCTTGTAAACAGACGCAAAGAAACCAACTCCTACATTTGTATGTTTTAAGAATATCATACAACTGTAGGAGTTTTCTGTCAAGACTCTTTTCAAATTTTTTCGACCTTTTACAAATCCATAAATTTCTCCGATTGGGTGTTGAATTTCGACGAAAGATCAGGTAGAATAAAAGCGGGGAACTTTTTCCCTCTTTTGGGATTTTTTCACGGGGTTTGCTTCTTTTTGGAAAAGAAGAAAGCCCTTACATTTTCATGTAATAGGAGATGTTACCCTTGAAAATTATGGTTGAAACTTCCGCACGTCACGTTCATGTTTCTCAGGAAGATCTGAAGGTTTTGTTCGGCGAGGGCGCTGAGCTTACCGTTAAGAAGATGCTTTCTCAGCCGGGACAGTTCGCTTCGAACGAGAAGGTTGAGGTCGTCGGGCCGAAGGGTTCGCTGAAGATGTCTATTCTCGGTCCTACCCGTCCGGAGACGCAGGTAGAGGTCGCTTTGACCGATGCCCGCAAGCTCGGCATCGATCCGCCGATCCGTGAATCCGGCTGCTTGGAGGGTACTCCCGGCTGCAAGATCGTTGGACCGAAGGGCGAAATTGAAATCGATCACGGCGTGATCGCTGCACAGCGCCACATTCATTTTAATGAGGAAGAGGCCAAAGAGGCCGGCGTTACCGACAAGCAGGTCGTTTCGGTTAAGGTCAATTACAACAACCGCGCTTTGATTTTCGGCGACGTTGTCTGCCGCGTGAGCAATAAGTATGCCGCCGCTATGCATATCGATACCGACGAATCGAATGCGGCTGCTCTGCCCGGCACCGTAGACGGCGAGATCATCCTGTAAGTTAGGGGCTGCTCGCCCCTAAATCCCTAGGCAGGGCTGCGCGCCCTGCACCGCGCCGGGCCGAAGGCCCGGACCCGCCGTCGACGCGCTTCGCTCCCTGCGGTCGCTGAAATGCCCTTTGGAACGGGTGCTGTGTCGCGAGGGCGGGCTGGATGTATCTTACTTATACATTCTAAATTATAACAAAAAGGCTCCGTGCCGTAAACTTTGCAGCGTGCAGAGTTTCGGCAGCGGAGCCTTTTTCTTCTTTAAGAGCTAGTTTGTTACCTGTCTGCGCAGGGCGGCGGCCTGAGTATATCGCTGCGCCCGCAATACCGTCAAGCTGGAAAATTTCTGCGCAGGATCAATCCAGCCAGCCCATGGAGGAGAGAATTTCCATTTCGCTGGGGGGAAGATCTTCCGCACTCCCCTCTTCCAGCAGCGTACAGCCGTATACGGTGGTGCTGGAGGGATAGCTCTCCAGAATATAGCCGCAGGTGGCCACCTCAATTTTATCGCCTGTCTCAACGGCGTCGAAAAGGGACGCATCCTCTGTATGCATCACTATGGCGCCTCCGTCTTCCGGAAGGATGAGGTGATTTTCTCCTGCGCGCAAATATCTTCCCTGCATCGGAAATTCCTCTTCTGACGCGGAAGAACAGCCCGCGCCGGAAGCTGCCAGTATCACCGATAAAACAACTGCCGCGGCTATCTTTTGGCTTTTCATGCGGCCTTCCTCCTTTCGCAAATCCGCTGTATCCGTTCTATTTATAAAGACGGATTTGCCAAGACGAGGTCGCGCCTACTATCCTTCATTTTTGAGAAACACAAAATCCTCCACCAAGGCGGCATTTGAAATCTGCGTATCCAAACTGCGCCAGCAAGACGGTTTTGTCCGCACGCCGCGCATAAATCGGCGGCAGAGGCATGCCGTTAAACGTATTATTCTTACAGGTGGTATAAATCGCCATATCGCCGAAAAGGAGAAGATCTCCTTCCTGCAGCGGCTGCGGAAAACTGTACTCTCCGATTACGTCGCCTGCAAGGCAGGTGGGGCCGGCCAGCCGATAGCTGTACGCCAGCTCGCCCGGCTCCCCCGCTCCATACAGCGGCGGGCGGTAGGGCATCTCTATCACGTCGGGCGTATGGCAGGCCGCGCTCATATCGAGCACGGCGATGCGAAACGCTCCATTCTCTACAATATCGAGCACCCGCGACGCGAGAAATCCTGCGTTGAGCGCGCAGGCTTCTCCCGGTTCCAGATAAACCTGCACGCCGTATTTCCCGGAAATCCGGCGGATACATTCCTCTAGAAGGGAAACATCATACCCCGGCCGTGTGATGTGATGGCCGCCGCCGAAGTTTATCCACGACATATGGGGAAGCACGTCTGCAAACCGCTTTTCGAGCGCATCGAGCGTAACGGCCAGATCCTGCGCGTCCTGCTCGCACAGCGTGTGAAAATGCAGGCCGTCGAGAAGCGCCGTAAGCTCTGGGGTCATTTTCTTATCCCATTGGTCGCGCGTGGTTCCTAAGCGGCTGCCGGACGCACAGGGATCGTAAATTGCATGGCCCTGCTGCGTAGAACACTCCGGATTGACCCGCAGGCCGACGCTCTTTCCGGCCGCTTTAGCGCGCGGGCCGAATTTTTCTAATTGGCGCGGCGAGTTGAACACGATGTGATCCGCATAGCGCAGCAGCTGTTCAAATTCTTCCTCGCGGTACGCCGCCGAAAAAACGTGCACCTCTCCGGGCATCTCTTCAAAGCCGAGGCGCGCTTCGTATAGTCCGCTCGCTTCGCTGCCCGCAAGATACGGAGCGAGGATAGGATACATCTGAAAATTGGAAAACGCTTTTTGGGCCAGAAGGATCTTGGCCCCCGTGCGCTGGGCTACTGCGGCAAGAATTTCGCCGTTTTTCGCAAGCTGATCCTCGTCGAGGATATAACACGGCGTGGGCAGATTTTCAAAAGCCTGCTGGGGCGTCTTTCCGCCGAGCGGCGCGAAAGGCGCGCGATTTTCACAGCCCGTCATTCGACAAGCTCCGGCGCGCGGTTCTCGCTGCGCGGCAGGCCGTATTGATCGAGCGCGTCGAGGAAGGGATCGGGATCAAACTGCTCGACGGTATAAACGCCCGGCTTGTTCCATTTGCCTGTCAGAAGCATCAGCGCACCGCACATGGCCGGCACACCCGTGGTGTAGCTGATCGCCTGCGAGCCCACTTCTTTGTAGCACGCCTCGTGATCGCAGACATTATAGATATAATACGTTTTCTCTTTGCCGTCTTTTTTTCCTGTAAAAATACAGCCGATATTCGTTTTGCCCTTTGTGCGCGGGCCGAGGCTGGCGGGATCCGGCAAAAGCGCTTTGAGGAACTGGATCGGCACAATCTCTTTGCCCTCGAAAAGCACAGGCGTGGTGGAAAGCATCCCTACATTCTCGAGACACTTCATGTGGGTCAAATAGCTCTGGCCAAAGGTCATAAAAAAGCGTATCCGCTTGACTTCCGGCATATTTTTCGCGATCGATTCGATCTCCTCGTGGTGCAGCAAATACATATCCTTGTGCCCCACCTTGTCGAAATCGTATTCCCGCTTGATGCTCATGGGCGGAATCTCCACCCATTTGCCGTTCTCCCAATAGCTGCCGGGAGCGGAAACCTCGCGCAGGTTGATTTCGGGATTAAAATTCGTAGCGAAAGCATAACCGTGGTCACCGCCGTTGCAGTCGAGAATATCGATGGTATCGATGGTATCGAACTCATGCTTGCGTGCCCACGCGCAGTACGCTTGAGTCACGCCGGGATCGAATCCGCAGCCCAAAAGCGCCGTCAGACCGGCCTTTTCAAACTTTTCGCGGTAAGCCCACTGCCAAGAATAATCGAAATACGCCGAAAAGCCCTCTTCTTTGCAGCGCTTTTCGTATATGGCGCGCCATGCAGGATCGTCGGTGTTTTCCGGCTCATAGTTGGCGGTATCGAGGTAATTTACGCCGCAGGCAAGGCAGGCGTCCATAATCGTGAGATCCTGATACGGCAGCGCAATATTCATCACCAAATCAGGCTTGAATTCTTTAATAAGCGCGATGACCTCTTCGGTATGATCGGCGTCTACCTTGGCCGTTGTGATTCTTGTTTTCGTTTTGGGAGCGAGCGCGGCGGCCAAACGGTCGCATTTCTCTTTCGTGCGGCTGGCGATGCACAAATCGGTAAAAACATCGCTTACCTGACAACATTTATGAATGGCCACGGACGCGACGCCGCCGCATCCGATTACTAATACTCTGCTCATAGAATATTTCTCCTTCCATATTTCAAAACCTTCTCTCCGGAAAACACCGGAAAAGCAGCAGGGGTACGGAAAAATTCTCCGCACTACAAAAGACGGCCACTTGGCGGCAAAGGGAACAAGCTGCACGCGGCTGCATCCAAAAGACATACACTGCCTGCCCTCGCGACACAGTACCCGTTCCAAAAGGCGTTTCAGCGACTGTAAAGGAGCGCAGCGCGAATTGCGTCAAGGCTCAGCCTTGCGCGGGGTCACGGGGCCGCGCAGACCCCGTGCGGGGATGGGGGCAGCGCCCCCATCAGGACAAGGCCAGCAGGAACTCCCGCACCACCTTGCAGGCAGTGGCGGTGGAGACGCCGCTGGGGTCGAGCTGGGGAGCCAGCTCGTTGACATCGGCACCCACTAGGCGCAAAGAGGAAACAAGACGGATGGCGTCGAGCAGCTGCAAAAACGACACACCGCCCGCCTCGGGGGTTCCTGTTCCGGGAAATGCGGATGGGTCGAGACAGTCGAGATCGATGCTTACATATACGGCAGCTCCCGATTCCTTCAGAGCCTGCACCGTATCTTGTAAGCCATCGAACGAAAACGGATGAAAATCCGTATGGGCGTGCGCAAAGCGGAACTCCTCTCTGTCACCGCTGCGAATGCAGAACTGGTGCAGATGTCCGTCTCCCAAAATCTCGTAACAGCGGCGCATGACGCAGGCATGGCTGAGCTTAGCGCCGAGGTAATCGTCACGCAAATCGGCGTGGGCGTCGAAATGCAGAATGTGCAGATCCGGATGCAGGCGGGCTACCGCCCGCACCGCTCCCAGCGTAACCAGATGCTCGCCGCCGATGAGAAACGGAAATTTTCCATCGGCTAATATAATTTCCGCCCGCTGCTGAATATCCGAAAGGGCCTGCTCCGAGCTGCCAAAGCACAGCTCTAAATCGCCGCTGTCGAACACGCGGCAATCGGTGAGATCGGCGTCCTGATAGGGACTATACGTCTCAAGGCCAAAGCTTTCGTGACGAATGGCGGGCGGGCCAAAGCGCGCGCCGGGGCGGTAGCTGGTGGTGGAATCGAACGGCGCGCCGAAAAGCACGACACTCGCTTCTTCATACGGGCAGTCACAGCCGATAAACGTTTCAATATTGGGCGAAAGCATTACTCCACCTCCAAAAGCGCTTCTTCTAAAAAGGCGGGAAGATAAAAAGCTCCCCTGTGCAGGCGCGTGGTATAATAGCGCGTGCGCAGGCCAAGAGAGGACCACGCATCCGCGTCTAAATCATCAATCGGATGGTACTTTTTGCTGGCAAATCCAAACAGCCAGTAACCGGCGGCATAGGTGGGGATGTGCGCCTGATAGACGCGGCTGATGGGAAAACTGTGGACGATACGCATGTGGCTGCGCTTCATCGCTTCCAAATCCTGTGCATAAAAGGGGCTGCCCTGCTGGTTGACCATTACGCCATCCTCTTTCAGAGCCGAGTGGCAGCTGCCGTAAAACTCGCGGGTAAACAGCCCTTCGGAGGGACCGAAGGGGTCGGTGGAATCGACGATAATCAGATCGTACTCATTCTCGCAGCTGCGCAAAAACTTCAGCCCGTTTTCAAAATAAATATGCACGCGCTCGTCGTCGAGGCGGCAGGCGTTCGCAGGCAGGAACTCGCGGCACGCCTGCACCACCTGCGGATCCATCTCTACTAGATCGATCCTGCGCACGCGGTCGTAGCGGGTAAGCTCTTTGACAACACCGCCGTCTCCCGCGCCGATCACGAGCACATCTCGTATTCCCTTGTGCACCGCCATAGGCACATGCGTGATCATTTCGTCATAGATAAATTCATCCCGTTCGGTCAGCATGACGTTTCCGTCCAAAACGAGCATACGGCCGAACTCAGGCGTTTCAAAAATATCAATCTGTTGGTACTCGCTCTGCTGTGAAAACAGGTGGCGCCCCACTCGGATGCTGTGTTTTACATCCGGCGTATGGAATTCGCTGAACCAAAACTCCATTTTCTGCCTGCCTCCTCTTGCTCTATCTTTTATTTGCTGCTATTTCTTATTTAAGTACGTTTAAATGGAGGATGTCGGGATCCTCCGGGCCAGTCATGCTGCACCCTTTGCTTTTGGCGTAACGGATGTAATCAAGAATATCCTTTGTAATCCGTTCTCCGGGGGCGAGGATTGGAATTCCGGGCGGGTAGCACATAACAAACTCGCTGCACACGCGCCCCTGCGTTTCGTCGAGCGGAAGGCTGATTTTCTCGGCGTAAAAAGCCTCCTGCGGCGTGGTGACCACCTGCGGATCGATGTATTCCTGCGTGAGCAGCCCCGTGCTCTTTTTGCCATGACGTCGGCGCACATCCGAAAGAGCGCTGACGAGCCGCTCTACCTCCTGCGGCCTGTCGCCGATGGAAAGGTACGCAAGGATGTTGCCCAGATCGCCGAACTCAATTTGAATGTCGTATTCATCGCGCAGGATGTCGTACACTTCGATTCCCGCCAGACCGATGTCGAGCGTATGCACGCTGAGCTTGGTGGTATCAAAATCATAGATGGAATCTCCGTTTATCAGTTCTCTGCCGAACGCGTAATATCCGCCGGAAGCGTTAATTTCGCTGCGGGCATACTCCGCCATATCCGATACATGGCGGAAAATCTCTTTGCCGCGCAGGGCAAGGTTGCGGCGGCTGATGTCGAGGCTGGACATCAAAAGATAGCTGCCGGAGGTGGTTTGCGTCAGGTTGATAATTTGACGCACATAGCCGGCATGAATCGACGGCCCCGTGAGCAAAAAACTCGATTGCGTCAGGCTGCCGCCGCTTTTGTGCATGGAGACGGAGGCCATATCGGCCCCGGCCGCCATGGCCGAAACGGGCAGATCCTCTCCAAAATAAAAATGCGTGCCGTGAGCCTCGTCGGCAAGGCAAAGCATGCCAGCGTCGTGTGCCATTTTGACGATGGCTTTCAAATCGGAACAGATGCCGTAATAGGTGGGATTATTCACTAAAACAGCTACGGCGTTCGGATGTTCTTCGATAGCGCGGCGCACCTGCTCGCGCTGCATTCCCAGAGAGATGCCCAGCCGGCTGTCGACATCCGGATTGACATATACCGGCGAAGCGCCGCACAGTACCAGCGCGTTGATCACACTGCGGTGAACGTTGCGCGGCAGGATGATCTCATCGCCCCGCTTGCACACCGAAAGCACCATGCTCTGCACCGAAGAGGTCGTCCCGCCCACCATCAAAAAGGCGTTTTCCGCGCCGAAGGCCTCGGCGGCAAGCTTTTCCGCCTCTCGGATAACCGAAACCGGGTGGCAGAGATTATCGAGCGGCTTCATGCTGTTTACGTCGATTTCGACACACTGGCGGCCCAAAAAAGCGACAAGCTCGGGATTGCCTTTCCCATGCTTATGGCCGGGTACGTCAAAGGGTACCACGCGCATCCGGCGGAACCGCTCCAGCGCCTCGTAAATCGGCGCGCGCCGCTGATCCAGCGGTATTTTTTCCTGTTTCACATTACCCTCGCTTCCCTTGATTCCTTCTGCGCACAAAAAAACGCAAGCCGCACATTGTGCACAGCTTGCGTCAAAATCCATGGTAATGTCCGTCCGTACGGCAAGGCCGCCGCATCGCCTGCGCGGCAAAGCACCGGCTGTGGGCGAATGGAAATTCAGAGTCTATACAGCAATCATACTTTTACTACTCTTATTGACCGTTTCACAAGTTTACACAAACGTGTTTGGTTATGAAGGAACCAACTTATAAAATTTGAGCTTTTAACTCAATCAATAAGGCGGAAAAAACCGCCAATCGGCAGTGGACCCGGCTGTCCGTATGGCCTTAACTCCGGCACAGGCCGAAGTGATCCGTAAAATTGTTTGAAAGACTCTGGGGAGTGTTTCCTTTTTCTGCGCTATAAAAACGCCGAAAATCAAGCCGCAGAGACTGCGGCTCAAAGTCTAGGGTTCATTTTACCACACAACCCTATTTTTGTCAATCCTCCGTTCGACAGGCTTTGCATGCTACTGCGTTACCTCGACGAGCGTAATATAATCCTTGTGAACGTATCCTGTGCCGTCTTTAAACTCGATAGCCTGCCACTCGTCATAAGGGCCCTCGTCGCTGGGAGTAAACGTTTCGTCGGGCAGGGCGCGGCCGATTACTTCACCGGTAAGATCCGGCGTAGCGCGTATGTTGGCGAAGCTGCCCTGATCGACGTTGACGATCTTCGCTTCGTACACGGGTTCCGGTTCGGGCTCGGGCTCTGAAATGCTCGGTTCCGACGTCACTGTGGACGAAACTTCCGACGACGATTCGTCTTCTCCGCCCGAGCATGCGGTAAACACGATCGTCATCCCTACAGCCAGCAGCAAGCACAAAATTCGTTTCATATTGCATTCTCTCCTTTATCCGCAGTATTTTATCGATTCCTGAAACAACTCTTTTTAAGTCTGTTTTCACCGTTTTTTTCCACTGATTCTTTTATTTTTTCTTTATTATACCCGATTTTTTCTAAAATGGGTAGAGGAATTTTTGGATTTTGCGCAGATCTCTTCAGAAATTTTCTTTCTTCAAAAAGCTGCAGCCACAGCCGGGAAAAAAGAGAATTTAGCACTTCTTTTCGGCTGTGCGCAGGCGTTAAAACAGCGGTTGTGTGTTTTTAAGGGGAGAAATGTCAAAAATATGTAAAATACAAATAAAATGATGGTGTAAAAATTGATATGACTACCATTTTTTGCTATAATAATAAAAAACGTACATTAACATTTAGTTTCTTCCTATAAGGGATGGTGCTGACATTGGATAAAAAGAAAAACGTAAAGGTCGCCGCTGTGATTGACATTGGATCGAATATGCTGAAAATGCGTATTTCTCAATGCCGCAGGGGAGAAATTATGGATCTGGACCGTTTGGAATACCCTATCCGCCTCGGCCACGAGGTATTCAACGGCGGCAAGGTCAGTTTTGAAACTTTACGCGAAATTTCAGGCGTGCTGCACGGTTACAGCGGTGTGATGGCGGAATACGGTGTGACGGACTGCCGTGTGGTGGCGACTACCGCTCTGCGCGAGGCCGGCAACCGCGAGTTTGTGGCCGACCAGCTGCGCATTCAAAACGGCATGGACGTGCAGATTCTCGAAAACGATCAGGAAAAAACGCTGATCTATTCCGAAGTGGTGCGTTCTATGAAACAGATGGAAGACGTGCCCGACGGCAACGCGCTGATCTCGTACATCGGCACGGGATCTATCGGCATGACGATTTTCGACGGCAAAAATATGCGCTATTCGCAGAACATCTCCATCGGCTCGCTCAAGCTGCACGATATGCTCAGCAGCATCGAAACCGAAACGGAGGAATTCCCCGCCGTCATCGAAGAATACCTCGATTTGATCATCGGTCATATCGCTCTGCCCCACTCCGACTCCCGCATCACCAACCTGATCCTCACGGGCAACGAGGTGGAACTCATCGCCCGGCTGTGCGGCGTACAGCTGCAGGATGGACGCTATATCATCCCCAGTGATAAGGTCGAGGATCTGTTTCTGAAAATGCGCGCCCTTACGCCGGAAAAAATCGGCGAGCGCTTCAACATCTCGGAGGATACGGCCGAGATATTGTATTCGGCGCTCGTTATCTACCACCGCCTGCTCAAACTGACGCACTCCGACTGCATCATTTCGCCGAAGGTGGAGCTTTGGGACGCGATTATGCGCCAGCTTCTACTTCCGAAAAGCGTGGAAGAATATTATGCGCACGTCACCGAAAATGCTATTTCCTGCGCACAGGTGCTTGCAAGACGCTACCACTGCACCCAATCCCATTCCGACAACATCCGCCGCTTTGCACGCCGTATTTTCGACCGCCTCAAGGGGCTGCACGGTCTCGACCAACAGATGCGTTTGATCCTCGAACTGGCCATCATTCTGCACGACTGCGGCTATTATGTCAACTCGAAGGAACACCTCGACAGCTCTTTCGCGCTGATCAATCACACCGACATCTACGGCCTGACCGACGAGGAGGTGCGCATCACCGCCCGCATCGCTGGGTGCGACGAATACCATCCTGTCTATCTTGAAGAGGGTGACGCCGCTTTCTCCAGCCGTGAAATGGATCTTGCTGTGGCTAAGCTCAGCGCCATTTTCCTGCTTGCCAATGCCCTTGATAAGTCGCAGAAGCAGAAGCTTAACGACATTAAGGTGCGCATCGACAAGGATCACCTTATCATCACGGGCAAAACCGACGAAAATATGGTTTTGGAAAAATGGGCGTTCCAGATGTGCGCCCCCTTCTTCCAAGAAGTATTCGGCATCAGCCCTATCCTCACGATAAAATCACAGATGTTATGAGAAAGGCGTGACTACCAATGAGCCATTCTTCTGAAAATATTCCTTACCTCAACCGAGAACTAAGCTGGATGGATTTTAACGCGCGCGTTTTGGAGGAAGCCTCCGACCGGGATAA
>CALWIX010000102.1 GCA_944380825.1 uncultured Clostridia bacterium | reverse complement strand
ACATCCAGAATAAAGCCTTCCTCAATGGCCTGCCCCATGGCGTACACATGGAAGGGATGGTATTTGCCGTTTTCATCCCGCTGGCCGAACATTTGCAGTGTTTTATCCTTGGGGGTAGCCGTAAAGGCGAAGAAGGAAAGGTTCTCGTGGACGCCATGAGCGGCCATTTCATCCAGCAGCTTGTCCTCATCGTCCTTGCGCTTGGCTTCTTCCTCGTACTCCTCTTTGGCGTACTCCTCCAAAATTTTGTCGGTATCGGCCAGCGCCCGTTTCAGCTTGCGGGCAGCGTCACCGGTCTGGGAGGAGTGTGCCTCGTCCACAATGACCGCAAACCGCTTGCTGCCGGAGCGTACTTCTTTATAAATAACCGGGAACTTCTGGAGGGTAGTGATGATGATACCCGTCCCGGCCTCAATGGCCTCCCGGAGCTGCTGGGCGTTCTTGTCGATCTTCTGTACCACGCCCGCCACATGGTCGAACTGATAGACGGTGTTTTGCAGCTGGCTGTCCAGCACCCGGCGGTCGGTGACAATGATGACAGACTGGAAGATCTTTTCGTCGTTGTCATCGTGCAGACCGGTGAGCCGGTGGGCCAGCCAGGCGATGGAGTTGGATTTACCGGAACCGGCGCTGTGCTGAATGAGATAGTTCTTGCCGGAGCCGTTGGCCTTTACATCGGCCAGCAGCTTAGTGACCACATCCAGCTGGTGATACCGGGGAAAAATCATCCGCTCGGACTTTACTTCGCCGGTCTTTTCGTCCTTCTCCTGCTGCAAATGGATGTATTTATGTAAAATCTCCAGCAGGCGATCCTTGCACAGCACATTCTCCCACAGGTAGGCGGTGTCATAGCCGTCCGGGTTGATGGGGTTGCCCTTGCCGCCCACATTTCCTGCCCCATTGCTTCCCTGATTGAAGGGCAGAAAATAGGTTTTCTCCCCCTCCAGCCGGGTGGTCATGTACACATTGGTCAGATCTACGGCAAAGTGGACCAGTACCCGGTTTTTGAACTCAAAAATGGCGTCCTTTCCCGCCCGGTCGAACCTGTACTGCTGGTTGGCGATGGCGGCGTCCTGCCCGGTGAACTGGCATTTAAGTTCCATGGATACCACCGGGATGCCGTTGAGAAACAGGACGATATCAATACTGTTTTCGCTATTGAGAGAATAATGGAGCTGCCGGGTGCAGTGGAGGATGTTAGCGGCATACTGGGCCTTTGTGGTCTCGTTGATGGAGGTCTCCGGCTTCCAGAACACGGCCCGAAACTTGATGCCCCGGTCGGTAAAGCCATATCGCAGCACTTTTAAAAGCCCCACCAGCTTTACTTCCCGGCAAAAACGGTCGATGAGCTGCCGCTCGCTGTCGGCGCCGTAGATCTTCTCAAACCGCTCCCATGCCTTAGGCTGGCTGGTGCGGATGAAGGAGAGAAACGTGCCGGTGTCGAGCGCTTTTTCCCGGTTAAAGGCAGCGGGGTTGCCCTTCTGATAGCCGCCGTATGTAGTGAGGTATTCCTCAATATCCTGCTCAAAGCGTTTTTCTTTCACATCAAAGTCGGACATTATTTTTCACCTCATTTATCTGCACAATATTGATAAAACCTTCCAAATTTTATCTTCTTTAACGTTTTCCAGCGTTTGGAACGTGGTAATTCTCCAATAACCCATTGTGGCTTTGGAATATCCTCTAAAAAGAAAATATTGAGGCAATCTTTCTCATCAAAATATGTCAAATATACGCTGTCAAATTCCCTGTCTGCCAGTTGTAGTTCACTTTTCGTGATACCAAATTCCACTTCAACACGCAAAACGCTGTTTGCAGGAATCACAAAGGAATAGGCACCTTCATTCCCAATAATAACAGTGTTTGGTTCCCGAGGATCTATTCCATTTCCTTGAAATTGAGTAAACTCTTGAACTATTGTCCTCTTTTTTACGATACAAAGGTTCACATTTCTTACAATTCTAGAGACATTGGAAGTATTGCATATATCAAGCCATAATGGAATGTGAAAAGAAAGTCCTTGATCCGTTTGCATATATCCCCATGTCTGATGCCGCTTATCGATTCTGGATCCGACAATTCTTGCGTGTAAGGAGATCTTACCGTGTTTCTGTAGATTGTTGCTTATAAAAACTGCAAGCAATGAAGCAGCAGCACCTATCACCGAACCTAAAAGGCCAATTAGCCCAGACAGAACAGCATTTGGATCACTTTGGATCAGCCAATTTATTATTTTGTCGCCCACTTTATATCTTCACACCTCCTTCTTTCCGGTCACGACCTCATAGATGAGGGATTTTTTATAATTGATAAGCTTATCAATTATCATTTGTTTTTGTTTTATCACTTTATCAATGGCAGCAATCTTTTTATCAAGTAACACTACTATTTTAGACATCGAATCTGGTAAAGTAAAAATCATATTTTTTAATTTTTCTTGGGAGATAAACGATTGTACCCCACCACGATTGATTTTATCAAATTGCACAGTAGCTAAATTACTACTTAACAAATACAAAACATATTTTCCGAGTTCAAACGAACCTCTAGTTTTCAGTAGTGCAACATTTTTGATTGCAAAATTTGGTTCCTCAATTACTAATGCTGGATTGCCAACCGTTCCTATCATCGGCATAATTACATCATAAAGCTGGACTTTAGATCTTTTATTTATTTCATCATAATCATCTTGCGAAATATGATTTCCTAAACTGGGGTCAATTTTTCCGTTTACTATACATTTAGATGTAACTAATGGATGTGATGTTTTCGAAATGTCAACATACGCCGGAGTATCATGGGTCCCATCTGAAATTCCCACAATATTCTTTAGTTTGATTAGTCTCCAATGCTTTGGAATTTCCCCAATCCATTCCACCCCGCTGTCCTTCATGGGCACATTGGGATTCAGCCCTTTTGTGACGGCTTCGGTGATGACGGACAGCTTATAGGCTTTCAGCTTCTCGATCACTTCCTGCTGCCGGGCAATGATGGCGTCAATCTGGCTGCACTTGCGGTCGAGGTAGGAAGCAATACGGCGTTGCGTTTCTATACTGGGAAGTGGAAATGAAAAGTTGTTTATTTTTTCTTGAGATAACGATGCCATAATTGTTCCGTTTTGGGATAGTAAAAAATACTTATCGAAAACTGGACTTTGGATGATCCAAAACAGATATTTGTTGCAGTACAGTTGATTGCTTGGTCTTATAATCAAAAGATGGCTATTCAATGATACTTTTTCAGGTTTGTTGTTTATATATGCTACTTTTCCTACAGTGCCGTCTTTTGTAATAAGAAGATCCCCGTTTTCCACATGTATCTCAGGGGCTTCCATATATCGTTCTTCAGATATGTGATAACACTTTGACCAGTTTATATTTCCGTTTTCAAAATCTGTACCCGTAACGAGAAATGGCCCATCATCAATAAATTCATTTGCTTTTAGGCCCTGCCAACCAATACGACCTTTTAGGTAGAAATTATATTTTATTCTACCGATACACCAATCAGTAGGAATCTCCCCAATCCACTCAATCCCGCTGTCTTTCATCTCTTTCAAGAAATCACTTCCTAATTTAATAATACCGTAACGGTATCTCTGAACATCTAATGTTAATATCGTGTACATATCCCAAGTGCTTTAGATAAAATCGCATTGATTCAATTGACGATTTATCGTCAGAGTTTAAACCGATTTTTGGAGATATAGAAATTTCTTTTAATATATTCTTTTGCGGGATATATAGTTCAAAATATGGAATTACAAGACCATGGGATAATCTAAATTTAATATCATTTCTTCGTTTTCCGTTAATATATATTTCCTTTGATTCTTTCACTGTTATCATAATACGTTGCTCATTTTCATAAGAAAAATGATAATCTTTAAATCCTAATGAGTACGTTTCAAAAGCTTTCTGAAAATTAACAATACAATTGGTTTGTTTCTGTTCGTTTCCTTTATAGGTAATCATATCTTTCGAAAAATCAAGTATTTCAGAGCGGAATATAGAAATTTTTTCTTTATCTGAATATATCATTGATGTTATACCATCATCAAAACAATAATCATTTTCATTTTTTATATCTCCAATGATTTCACAATCTTTTGCATAAATACCATCTAAATTGATACCAATAGCATAGCCATGCTCGTCGCCCTTCAGGTAATAATTCCACATAGGTAATGAATCAGATTCACTTGAAAAGCAACAAACAAATTTATGATAATTAGCACTGCTTATCTGAAAACTTACAAAGGGATTTTTTGAAAAAACACATTTTATACTATCAAATTTTTTTGGATTGTATTCTATTTTTTGGATTGTATTATAAATATCTTCGTCAATTTTCTTTTCATTTAGAAGTTCGTCAGCCGCCTGTATAAGAAATTTTTTAGCATTGATAAGCTCGCTGCTGTCATTCATGTAACGAACATCAGAAAACCAAAGATGGATACCATCTTCACGGACAATTCCTTCAAATCCTTTTTGCGATGTATAATGATAAATTATGTTGCCCATCACTTAAACACCTCCGCCAGAGCGCCGTCCAACTCCGCTTCAATGGCAAGGATCTCCTGCTTGATCTCCTCCGAGGGCTTGGGGGCTTCGTACTTGTAAAAATACCGGGTAAAGGGAATTTCATATCCCACCTTGGACTTTTTCTCGTCAATCCATGCATCGGGGGCAAAGGGCAGCACTTCCCGATCGAAGTAGGTATGAATGTCCTCTTTCAGCGGAACATTCTCCGTGTCCCGCAGGGCAGTATCTGGCTGGGGCTTGCCTTTCTTGAGCACCGGCTGGCCGTTCTCGTCCTTCAGCGGGCGCTCCACCGTGATCTTGGTGTAGCCAAAGTCGGTGGTATCAAAGATCTTGCTGATTTCGCTCTCTACAAAGTCGCCGTACAGACGGGTGATCTCATGGATGGCGCTCTCCGGAATGTCGTTGCGCTTGTTGCCCAGAGCTTTGCGGCGCTTTTCATACAGGCCGTTGACGTTGATGAGCTGTACCTTGCCCTCCCGCTTCGTTCCGGCTTTTTTGTTGGACAGCACCCAAATATAGGTGGCAATGCCGGTATTATAGAAAATGTCGTTGGGCAGCGCGATGATAGCCTCCAGCAGGTCGTTCTCTAAAATATATCGACGAATTTCCGAAGGGCCGCTGCCGGCGTCGCCGGTAAACAGGGGCGAACCGTTATGGATAATCGCAATCCGGCTGCCGCCGTCTTTTTGCTCCTTCATCTTGGAAATAGCGGTGAGCAAGAACAACATCTGCCCGTCGCTGGTCGCAGGCAGACCGGGGCCGAATCGTCCAGCAAAGCCGCGCTTAGCCTCGGCTTCCACCGCCGCTTTCTCATTTTTCCATTCCCGTCCGAAAGGCGGATTAGACAGCACATAGTCGAAGGTCTGGCCCTCGAACTGGTCGTCAGATAGGGTGTTGCCATCCTTAATGAAGTCGGCGTTGTTGCCTTTGATAAGCATATCCGCCTTGCAGATAGCAAAGGTCTGGTCGTTGAGCTCCTGCCCAAAGGCCATCAGCTCGGTGGAGGTGTTCAGCTTGTGCAGATATTCCTCCGCCACCGACAGCATTCCACCGGTGCCGCAGGCTGGATCATAGATGGTCTTGACCACATTATTTCCGGACAGAACATCGTTATCATCATAGAACAAGATGTTGACCATCAGCTGGATCACTTCTCTGGGGGTGTAGTGCTGCCCGGCGTCCTCGTTGTGAGACTCCGAAAACCGCCGGATAATTTCCTCAAAAATGTACCCCATCTCCAGATTGGAGATTACATCCGGGTGCAGATTGGCCTTGGGGGTGGTGAATTCTTTGATGACGATGTAGAGAATACCCTTGTTGGCCATGGTGGTGATCTGACCGTCAAATTTGAATTTTTCCAGAATATCCTGAACATTCTCCGAAAAACCATTCAGGTAGTCCCGGAAGTTGGCTTCGATGTTGTCTGGGTCATCCAGCAGCCGTTCAAAAGTGAACCGGCTGGTGTTGTAAAACGCCTTTCCGGAGGCGTTGCGCAGCAGCACATCCCGCATGGGAAGATCCTTTACCGTTTCGTACTTCGCCAGTACCGCATCCTTTGTATCCGCAAGAATACAGCCGAAGCGGCGGATCACCGTGAGAGGTAGAATTACCTCGCCGTATTCATGGGGCTTATATACGCCAGTCAATTTATCTGCAATCGCCCAAATCAGGGCGGCTTTTTCACTTACATTGGCACTCAGGCTCATTGTTTCTTCCCCTTCCTGCGGATGCCGGAATTCTGCATTTTTTCTCCGTATCCCTTACCGTGTTTTCAAAACAGAGTTTTGTTGAATATTCACTTCCATTATATCCCGGCGGCCTGCGTTTTGCAAACGTATCTCCGAAAACAAAAAACGGACGAACGATTCCCATTCGCCCGCAGCTGAAACACGAAGTGGATCAGCTCCTCTGTATAGCTCAAAATTGTGTTTTAAGAAAAATGTGTTTTTATATGGAAAATTTATCAGAAAAATGTGCATAATATGCGTTGAAATCTTCTGAAAAACGTGTTATTCTCATTTTAGACTAAAAAGGGGTGGCGTGTATGAAACGGAAGGCTTTTTCGCAACTGGTAAAATGGAAGGAGAATTCCGAACGGAAGCCGCTCATCCTCCGCGGCGCCCGTCAGGTGGGGAAAACATGGCTTATGAAAGAGTTTGGCCAGAACTGCTACGACAGTTTTGTCTATTTCAACTTCGATGAGGAAGAAGAACTGAAGTCCATTTTTGAAACGAACAAGAATCCGCATCGCATTATCGAGCTGCTTTCTATGATCGCCGGGGAAAAAATTTTGCCTGAGAAAACGCTCGTCATTTTCGACGAGGCGCAGGAATGTCCAGAAGCGCTCAACTCTCTCAAATATTTCAAGGAGAAGGCGAACGAATATCATGTTATCGCCGCCGGAAGTTTGCTTGGCACGCTACTTGCGCAGCCAAAGTCCTATCCGGTAGGCATGGTCAATCTGCTTGACCTTTTTCCTCTTACTTTTGACGAGTTTCTGCAAGCGACAGATCCGCCGCTTTTCGCCTATTATGAGAGCATCCAGAAGGATCAGATGATTGAGGAGATATTTCATAATCGTCTGCTGGAGGCTTATAACAGTTATCTCATCATCGGTGGTATGCCGGAATGTGTGGTTTCATGGGTGGAGCATAAGGACCCTGCGGCAGTTTCTCAGATCCAGCGCGAGTTAGTTGAGATTTACGAGAACGATTTTGGCAAGCACAATGGAAAGGTCAACAGTGGGCGTATCCTGATGGTATTTCGCAGCATCGTCTCTCAGCTTGCCAAATCCAACGAGAAATTTATCTACGGCGCAGTCCGTCCAGGCGGCCGGGCGCGCGATTTTGAAGAGGCGATTGAATGGTTGGTATCTGCTGGGATGCTGAACCGCGTTTACAATGTTTCTAAAATGGAACACCCACTGGCTGCTTTCGATAAGCTTGACCAATTCAAACTGTTCCTCTTTGATACAGGCCTGCTCAAGCATATGGCAGGCGTCGACAACAGCGCCATTTTGTTGAAAGCGGAATATCAGTTCAAAGGGCCTCTGACGGAAAACTACGTCCTGCAGCAGCTTCGCGGGCAGTTTGAGGTCGATCCCCGCTATTACGCTGACAAATCTAGAGAGATCGACTTTGTGCTGCAAAATGGTACAGAGATCATCCCCGTCGAAACGAAAGGAGGCGAGGACAAATCCGCGCCCTCTTTCAAACGGTATATTGCTGAACGCCATCCCGAACACGCCATCCGTTTTTCTAAGCGCGGGTACCGCAAGGATGGTGAAATCACGAATGTTCCGCTTTACCTTGCCGGAAAGATCAAAGAATTTCTTTGATCACACACCCTTTTTGTGAGGATAGCTTATTTTGCCTTTTATCTGAAAATCCCCCGGCAATCCAATGGATCGCCGGGGGTGCTGCTTCTTATACATTCCCAACCGATGAAAGGCGCTTATGTTCCAGCCAAAGGATTTCCTGAATCATGGAACAGTGCTTCCGGCATTTGCGGGTGATGGCGTTGTATTCTTCCGAGAGAAGGAAATCGAGCATCCATAGCTTGGGAACGTAGATTTTCGGCTGATGTGTGAAGGCTTTCAAACGGCCTGTGCAGCACCACCGGGAAACGACGTTCCGGCTGTACCCGGTCAGCTCCGAAATCTGCGCGACGGTCAGTAGGTCGGGATATGGGGCCAGCTGTTCCTCAAAGTAACGCCGGACGCTTTTCCGATCCACCGTTTTATCATCCAGCCTGCGCACCGCCGGAGCGGGTGGAACTTTGTGTTTGGGAAAATTTTTATACCACCCGCTGGGCGGCGTATAGTATTCCGGATCTGACTCCCGGCGGCGCAGATAGGCGGCTACGTCCGCTTTGGCGATTTGGTAGGGCTGCGTCTTTTTTCCGCTGTGCACGAATGGGACGAGACCGCTGTGCAGCAGATATAGTGAAGTCCGCGTGCCGATGTGACAGGCTTCCCGGAATTCACTGCGGCACATGGAGTCGGGATAGGGAGCCAGTAATTTTCGAATCTGCTGTTCCTTGGCATCCTGTAAGGAAGATGTTTTTTTCATGTTGGAGTTCTCCTTTTTATCAATTTAGAACCCGGAGAACCACTGTGTTTTCAAATTAAATATACAAATTGTATAATATAAGATAAATAATACGAAAAATAAGCTCAAATTCTTGCATTCGGTAAAATCCGATTTTCGATGGGGCGTTGCAAATCCAGTCTTTATTGGCAAAATCAGCCCTTCGTTATCTTGCTTCCGTTCTCGCATTTTTCCAAAAAACTTGTCTTTTTCGGCCAAAATCCGGAAATTCCGGCGTTGCCTTGTACTCACGGCTTTTCGAGCGCCTTTCATCCACAAAACCCGCAGAAAACGGGCGAAAATCCGCGGACGAAACGTCCTGATAGTGCCTGTATTTTCACTGTTTGCACAATACCGCGCAAAACTCGAAATCAGGTAGCCTTCACGGGCTCGTGGGTTCGAATCCCACCGCTTCCGCCAGTAGGAAATGCACCAGCCGAAGGTTGGTGCATTTTTTAGTGGCGGCTTAAGCGGTGGAGATGAGAACAGGGCGGCCCGCCTGCAGGCGGGGGAAAACAGTCCGGGGGACTGTTTTTCAGCCCGCGGGTAGAATCCCACCGCTTCCGCCACCAGACTGAGTCTGGACGCAATCCGCGTTCAGGACTCAGTTTTTTTATTTTACTACTCTGCCCGCGCATAGGGATGGTATCTGTTTCGTAACAGAGAGACAGCAAAAAACGCACCAGCCGGAGGTTGGTGCATTTTTTAGTGGCGGCTTAAGCGGTAAAGATGAGAACAGGGCGGCCCGCCTGCAGGCGGGGGAAAATAGTCCGGGGGACTGTTTTTCAGCCCGCGGGTAGAATCCCACCGCTTCCGCCACCAGACTGAGTCTGGACGCAATCCGCGTTCAGGACTCAGTTTTTTATTTTACTACTCTGCCTGCGCATAGGGCTGGTATCTGTTTCGTAACAGAGAGATAGTAAAGAACGCACCAGCCGATGGGTACCATGGATACCTTTGGGGGCACTGGGGCAAAAAATACTCAAAAAGCTTCCAGTCATGGTGGTTCAACCAGATCAATCACAGCACCTGTTTCAAGTACCTCCAGAAGGTACGCCGGCTGATTTACACCACCAACGTCATGGAAGGCTTCAACCGCCAGCTGCAAAAGGTGTGACCAAGGCAAATCCGTCTTTTCCACAGACGGCAGTCTGCTGAAAATGATGTATCCCGCCATGATGGACATCACGAAAAAGTGGATCGAACGGAGGCAGGGCTGGAGTCTGATCCACGCCCAGATGGCGATCTTCTTTGCCGAGCGTATGCCCGAGTAACACCGCTGGGGCCGGATGCCAAGGGCAAGTTGAACAGCTCCGCCGCCTTTGATATCCAGCCCCACCGGTGTTATGCTGTTGAAAGGGCGGCAGCCGGTTTACCCGTCTGCCACCCTTAATAAATTTTGCTCTATTTGCAACCCATATGGAGTTTACATAGAATTTGAGATTGACCCACGAATTATTCAATTTGCTCTTCTAGCTTTTCTCCTTTTCTTCTTTCGGCCTCCCAGCAGCTTTTTCAGAATCCAGAGGGCCACAAGCACCAGTCCCGCCTTTATTACCAGCGGATGCTTTGAAAACCATGCAATCCATCCCAAATCTTCTTCCAGACGCAGCTGATATTGTCCCGGTTCTTCCAGAACCGTCTCATACCACACTGTGCTGCCGGAGGCTTCCTCCGATTCCCCAGAAAGCTTGGTCATAGAAGTCTCCACCTCCCCGCCTCTCCCCGGCAGGAAAGACAGCAAGCCACCGCCGGTTTCTTTGTCAGAACCGTCTGCCTTTTTTGACAGCACGGGGATCCGGCCTTCCAGATCCGTCAGGCCGATTTTAAGACGGACATTTTTCCCCGTAGACTCGATTTCCAGCACTTCCGTTTCCGACTGTTGCGCCTCTTCTGTTCCGGAGACACTCTCCTCCGCCTCGCCTCCTTCGAGATCCTCAGCTTCTTCCTCTGCTTCCGGACGGAACACAGTCACTGTGCCGGTTTCACCGGCATATTCTGTGTTTTCCTCTGCCGTCTGTGCCTGTTGCGTATCTTCTTCTGCGGAGACGTTCTCTTCCGCTTTATCTCCCTCTGGTCCTGCAGTTTCTTCCTCTGCCGGTGGACGGACGATGCTCACTACGCCGCCCTCCATGGGGAATTCCAGCGGATCCTCTCCCACTTCTCGATGGGCTGCTTCCAGCAGCTGGTGCCGTTCCTCTGAAAAGCTGCCCCGTACCTCTTCCGACAGATGGGTCATGGCTGCCACTGCAAAGCTGCCGATGTCACTGCTCAAGGCCCGGAATTCCTTTGTGGTCCCATCGTTATAAAAATCACCGGATAGCCGGGTAATCAGACCGCTTTTGTCGATGTGATAAACTGCCGTAGTCGTTCCATCCCATTCCGGCGGCAGTTCAAAGATCACCTGATAGGAACCGGGATAAGAAAACTGTTCCTCTCCGTCCACGGTGACGCCTATACGGTAATAGCGGTACTGGGGCTGGCGCAGATACAAATCTTCAAATTCCAGAAATTCTTCCAGTTCCAGCGCCCGTGTCTTTTCGCTTTCGCTGTACCAGCTGTAGACCGCAATATCTGCTTGTGCAAGGGCCGCTGCTGTTTCTCCGTCTGCATTCAGGCGCACCGAACGGGTAGTAAAATCCCCGAAGCTCTGTTCTGTCAGCAGCTGGCTTTCCTCTGGAAATTCGATCTGGTAGGCCTTGCTATCTTCCGAACAGTACTGGGAAACCTTGGTATAAAAATCCGGCTGCCGCTGGTATAGGCAGATTCGATTTCCGTCCGCGTCCAGAGCGTATACCGCCTCCTGAATGCAGTCTGCAAACTCTCTCGCCATTTCCCCCGGTACCGTTTTTTCCACCGCTCCCTGCACAAACAGTGTCTGGATTCGCCGGCTGTTGTCAAACCCCCAGTGATTCAGCTCATAATATCGTTCCGACATTCGGTCAAAGGCTCCCAGATTTAGCTCTCCGGCAAAAGCCGCTGGCAATTCCAGATAGACAATGGAGCATCCCGGCTCGCATAGGAATGCTTCATCCGGCAGTTTCCCTTTCTCTCCCGTCTGCGCCTCTCCCCGCAGGGTAATATACAGCCCACCTTTACTGCTGAAGGTCTGCGGCTCCATAGAACACAGTCCGGCAGGCCATGCCAGATTCTGCAAAGCGGTGCAGCCAAGATATATGTCTGCACCCATTTCGGTGATACCCGCCGGCAGCTGCACCGATGTTAGATTCAGACAGCTGGCAAACGCATACTCCTTAATTTTACCCTCTTGCGGAACCGGCGTTTCCGTCTCAAAGCATTCCACAATTTCCGCCGTGCAGCCGGCAAAAGCACGGGAGCCTATCTCCTCCAAACTGTCAGGCAGCTGTACATGGGACATTTCTGCACCAGAGAACGCGTCCTCTCCAATCCTCCGCAGACCGTCCGGCAGCCGCACCTTCGCCTCTCCCAGCTCAAACTGGGCCTCTGAAAAAGCCTTTGCGGGAATTTCTTTCAGCCCTGCCGGAAACGCCGCGTCCTCCAGCTGGACGCCAGAAAATGCCCCTTCGCCCAGCTCTTTCAGCGATTCCGGCAATGCCTGCACGGTCGTATGGCTTCCATGCTCATTGTAAAAAGCTTCCTTCCCTATCGATTCCACCGTGTCCGGAAGCGCGATCACCCGCTGACCGGAAGCCACGGCGCTATCTCCTCCGGTTTCCGCGCTGGCAGTCAGTTTGTAAAATGCCCTTTCTTCAATTTTTTTTAGATTTGGGCTCAGAAGGGACGCCTCCGCCAGATTTTTCGCCTGCGCGAAGCACTGCGCGGGAATGGCCTCCACATCCGCCTGTACCACCAAGCTGCTCCCGTAGAAATCTGCTCCCTCAAAGGCGCCCTCTCCTAGAGATTGGACAGACTCCGGCAGGAGAACCGTGCCGGAAGGCGCTGGGACAGGGGCTTTCTCTCCAACATCCGGCACCAGCTCATATTCTTTCGGAGCTTCGGCAATCGCTCCCCAAAACACTGCGTCCGCGAAAGCGCGCTCACCTATGGATTCCACATGGCTTCCCAGACGGATGCCTCCCATAAATTCACAGCGCTCAAAGCAGCCTCCGGCAATCCGCTTCACCGTATCCGGTATAACTAGGGCATACTGACCTGTGTAGCCTTCCGGTAGAGAACCGTACGTTTTCCAATACCGCGGCTCCCCCAGAGCCCCTGCCGAAAGCTGCTGGTGGCTTTCCTTAAAATCCAGTTCCGTCACCGGGCGGCCGTTGACATAGGCCGGGATCACCAGACAGGAACCGTTAGGAGAAACCGTTCCGTCCTCTTTTGTCAGATTCACTCCTACTGGCATAAGCAGGGTCACGCCGTCCTCGTTTTCTCTATAGCACTCCTGCGCCACGCCTTCCACCCGAAGGTTGGCAGCCGGTTCTGCTATCTCCTGTCCCTGAACCACAATCACCTGCCGCCGGGCGGTAAACAGCCCTTCTTCCGTAGACGCGGTAATCCACGCATTGCCCGGAGAAACCGGCGTCAGCTGCCCGAACTCATCCGTCTCTACCACTGCCGTATCGCTGCTTTCATACCGGATGCGCCGGTTGTCCGCGCTGGCCGGAACTACCGACGCCGAAGCAAAGTACGCCTGATTTTCCCCTCCCGAAAGCGGCAGGATCAGCGGCTCCTTATCCATCAAAATACCGGTGACAAATACCGGCGGATTTTCCCAGATATCTGCGGAAACCGAGGAACCGGGACGCTCCTGCTCGTACATCAGCCGGGCGGAATCAAACACCGACCGGCCGGTGGTGATCAGCGCCTCATAAGCCTTTGCCAGTTCCTTGAAGGAATAGCTTCCCTCTCTGGGAACATAACGGCTGCCGTACACGCCCCGTTTGAAAAATTCCAGTAGTTTGTTGCCGATGCGGCTGATCCATGCGTCGTCCATAACCGCTTCCGCATAAGAAACGGCCAGTTCCATGCCGTATTCATAGGTGTCGTACAGCATATAGGCGCCGGTATTCAGCGTCACCGCCTGCTGATATGTACCGCTGTATGCGTTTATCATATATCGCAGCGCGGCGCGGACGGCGTCCTCTACAGCAACATGGGCGTCCAGCAGCCGAGACAGTTCCGCAATTTCCCCGGACTGAAACAATAGATTCGTCAGAATGGCTGTGCCTCCCGTCAGCAGGCCGGCGGCTCCGGCCCACTGCTGCACCAGATTCAGCAGAATATCCGATACCACCTGCAGCGACGTCCCATACCGCAGGTCGGAAGCTAATCGGGCCATATCTCCGCTGCTGACGGCCCGAATCCCGTCTGATACAGAACGGACGGCAGCCATAAGAGCCGGGTCGTCCGTCTGGCGGTACATCAGTTCCAAAAATTCCAGCGTGCCTTCCCGGTGCTCCGAAAGAGCCATATACATGGCCATCTTTTCTGTATACTCCAACATATTTTGGGTGGTGGAAAGCAGCAGATTGACACAAAGACCGATGCCGGAGGCTGTTTCTGAAGAAAAGGCTGCGCCCGCCCCGGTAGACGCCGCCCCACCGCTTCCGGAGAACCGGAATTCGCCGGCTGTCTGTTCCACTGCCCGCCGGAGCGTTCTGCCGCTGGTGTAGGCCGCATCGTCGATTTTGGAAAGACAGGCCTCCAGCGCTTCTCGGTTCGCTTTGCCGTTTAAGCCCAGATCCTGCAGGATACCCTCCAGAGAACCGGCTTTTCCCTGCTCCTGCACCACACCGTATACCGTAGACGCAAGGAATGCATTCGTCAGCTTCTCGGCGCTAGTGGAAGCCAGCACCTGACGCAGCGTGCCCTCGGAGCTTAAGACGTCGGGACCGTAATCCAGCGCCATAAGTGCATATTCCAGAATGGTATCCCGCCACATGCCGCAGCTTTCCCGGGCTTTTTCCAGTGTATCGCCGCTGGCTGCTTGTCGGCACAGGATTTCCAGCAGAATCTGCTTGTACAGTTCCTGACGGCTGTCAAAAACGAGGCTTCCCCCATCGGTGAGAAACAGGTAGGCGTCCGCCATTTCCCGGAATCCTGTCTCTTCATCCATGGCCGTATTGAGCCTGCGGTGCAGCATATCGAGCGACAGATCGCTTCTGATTCTGGGATCCTGGGACAGGAAATCCGCCAGATAGATCTCATAGGCAGCAGCGTCTTCCTCTGCCAGCACCGTAGCCGCAGTAGCTGTCAGGCGTTCCTTTGCCGGAAAACTGCCCATCAGCAGGCAGATCGTCAGCAAAACGGCTCCTACCCGTACCGCCACTGGCAGTCTTTTCCGACCCTTTATCCTTTGCCCCTGTTTCATACCCGTCGCCATACCTATCCCGTCCCCCTTTAGTTGCGTTCAAAATATGCGCGGGTAATCAGCACCTCACAGTTTTCAAAAGCCGACGCATCCGGCTGATACAGCGCATCTCCCTGACCTGCAATCTCCGCTGCGGTCATTTGATCCTTGCTGGCAGGAGACAGATATTCTCCAGCGTAAACAATGGCCCGAGCGTTCCCCTGTGCGCCGTCATACTGGGGCCGCTGTGCGCCGCTCTCTTCCATAATCACGCCGGCCGGCGGCAGATAATCTGTAGATTCTGTAAAACCGCCTTGCGTCCCATTGTAGATCGCCACTGCTTGGAAACGGATGGGCGTATCCGACCGATTCCAAACATAGCCCAGACGGCCAGAGCCAGCATCGGGATCCGTTTTCTGTTCAATCCAGTCCGAAGCATCCTGCAGCACCGTATCGGAAACATCCCAACCGACAATGCGCAGGTCCATCACGTCGTCTGGACTCAGCCAGTTGTAATAAAACACGTCATCGGGGTTTTCCTGCTTGCTGTCTCCATGCAGAACGGTATAGTCAGGAATTGCCACCAGCTCATAAACCGTAGAATATGCTGGAACCTCCCAGCTGGCATTGACCATCTGGGGCGTTCCGGACTCATCTGCAAAAACGCCGTTCTTCTGCGCATGGAATCGCCATGCGAACTGCACGCTGTTGTAGCTGAGATCCGACTGGTTTTCGATCCGAAAAATCATGGCCGTTCCGGCAATCCGGTATAGGCTGATCGAAAGGCCGCTGCCTTCCTCGTCGGTACCGCCGGCCATCGGGGGCGGCGCAGGCTCCGCCTCTGATCCCGATCCGCCACCAGAGGGCTCAGCCGTCTCCGGCAATTCTTCCTGCGATTCCCCGGTTCCCTCTTCCGGGTTCTGTTCGGGCACTGAAGATTCTTCCTGTGTTTCCGGTTCCTTTTCTTCTCCCTGCACCCAGCCGCCTACGGTCTGGCCCAGCCGCTCCAGCTGACCGGCGGCTTCGCATCCGGTCAGCAAAAAAACGGCGATCAGCAGCACCGCGCAAATCCACATGTTTTTCCTTCGTTTTGCCATAATTCTACCCCCGTTATGTTTATAAGTTCCTATTTTCATGGAAATCAGAAAATGATTTCCAGATTTGGCATATGCTCAAATTTTCGGGCTTAGTATATTATTTTTCATCATGCGGCCGCACGTGCGCAATTTCAAGAACGGATTCCTCTTCCAACACGCCGTCTACCGGCCGAGGCTGTGAAGGGATACACCCGAAATAAAGACCCTTGAAAATCTCCGGCCAGTTTATCACAGCTTGGCGGAGTACCATATACCATGCGTTTTGGACCGTATAAACTCGATGAACCCTTTTGTATTGCCCGCAGTGCTATGCGATTACAGGTAACCATATCGTTCTCTAAAATGTGTGAAAAAGGGCTGTGAATCATGGAAAGATCTTATTTTTCCATGGCTTAATATTACAGCCATTTAAAAACGCAGGATAGACCATACGGAGACATTCTACGACCTGATTTTTATTCTTTTTCATAATACCATCCTTTGTGAGATTCTTCAACCCAAACAGCTGCGCTTAGGCATCTTTTGAAAGGGCGTCGCCCCCAGTGGCCCGGCCATCGTGCATAGAGCGTCGGGGGCTGATTGTGGTTGTGCCTTTCCAGCGGATGGAGTGCTCTGGCGTTCGCGCCAAAGATTCTCCCGGCTCCGATTTCCGGCGGCGCAAATAAGCGTCCGCGTCCGTTAGAAAAATGGCGTCAGACCGTGAGTTTCACGATTTGACGCCATTTCTTGTCATTAGGAAAACACGGACAGGCTTCCCCCGAGTCTTACCATGTTCGATGACAAATTTCGTCCCTCTCGACTGCCCGTCCCAAAACGCCAGCACGCAGTCGGCGTAGTTGATAATCTGTAAATTCCGTTTGAGGGGTGCACCTCTGCTGTATCTTTGATAATCCGGCAAAAATTCGGTGAGCGTTAGCCCCTTTGCGAGAGCGTATTCTCTTGCGCAGGTGTCCACGCCCTTAGCCCCGCCGGACACGATCTCCGTAGTTTCTTCGGGCAGATATTTCCCCAAATCTTCTACCGTTAAATTTCTTGAGCCGATGACCGCAACTTTCATAATAACCGCTCCCTTTATGTCCTATCAGTAGGACATATTTTCACGATTATCAGTATACACTAAAAATGTCCTAATTCAAGACATTAAGGTGTTATTATGAAACGAATACTTGATTCCGAGAAATTAAATATAATCGGCTCACGGGTAAAAGAGGCAAGAACAAAAGCGGGCTTGAGCCAAAAGCAGTTATCCGAAAAATTAGAACTGCTTGCCGTTTACACCTGTCGTGGTTCTATTTCCCGTATTGAAAACGGTCAGCGAGCTATCACAGATATAGAAATCGACGCTATATCAAAGGTTTTAAATGTTTCCCTCGATTACCTGTTTGGTCGGGAATGATTATTTTCGGAGGGAATATTGCTGGACGATAAATTATTGCGGTATACCTTGCGTGTAGACCGTTTACTTTTTCAAAAATTTCGATATATTGCGGAATTGGAAGGTCGCTCAGCAAACAAGGAAATTGAGCAATATCTGAAAAAGCGTGTTGCCGAATATGAACAAGAAAACGGTAAAATTGAAATTGAGAAGCAGATAAAAGAGATTGGATAGAATTCCGATGAATATTGGAGAAGCGGTAAAAGAGCGAATTTTGGAATTATGTTCTGAGCGAAACATTACAATAAATAAGCGGGGCACCATGAGCGGCGTCACGAAGTCTACCATCAACAACATTGTCAGCGGTCGGAACAACAGCACGACAATAGCGACTATTAAGAAACTGTGCGATGGTTTGGATATTACGGTTGTCGAGTCCTTTACATCAGATGTTTTCAATCATTTAGAGCAAGAAATAAAATAGGAATTTAAGATGGGTTATCCGCAGCGATAACCCATCTTTTTTATCTTGCGTCCCTGTCTGATTCCCGTTTGCGCTGCCACTGTTCCAACAGCTTCAAAACCGTGTCGTAAAGCTGCTTGTCCGTGAAGTTTTTAGGGAAACACTTACGAATCTCATCCTGCTTAAACTTATACTGCTCCTGCCAATTCGGCTTTTGCTTGGCGAGTGTCTTGTAAAAGGTTTGGTCTTTTATACGCCTTTCTGTTCCTCGGTGAGGGGGTGAATATACAGCGCCTGCTGCGCGAGAGCGTTCTCTCACAAAAGGAGCACTTCAAGTGAAAAATCTACTGGCCGGACAGTATGGAAGACGGCGAACGATATAGTGCGATAGTAGAGAGTTAGGAAAAAAATTTTTATTGTGTAGCAGATAGATTTCATCGTTTTCATTTTCTGCTTTTACCATTTGGAACAGGTATTCTCCTTACGATTTTTCTGGCGTATTTATTCCAAAAGTACTATAATAAATAATGCATGATTTATGAAAATTTTGGAGGATAGAACGATGACGATCTTTTCCAAATTATATACAGTGTTTCAAAGCCGTCGGTCGGCGCGTTCCAAAAAGCTGCTGCTCACCCTGCTGTCCTATTTCCTCATTGTCCTTCTGATCCCGATGATTGTAGGCAGCATTGCCTACTCCCGATCCGTCGGTTTTATCAGTGACGAGATCCAGTCTACAAAAATGCAGATGCTCCATCAGGCCAGCCGATCCATCGACACGCAGCTTTCGGAACTGCAAAGGCTTGCCTTACAGACGGCGACGAACTATTATATTTTGGAT
>CALWIX010000101.1 GCA_944380825.1 uncultured Clostridia bacterium | reverse complement strand
GTCAATTCCCTGCATATTTTTCCTTCTTTCTTATTGAATTAATATTCCAATTATTTTAATTCTGGTAAAGCTAATGATTTTTCTTCCTCCTTTTCTGGAATCATTTTATATTCTTCCGACTGTAGGTTTTGTAGCGTCTCTAAACCTCCTGACCTTATTTTCGTACTGCAAGTCTTCATACTATTTTTGAGAAAATTCAAAAATAGCTCATACATTTTTAGTCCTTTATCTAATCTATGTAATTTTTATTATCACTTCTTCGCATTTTGTATTTTCCTTTCTTTTTTCTGTTAAGTTTCTACTATTCTATTTTTATTATAGAACATTTGTTCTTAAATATAATTCTTAATTAGAATATATCAGAAAGTTTGTTCTAATACATATCAAAAAATTGTAGCAGAAAAGAAAAAATATTAAGTTAATCGCTGTCTTATAATACCGAGAAAAGAAAACATTAAACGGAATTTTAGGTAACAATATAAATGCAAGTTATGATAAATGATGCAAAACTATTCTAATCTACAAAGCAAAAACGCCCCCGATTCCTAGCTTAGCAGGAATCGGGGGTCGCGCTTTTGCTAATGTTATAGAACACCAGGAGATGGAATATTCCTACGATAACGGTTTGGATTTTCCAAAATTCCTTCTGTATAAAGGGACGCGCTCTCGACTTTTTGATTCTTTTTCAGCGTCATTACCGCGATGCCCTGGGTACTGCGTGTCGTCTTTGCGGGGACAGCTCCCGTGTGTACCAAAAGCTTCCTTCCCTGCGATGTTTGGAATAAAATCTCGCAATCCTCCGGAAGCTGTAAAATGGAAACGGCCGGAGATTTATCGCTGTACGCACCCAGAAGTTTACGTCGATTGGTTTTGGTAGCATAAGATGACAGTTCCACCTTAGCAGCCTTTCCATTCTCAAAAACAAACAGCATATAACCGCTGTAGTCCTTTGTAACAGCCATTGCCGCTACAGACTCGTCTTCTTCCATTCCCAGTCGTGCGGGAATAAATTCTCCCAACACGCTGGCTTTTGTATCAGAAAACTCGGAAGCCTTTGTTTTATAAACCTGACACTTATTAGTGAAAAACAGCAGATCCACACGGTTTGACGATTCCAGCTCAACGGCAACTTCGTCACCCTCTTTTAGTTTCTGCTCACTACTCAT
The DNA here is from genome assembly GCA_944380825.1 of uncultured Clostridia bacterium. Lineage (GTDB taxonomy): Bacteria > Bacillota > Clostridia > Oscillospirales > Acutalibacteraceae > Gallacutalibacter. The sequence goes on along the minus strand of CALWIX010000101.1, from coordinate 12,468 downwards.
GCGCAACGACTGTGGGGTGATTTTTTTGAAGTATCCCTCACGCGTCAAAAATAAATGCACTGCATAATCCGGCACTTCTTCTTCTAGCGGTTCTTCCTCAATCTCATCGGAGTACAGCAGCATGGTGCGGCGGGGCTGCCCGTATTTTTTGGCGACATCCTGCAATTCTTTGATAATGATCGATTTGATCTTTGATTTGCTCTCCAGAACCGCTTGCAATCCCGCAATATCTTTTTCAAGCTGTTCAATCTCTTCGGTACGATTGAGGATGTATTCCCTATTGAGATGACGCAGACGGATTTCTGCCACATATTCGGCCTGCTGCTCGTCAATGCCGAAGCCGATCATCAAATTCGGAACAACTTCCGATTCCTCCTGCGTGTTCCGGACAATCTCTACAGCCTTGTCAATATCGAGCAAAATGGCTTCCAACCCACGCAGCAGATGGAGTTTTTCCGTTTTTCGCTGCAGATCGAAAGACGTACGGCGGCGCACACAATCTATGCGGAATTCCGTCCACTCCTCTAAAAGCTCCCGCACGCCCATCACTTTCGGTACTCCACGAACAAGCACATTAAAATTGCACGAAAAGGTATCCTCCAGCGTCGTTAAACGAAAGAGCTTCTGCATAAGCTTATCCGGATCCGCGCCGCGCTTAAGATCGATAGTAATTTTTAGACCGTCCAATCCCGTCTCGTCACGGATATCGGCAATCTCCTTAACCTTGCCCTGTTTGGCCAAATCCACCACTTTCTCGACAATAGCTTCCACCGTAGTGGTGGGTGGAATTTGGGTAATATCGACACAGTTGGCAGATTTATCATAGGCATAGCGTGAACGCACTTTGATTCCGCCGCGGCCCGTGCGGTAAATTTCCGCGATGGCAGCTGCGTCATACACCACTTGCCCACCACCCGGAAAATCCGGCGCAAGGAGGGTGGAGGCAATATCAAAATCGGGATCGCGCATCAGGCCGATCGCCGTTTGACACACTTCTGAAAGATTGAATGGACAGATAGAGCTGGCCATACCCACCGCGATTCCTGTATTGGCATTGACCAGCACAGATGGAAACGTTGCCGGCAGAAGCGATGGCTCTTTCATGGTATTATCATAGTTGTCTACAAAATCGACAGTATCTTTATCAATATCGCGAAACAGCTCCTGACAGATGTTGTCAAGCCGCGCTTCCGTATAACGCGAAGCAGCCCATGCCATATCGCGGGAATAATATTTACCGAAATTTCCTTTGGAATCCACATAGGGGTGCAAAAGAGCTTCATATCCACGGCTCAGACGCACCATTGTATCGTAAATTGCCGCATCGCCGTGGGGATTGAGTTTCATTGTCTGTCCAACAATATTGGCGCTTTTGGTACGTGCGCTGCCCAGCAGCCCCATTTTATACATGGTATACAGAAGTTTGCGGTGAGACGGCTTGAATCCGTCAATCTCCGGGATAGCACGGGACAAAATAACGCTCATCGCGTAGGGCATATAATTTTTTCGCAGGGTATCTGTAATACGCTGCTCTGCAACTTCCCCGGCGCCCTCGATCACACCATGCGCTTTGGGAAGCTTGGGTGTTTTTTCGGTCCTTTTTTTGGCCAATTCTTTTCCTCCTTTTTAGGAATCTTCAACTGACATCGGCGTCGTCCAGATATAGGTGGCCATTTTCGGCAATATAATTTTTTCTTCCGTTCAGATTATCCCCCAGAAGCAGATCAAACATTTCAAAAGTCTGCTGTGCGTCCTCCGGTATCACCTTGATAAGCCGGCGGGTATCGGGATTCATCGTGGTAAGATTCATCATATCGGGTTCATTCTCGCCAAGACCTTTCGAACGCTGGATGGTATATTTTTTACCCTTGAGCTTTGCCATTACATCGTCTTTTTCTTTTTCTGTGTAGGCAAAATACGTTTCATCCTTACAGGTAATTTCAAACAGCGGCGATTCCGCAATAAACACTTTGCCCGCCTCAATCAGCGACGGCGTAAGCCGATAAAGCATGGTGAGCAGAAGGGTACGGATCTGGAAACCATCCACGTCAGCATCGGTACAAAGGATCACTTTGTTCCACCGCAAAGAATCCATATCGAACGAGGAAAGATCCTTGTTAGCCTTTGTTTTGACCTCTACACCGCAGCCTAAGACTTTAATTAGATCCGTGATGATGTCACTCTTAAAAATTTTATCATAGTCCGCCTTCAGGCAGTTAAGAATCTTGCCGCGGATAGGCATAATCGCCTGAAAATCGGGATCTCTCGCCTGCTTGCACGCGCCAAGAGCGGAGTCGCCCTCCACGATGAAGATTTCCCGTTGGGAGGTATCGCGGCTGCGGCAGTCCACAAATTTTGCCACACGGTTGGTGAGATCCATTGTGGAAGTGAGTTTCTTTTTCAGGTTGAGCCGAGTTTTTTCGGCATCCTCGCGGCTGCGCTTATTGATAAGCACTTGGCCGGCAATTTTCTCGGCGTCTAGGGGGTTTTCAATAAAATATACTTCCAGTTGATGGCGGAGCATCTCCGTCATCGCCTCTTGGATTCCCTTATTTGTGATAGCTTTCTTCGTCTGGTTTTCGTAAGAAGTACGATTGGAAAAAGAGGAAATAACAAGGATGAGACAGTCCTCCACATCGGCAAACGTGATTTTCCCTTCGTTTTTATTGTACTTGTTGTTTTGTTTGAGATAGGCGTCTATTTGATAGACGAACGCACTGCGTGCCGCCTTATCGGGCGCGCCCCCATGCTCTAGAAAACTGGAGTTGTGATAATATTCGATATGAGGATTACGGTTGGAAAATGCCATCGCCACATTGATCTTCGTTTTATATTCGGGCTTATCGTCACGATCGCGCACTTTCTTTTCCGTCTGCCAGAACTGCACCGGTGTAAGACAGTCCTCTCCTGCAATCTCTTTTGCGTAGTCAAGGATCCCGTTTTCATAGCAAAACTGCGTCGTCTCAAAACCATTCTCTGTCTCGTTGCGGAACACAAAGGTGACATGATCGTTTACCACGGCTTGGCGCTTGAGCGTTTCCAGATAATATTCTACCGGTACATTTACATCGGTAAAGACCTCCAGATCCGGCTTCCAGCGGGTGCGCGTACCCGTATCTTTCTTTTTATAAGGCTTTTTTTGCAAGCCGCCGATATTTTCCCCACGTTCAAAATGAAGATTATACTGGAATCCGTCCCGATGGATTTCAACGTCCATATACTCAGAGGCATACTGCGTCGCACATAGTCCCAAACCATTAAGCCCCAAAGAGTACTCGTAATTTTCATCTTCATCATTATTATATTTGCCGCCCGCATACATTTCGCAGTAAGCAAGCTCCCAGTTGTAACGACCCTCGCGTGCATTGTAATCTACGGGGCATCCACGTCCATGATCTTCTACTTCTACGGAACCGTCAGCATAGCGTGTCACCGTTATGGTATCTCCAAAGCCTTCGCGCGCTTCGTCGATAGAATTGCTCAAAATCTCAAAGATAGAATGTTCGCAGCCTTCAATGCCGTCGGAACCAAAAATGACCGCCGGCCTGCGTCGCACACGCTCCGCGCCCTTAAGTGCAGAAAGGCTGTCGTTCCCATATTGATTCTGTTTTTTTGTCATTCTCTCTCCTTTCTGTTGGGGCGCCGCCCCAAACCCCGCCCGGGGACTTCGCGTCCTCGTAATCCTTCACCGGACCGCAGCCCGATTCCATTAACCCTCCAACGCACATCGGAAGGCAGAGGAAGTCTCTTATTTTCAAGAAAAAAATCCTATGCAAATTGCACCGTTCGTTTAAGAAAAATCCTTCTACGGCGTGGAAGACATAGCAACGCAGCAAAAGGAAATGCCAAGCGGTTGTTGAACTTCCTCTTCCTCTGAGTGCGCTGCGCGTTTAAACTACAATATATAAACAAGACACCGCTGCCCTTGTGTCAGATAGACGGGGACGGCGCCAATTGCATGCTGACGCATTAGGGTACTGATGTTCGATCCTTAGGACGTATCATGGCAACAGAGGACGTCCTTGCCGTAATTGTCTGCCCTCCGTAAAAAGCCGGGCATCGGCTTTTTACCGACGCCCGGAATCTTCTTCGTCTGCGCTGAAATGAAAAATTTCTACCGGTTTTTATTCTTTGTCTTCTGTATGATCCTCTTCAGAATGACTATCTGTCAAGGAAGCGGTCGGATCTGGCCAACCTGTAGCATTATCTGTATTTTCGGAAAATTCCAAAGTAGAATCCTGCTCCATAAGCTTTTTGAATTCATCGCCAGACATCTTTTCATTCAGATACAGATATTTAGCAACCTCATGGAGCTTATCGAGATGCTCTTTCAAAATAGTTTCTGTCCGTGCATATGCTTCCGAGATAATGCGCTTGATCTCACTGTCGATGGCGGCACAGGTGGATTCGGAATAATCGCGGATATGTCCCATATCGCGGCCAAGGAAGGGCTCGGAATTATCGGCGCCGTAGGTGATGGGGCCGAGAATATCACTCATGCCGTATTTCGTCACCATCGCACGGGCCGTCTTTGTAGCCCTTTCAATATCGTTCGACGCGCCGGTAGAAATATCGTCGAGCACAAGCGCTTCGGCGACACGACCGCCCAAAAGCACCACCAAGTCGTCGAGCATTTCCTTTTTGCGCTTATAAGAGCGATCCTCTGTGGGGATCTGCATAGTATATCCGCCTGCCATGCCGCGCGGAATGATCGAAATCTGGTGCACAGGATCTTGTGTCGGACAGTAATATGTCGCCACTGCGTGACCGCCCTCATGGTAAGCCGTAAGGGTCTTTTCTTTTTCTGTCATCACGTGACTCTTTTTCTCCGTACCGACAACCACCTTTATGGTGGCTTCTTCAATTTCCGTCATGGTAATAGCACGCAGATTTTTGCGCGCGGCAAGAAGAGCCGCTTCGTTGAGCAGATTTTCCAAATCCGCGCCGGTAAAACCTGCTGTGGACTGCGCAATCGTTTTAAGCACTACATCCGGGGCAATCGGCTTGCCGCGCGCATGCACTTTGAGGATCTCCTCGCGCCCTTTTACATCCGGATATCCCACCATTACCTGACGATCAAAACGTCCGGGACGCATCAGCGCCGGATCAAGAATATCAGGGCGGTTGGTGGCCGCGATCATAATAACACCCTCATTAGCGCCAAAACCGTCCATCTCTACAAGCAGCTGGTTCAAGGTCTGCTCACGTTCATCGTGGCCACCGCCGAGACCTGCTCCGCGCTGGCGGCCAACGGCATCGATCTCATCGATAAAAATAATGCAGGGAGAATTTTTCTTCGCCTGTTCAAACAGATCGCGTACACGCGACGCACCAACACCGACGAACATTTCGACGAAGTCCGAACCGGAGATGGAGAAAAACGGAACGCCCGCCTCACCTGCAACAGCGCGTGCCAAAAGCGTTTTACCTGTACCGGGAGGGCCCACGAGAAGCACGCCTTTCGGAATACGTGCGCCCAAATCATTATACTTTTTGGGGTTTTTGAGAAATTCGACAATTTCGCGCAGTTCCTCTTTCTCTTCATCGGCGCCGGCCACATCGGCAAATGTGGTCTTGCGCTTTTCATCGGACATTTGCTTAATTTTTGCCTTGCCAAAATTCATCTGCTTGCTTCCGTCACCAATGCTTGCATTGAGGCGCCTCATCATGAACCACCAGAACAAGCCCATCACTAATAACAGGAGCAATGTGGGCAAAAAGCTAATGAGAAACGAATTGTCACGCGGAGGAATCATATCGCGTACCATACGATCCTTAGCGTCTTTCCCTTCGTTATATTGCTCGATATACGGCTGGATTTCGTCGAGAATCTGGGTAGAGGCCGCCGTATAATAAATATTTTGTGCCGGAGATTCATTCGTGGTGATCTTCATCTCTCCGCTTCCATAGTCAAAGCTGAAACTTGCTACCTTTTGATCCTGAAAAAGGCTGACCACATCGGAATATTTATACAGCGTGGCTGGGGTAGCAAAGCTCCGGAATACTTGGCTGAAGAAAAGCACTACCACAATAATAATGCCTCCGTACAGCACAATGTTTTTCAGCAGCTTTTTGTTATCCAAAATAAACATTCACTCCTTTTTGATGGTTTACGAATCAAGCGACTTCCCACCGTACACCTCAGGCTTGAGGACGCCCAGATAAGGAAGATTTCTGTATTTTTCATCATAATCAAGTCCATAACCGACCACAAATTCATCCGGCACCACTGCACCGGTGTAATCGGCTTTTATATCTGCCTTGCGGCGATCCGGCTTATCAAACAGTGTGCACAACCGAATGCTGTGCGGTCCGCGGGACTTGAGAATTTCCAAAAGATAACTTAAGGTCATGCCGCTGTCGAGAATATCCTCCACAATAAGCAAATCATAGCCATCAAGCGGAATATCGAGATCTTTTATAATCTTCACCACGCCCGAGGTCTTTACTCCAGAGCCATAGCTCGACACCGACATAAAATCAATCCGGCACGGCACAGTAATAGCGCGCATCAAATCCGCCATAAATACCACAGCGCCCTTGAGCACGGAAACCATCAACAAATTTTTCCCCTCATAGTCTCTGCTGATTTGTGCGCCCATATCCTGTACGATCTGCTGAATTTGTTCTTGTGAAAAAAGGATCTGCTTAATGTCGTTTTTCTGTTTATCTTCCATACTCTTCTCCTTCTTCCTCCCAAAGCCAGCCCAGTGCCATGCCGGAGGTATCCGTTCTTTATGATAAAAGAGCTGACTGTCTCACTTGAATCCATGCAGCTGTGCGGCAACCCGGCGCGGCTGCAGCCTTTTCCGACGGCCCAATTCCTTCAATCCAGAGGATTTCGCCATCCTGTTCCAAAATTACCAGAGAATCTCGTGCCGATGGAGGAATTCTCTCTTCGTTAAATAATTTTTTTAGGCTTTTCGTGACGCCGCGTCCCGCAGGACGGAACGTATCTCCCGGCCTGCGCGTTCGTATTACGGCGGTAGTTGATATTATAGCATAATCTATTAGATTTTGGTATAACAAATTATGAACTTTTCCACGATCTTCCGGTGTCGGCACCCTTATTATGACGGTTCTTCCGTCTCCTGTCAAGGTCTGGGGAGGAGTAAATGGAAAAATCCATCCATTTTTCTGAGCTGGAAGGGCAAAAACGAACCCATTTTCAATTCGCAGATTGATTCCGCCCGCTACCGAAATCGCTCCCCTGCCCTCTCCAATAATTTTTAAGGCGCCCGCTAACTGCTCCGATGAAAGGCGCGCGTGTCCGGTCTGACGGATCATCTCCTTGACAACTCGAACCAAAACAGGCTGGGGCAGATCTCGCACTGTTTCCAATCGGTAACCGTTCCATTTTGCGGCACGTTCGAGAGCTCGACGGGCAAGTAAATCCAGATATGCATCATCCTGCCCCACCGCTTGTGACATACGGCCAATAGCCTCTTCCGCCGCAGGATTAAGGGACTTCAAGACCGGTATTACATCCATCCGAATACGGTTGCGTGCATATTCGCGCGAAAAATTCGTGCTATCTGTTTGAAATGGTATATCATAATAATCACAGTAGGCCTCTACCTGTGCTCGTGTGATAGCGATAAGCGGCCGGATAATATTCCCGCGCACCGCTGGGATTCCACAAAGGCCGGAGGCCGCCGTTCCCATAGCGAGGCGATAAAGTACCGTTTCGGCACTGTCAGAAAGTGTGTGTGCGGTAGCGATGCGCCCGTCTGGACCGGCAAGTTCTTCAAAAAAGCGGTACCGTTCCTCACGGCCGCACTCTTCGAGGCTTTGCTTTCTCTCTTTGGCTAACCGTGCAATGTCTTCGCGCCGCACCTGCAGCGGAATATTGTGATCCGCACACCATGCACGCACAAAATTTTCATCGCGATCTGCCTCGGCGCCGCGCAGCCCATGGTTAAGATGTGCCGCAAGAAGCCGGATCCATGGGATCCGGCTTAAAAAATGCAGCAGGGCCATGGAATCCGCTCCGCCTGAAACCCCCGCTATCACACACACATTTGCAGGGATCATTCGGTTCTGTTCCACAGCCATTCTGATGCTGTATTCAATTTTTTCGATTTCTTCCGGCGACCCCTTATCCATTTTCACTGCGAAGGACCTCCTGCGACGTAAAGCGCATAAACTCACCCTGCCAGCGCAGCGGAATGGTGCGCGATTCACCGTGACGGTTTTTGGCGACAATTACTTCACCACTGCCGCGATCGACACCGTCGTCGGTCTGGCCATCGCCGCCAGCTGCATAGTACCCCTCGCGGTACAAAAACAATACGATGTCGGCGTCCTGCTCGATAGACCCGGAGTCCCTCAAATCCGAGAGCACTGGGCGGTGCTCTGTACGCTGTTCGCTAGCACGAGAAAGCTGTGAAAGCGCAATCACAGGAATATTGAGCTCCTTGGCCATAATCTTTAGATTTCGCGTAATCTCCGAAATTTCCTGCACACGATTGCTTTCCGTTCTTCTCGAACCCGACATGAGCTGTAAATAATCAATAATCACCAAATCAACATCACGAAGGCGGCGCAGCTTCGCCTTCATTTCAGGCACAGTGATACCGGAGCTGTCGTCAAAATACATCTGCCCTTTTGAAAGGATTTCTCCCGCCTCAATCAGACGAACCCATTCGCCCTCGCTAATTTCGCCGGTGCGCAGTTTTGTCCCGCCTACAAGCGCTTCGGTAGAGAGAAGGCGTGAAACAAGCTGCTCTTTCGTCATTTCCAATGAGAAGAAGGCAGCTTTCTTCCCCGCTTTTACGGCGGCGTGACGCATGATGTTGAGAGCAAAACTTGTTTTGCCCATACCAGGACGTGCTGCCAGCAGGATCAGATCCGATCGGTTGAGCCCTGTAATAGTATTATCTAACTCGGTAATCCCTGTGGGAATCCCTTTGTACAAATCCTTATCGGGCGAATTAAGGAGATCAAGCCTATCGAAGGTATCGATTAAAATCTCATTGATCCGCTCCAGCCCCTGCATATTTTTGCCGCGGCGAATGTCAAATATTCTCTGTTCGGCAGAATCGAGAAGCGCGGCAGCATCCTCGGAGCCGTCTCCGGCCTCCTCGAGGATCTCCCGCGCTGTAAGGATAAGTGTGCGGATATCATATTTGTCCCGTACAATTTTTGCATAAGACTCTACATTGGAAATCGACGGAACCATCTGGGCCAGCTGTACCAGATAGCTGCGGCCCTGCGCCTCGTCAAACGAGGGGGACTCTTTCAGCTTTTCCAGAACGGTGACGAAGTCTATGGGCTGACCGATCGTGAACATTTCCAGCATGGCGCCGTAAATCAGAGAATGATTCACCTGATGGAAATACTCCGAGCGCGGCAAAATTTCCGCAACGCGATCAAGGCAGGAAGAATCCAGAAGAATAGCTCCCAGAACCGACTGTTCGGCTTCTGGACTGAACGGTAGGTTCAATCCATCGTATCCCGTAGAGATTCTGTTTTCCGGCATTTTTATTTCTCCTCTCAGGGCAGTCTCTCGCAGACACATACAAACTGTCCGGTCAAAGGATGACACAAGCAGTCTTTCCCTCGGACATAAATCTTTGTAATGGCCCCTTTTTCAGCCTTGGCTGGGGTTTGGCAGCACATGGCTGCTCACAAAGTTTGTGACGTATTGAGGATTAAGCTTCCGTTACAAAAACAGAGATCTGGGCAATTACACCGGGATGCAATTTTATACCGCACGGATAAACCCCGAACGCCTTGATATCCATAGAAAGTTCGATTTTACGCTTATCCACATCGACAGCATACTGCTTTTTCAGCTCGTCTGCAATCTCTTTTGCCGTTACAGAACCAAACAGTTTTCCGCCCTGACCAGCCTTTGCACTGATCTTCACCGTTTTTCCTTCTATTTTGGAAGCGGCTTCTTTAGCATTCGCCAGTTCAACGGCCGCGTGATGCTCTTTGGCGGCCTCGGCATTACGCAGATCATTGAGGGCCTGCGCGTTTGCTTCCCTCGCCAATTTTTTAGGGAAGAGGAAATTGCGTGCGTATCCATCGGACACATTCACTAGTTCGCCTTTTTTCCCGCTTCCTTTGACATCCTGAAGCAAAATTACTTTCATTTTTATTCCTCCATTATTCCTTCTACAGTTTTATCTTTATTTTTCCTTATTTTCTTTATTAGTATTAGTAGAAATCGGCTGCTTACTGGCCGCCTGCAGCGTACGGTTTAAAACCGAAACCAACGTTCCGCGAGCCTGACGCACCGTCATATTTTGCAGCTGGGCGCCTGCCATCGTCAAATGGCCGCCGCCCCCGAGAGCTTCCATAATAATCTGTACATTTACGTCGCCCAAAGAACGCGCCGAAATATTGACCGTCGTCCCCGTTGGAAACAGGACGAAGGATGCGTTTACCCCTTCAATCGACAGCAGTTCGTCGGCAGCCTGGGCGGAAGCCACACGAATATCCTGTATCTCTTCTTCGGCGCACGCGATCGCACACCCATTGTACACCTCTGCTGCCGACACTAAAGCATACTTCGCTTTATAGGTGTCGATACTGTTAGCAAAGAACCGTTTTACCTCCACTGTATCCGCACCACGTCTACGCAAATAGGCCGATGCCTCAAATGTACGCACTCCTGTTTTCAGTACAAAATTTTTTGTATCCAGCATAATTCCCGCCAAAAGGGCCTCCGCTTCCATACGGGACAGAGAATTTTCGCTGATATACTGTACCAACTCTGCGACCATTTCCGATGCAGAACTGGCATAGGGCTCGTGATAAAAGACTACGGCGTTGTCGATATGCTTTACCATCATTCGGTGGTGATCGATCACTACCACGCGGCCGGCCTTTTCTAAAAGCTCTTTACATTCTACGAAATCTGGCGAATGAGTATCCACCACGACCAGCATGGAATTTTCTGTCATCATAGACAGAGCCTCCGTGGAAGAGAGAAACACTTTCATCTCCGGGTTCGCATTATCCATCGCATCGACAAGAATAGAAGCCATGCTCTGCTGGCGGTTAATCACGATATACGCGTCCTTTTTTAATCCCCGCGTCACCGCACCCCATATTCCGCAGGCCGAACCGACACAATCCATGTCTGAGAATCTATGTCCCATAATAAACACGGTATCACTGGCCATGATATGATCCGAAAGTGTCGCCGCGATGACGCGTGTGCGCACCTTATCGCGCTTTTCCACACCTTTAGACAGTCCACCAAAAAACTCGTACGATTCATTCTGCTTAATGGCCACCTGATCGCCGCCGCGTCCCAGTGCCATATCGAGTGCTTGACGCGCCCAGCGCTCGCTCTCCGCAAGGTCGGGTGCACCACGCCCCACGCCAATCGAGATGGTGGCACTCTTCTGATCGGGCGACTTGATTTCTCGAATCGTATCTAGGATCTCAAAGCGCTTTTCGGCTGCTTGACGAATGTGGATTTCATTGGTCATCATCAAAAATTGTCCGCCGCTCAAGCGTTTCAAAAAACCGCCCATACTCTGGCTCCAAGCGCGCAGGGCCGTCTCCACATCGGAGGCAATACGGGCGTCCTCTCCACCGCTGGCATCGCGCGCAAGCTCCTCACGGTTATCAAAACGGATAATGGCCGTCACAGGATGTTCTTCGTCAAACCTGCGTTTAATATCCTTGTAATATGTATCATCCACAAAGTACAGCACAGCGCCGCACTCCGTTTGGGTACCATAAACAGTATATCTCCGATCTTCAAGCACAACGTCCGTTCCCTTGCCATCAAGAATCCGCGGCAGGGAATTGGGATATAAAAACCGGATAATATTATCCCCCAAGCAGTTTTGGCCTTTAGCGGGGCCAGCTTTAAAAACCTCGTTGACCCATATAATATCTCCCAATTCCCCCACAACGGCTACCGCCATAGAAAAGCCGCTCAGGCGCTCATACTCCGGTCCCGAAAGAACTTTCTGGGCTGTTTTAAACGCTGTGGCCACATGGGCACGGAACATCGCTGACGCAAAAAGTATGCCAATGATCGTCAGTACCGTAAGAAACAGCTCTAAATAAAAGATAAAGCTACTCCATCGCCAGCTAATAAACGTCATAACCAGCATTATGACAGCCGCTGCATAAAATACGGGTGAGACTGCCCATACTTTCTTCCTCAAAGAAAATATCCCCCTTTCCGGCGCACTGGGAGAGAACCCCCTTCTCTCCCAGAAGCGTTTTTCTCTCTGGGTTTATACCTCCATGATGATCGGAAGGATCATCGGACTGCGCCGTGTGCGGTCATACAGCAGCCGCGAAAGTTCATCTTTAACGTTTGTTTTCATTGTACCCCAATCGTGAATGTTGCTGCTCGCACAGTTCTCCAGCACATCATACACCAACTTTCGCGCTTCGTCAATGAGCTGTTCCGATTCCCGTACATACACAAACCCACGAGAAACCACATCCGGCCCGGAAACAATGGCACCTGTTTCGGAATTGATCGTACAC
>CALWIX010000100.1 GCA_944380825.1 uncultured Clostridia bacterium | reverse complement strand
CATACCTCACTTGTCTGAATATGGGCTGACAGGGATCTCCCTACAAGAGATTGCCCCCGGGTGTGAAAAGGTTTTAAAAAACCGCACACCAGGCATATTATTTCCTCAGATTTCCAGTATGATACATAATAAATTGGAAAAAGTCAATTCTTTTTTCTCGTTTTTGTAGGAGTGTTGAATTGTTCTGTTTATAAAAAAATTTTTTTGGAAAAAACAACGCGATTTTTCTTCTAAATTTTACCATATAAATTATAGCGCTAGTTTTCTTTTGCAAAAACTCATAACTTTAAAAAATTTGCATAAGAATGAAGCGTTCTTCTTTTTCTAAATGGTAAAATACAATACTTTTCAAAATTTTATACCAATTCTATCTTTTAAAACTAAAAAACAAATATTAAGAAAATACTATTCATTAATCTTAAAAGTGGAAGCAGCTAGGAACCAACCCTTTTATGCTCCCATATACTTCTTTAATTTTTTAAAAATTTAAAAATTTTTTGTTTCTTTATCGTCTTTTTTGAAAAAACTTGTAATTCTGAGCTTTTTATTATAAACTGATATCATTGTTAAATTCTCGGGAAATGCAGGTATGTTTCATGGTCTTTTCTAATTTATTTTTTATCTTTCTTTTTTTGCCTCTAAACCTTATATGCTACTTTCTTGCTGGAAGTATTCGATCCAAAAACGCTGTTATGCTGGTGTTCTCTCTCTTTTTCTATGCATGGGGGGAGCCGGTTTACGTTTTCCTACTGATTGGAATGGCTTTTGCTAACTGGTTCCTTTCTCGAATTATCGATGCGAGCCGCGGCACGCCGCTGGCAAAGGCTGCGCTGATCGTTTCACTGTGCATCAGCCTTGGGCTTTTGGGCGTTTTTAAATATACGGGATTTATTTTCGGCACATTTTCTCATATTTTCGGAATTTCTTCCGCTGTGCCGCAAATTGCTTTGCCAATCGGGATCTCTTTTTATACTTTCCAGCTCATCTCCTACGTTGTCGATGTTTACCGCGGCGAGGTTCCTGCTCAGAGGAAATTCTGGCTGCTGCTGACGTATGTCAGCCTGTTTCATCAGTGCATCGCTGGACCGATTGTACGCTATCAGGATGTCAGCAACGAAATTCTTTCTCGGCATCCATCTCGTTATGAGATAAGCCGTGGAATCACACGATTGTGCACAGGCCTTGCTAAAAAGGCTCTGCTGGCTAACAGCTGCGGCGCTTTAGCCGACAGTCTCATTCTCTCAGACGCTGCCGCCTCTAACGCGGCCATGCTCTCGCAGAACATCGCTGTTCTCTCAAGCCGTCCGGCACTTTCACTGTGGCTTGGCGTTTTCGCTTTCATGCTGCAGATCTATCTTGACTTTTCTGCTTACTCTGATATGGCTATCGGTATGGGACTTATGATTGGGTTCCATTATAAAGAGAATTTCAACTATCCTTATCTTTCAAAATCTGTCAGTGAGTTTTGGCGGCGCTGGCACATTTCACTGGGCAGCTTTTTCCGCGACTATGTTTACTTTCCGCTGGGGGGAAGCCGCTGCAGCCGCCCACGCATGGTGTTCAACCTGCTGATTGTATGGTTTTTAACGGGATTGTGGCATGGTGCAAGCTGGAATTTTGTACTATGGGGTCTTTACTTTTTCGTCTTTATTGCGGCGGAAAAATTGTTTTTGGGCCGAATTTTGGAGCGTCTCCCTTCTGTATTCTCGCATTTCTATCTTCTGGTGGTTGTTTTCTTCGGCTGGGTGTTATTCCGCTTTCGCCAATCGGAGCTTTTGGTTACCGTACTGCGCGGTATGTTCTGTCTCAATGGCAATGCGGCAGTCTCCTTTGAATCACAGATCATTTTCCTCAACTACGTTTTCTTTTTGATTGTCGCTGTCATTGCTTCTACACCGCTGGTTAAGGCACTCGGCGCCCTTTGGGAAAAACATGATTCTCTGCGGGGCTCAACGATAGGCTACAGTACCGTGCAGGTACTTTTGCCTCCTATTCTGCTGCTTCTCTCCACTGCTGCACTCGTTGGAAACAGCTACAATCCATTTCTCTATTTTCAGTTTTAAAAGGAAGTCTTTTCTATGAGATATGCAAACAAAATCCGCCGGACTGCTCCGCGTGTCAAACGAAAGTATATAGGCGCCAAGATCATAGTATTCTATTTCGTTTTATTTGCAGCAGCGTTTCTTTCTCTTCTTCTGCCGCTGCGTCCTTCCTATTCCGACTTTGAAAAGCGTGAACTGACAAAATTTCCTGAATTTTCTTTTCAGTCTCTTTGGAGCGGCGACTATTTTAGTCAAATCGATCTCTGGTTCTCTGACACATTTCCCTTTCGAGATGAACTTATCAGCATCAACAGTTATGTGAAAAAACTTTATGGTATCCATCCCGTTGAAGTAAGCGGAGATTTAGAGGAGGGGGATGCTATTCCAACAGCTCCGATGGCTCCCCCGAAAGAAGAAACGGATTCTTCCGATTCTGAAAATTCCCTATTGGAAAGCACTGCTCCATCCTCCACGCAGGAATCTTCGGCTCCTGTTTCTTCCTCCTCTTCAAATGAAACTTCTTCGTCTTCCTCTGAAACGGAAGAATCGGAAGCTCCGCCCCCAGAACGTGACGTCTCTAACGAAGTTACACAAAGCCTTGGAGCCGTACTGATTGTCGGCGACGCAGGTTATGAATATTACAACTTCTCACAGGATACGGCGAACAGCTATATTTCTATGATCAATCGTGCAGCGGAACGCCTTTCTGGAAAAGCTACCCTCTACAATATGATCGTTCCCACCAGCATGGATATTATGTTGCCGGAAAGCTTCCGCTCTGGACTTAACACTTCGTCTCAAAAAGACGCTATTGCTTATTTTTACGGTTCTTTCTCCGACTCTGTACACACCGTTCCTATTTACGATGCATTGCGTGCACACAGCGATGAATACATCTATTTTCGTACCGACCACCATTGGACCGCTTTAGGCGCCTATTACGCTTATGTGCCGTTTATAGAAGCAACCGGACGGACTGCTTTGGAACTCTCCGACTTTGAAACTCGCACCTTTGACGGATTTCTTGGAGCGTTCTACTCGGATACGGGCAAAAATCCTGCCCTAGCTCAAAACCCCGATACGGTAACCGCCTATCTCCCACCCGCAGACGCCTCCCTCACATTTACCGATCGGGACGGCGCCCAGCACGATTGGCCGATTATCAGCGACGTTTCCGACTGGGCTGCTTCCTCAAAGTACAGCACCTTTATCGGCGGGGATAATCCATACACGGTAATTCAAAACAGTGACTTAAGCGATGGCTCTTCTTGTCTTGTGATAAAGGAATCCTATGGAAATGCTTTTATTCCTTTCCTTGTTGCCCATTATCAAACAGTTCATGTGATCGATTATCGCTACTGGAGCGGCAGTATCCCTGATTTTGTGGTGCAAAACGGCGTACAGGATGTTCTATTCCTGAACAATATTTCCGCCACACGCAATGCTTCTCTTGTAAACAAAATGGATCAACTGGTTCCTTAAAGCAGGCATAACAAAAAGGACTCTGTTCTCACAAATTCATGGTGCATAAACAACGCGCCATGAATTTAAGAGACGGAGTCC
Source organism: uncultured Clostridia bacterium (assembly GCA_944380825.1). GTDB lineage: Bacteria > Bacillota > Clostridia > Oscillospirales > Acutalibacteraceae > Gallacutalibacter. Next base: position 8,523 of record CALWIX010000100.1, on the reverse strand, counting down.
TTTTATTTTAGTGATAAGCTGTACAAATACTTTTTCTGCTTCTATGCTATTTTCTCATTTTCATTCTTTATCAGAAACAACGTTACCCTTTCAAAAGGTCAATAAATCTGTTAGATTAATCGCGGGAAGCTTGAGCGGCAATTTCTTGAAGCTCTTCGGAAGTGAATCGGTATGTCTTTCCGCAGTACTGGCACTTTGCTTCTGCATAACCAGTTTTTTCATCGGCAAGAGTGAGTATCTCATTCTTGGGAAGAGCCGAAATGGCGCGGACTACACGTTCTCGGCTACAGTTACAGGCATATCCTATTTTATATTCATCCAAAATTTCCATTTCAAATCCGGCAAGTGCTGTGCGGCAGATCTCTTCTATCGACATTCCTTTTGCCAGCATAGTTGTAACAGGCTCCAACTTTTCCACATTTTGCTCTAACCGTGAAATGGCGGCATCATCCGCTCCCGGAAGCACTTGGAGCAGCAACCCTCCCGCTAGCAAAACGCGATGATCCTCTTTATCTACGAGTACCCCCAGCGCGCATACGGTAGGGATCTGTTCACTGATAGCATAATAACTTGTGATATCTTCCGCGATTTCTCCAGAGACAATCTCTATTTGGCCGGTATATGGCTCGCCGCTCCCCATATCGCGAATAACAACGAGGCGGCCGTCTGTGCCTACAGCGCCGCTTACATCTAATTTTCCATTAGGTTTGAGAGGAAGCTCCACCTGTGGATGCTCTACATAGCCCCGGCAATAGCCGCGGCTGTCAGCAATGGCTGTCACCGTTCCAAGGGGGCCGCCGCCGTTGATACGCAGCGTCACTGTGGCGCCGTTTACCTTCAGCATCGCACCCATTACCGACGCGGCCGTCAGCAGCCGTCCTAACGCTGCTGTACCGACTGCCGAGGTGCCATGGATTCTCTGTGCCGTATCTACAATCGTAGAAGAATCGATCGCTGCCGCCATTAGGCTGCCATCGCTTGTAATACACCGAATGATTCTATCCATATTTTCGTCCTTTTCCCGCCCTGTGGATGGCAAAAGCCCGCCTGCCCCGTTCCCCTTTTCCGTGGGGACGGTGTACACGGGCTTTTCTCTATCCGGGCGATTTTATTTTTTTCGTGCCACTACAATCACGCGTTCCTCTGTCTGGGAAGGAGGATCGAAACTTTGATCGCCGTAAACGGCCGTCATCTCCATCCCCGCTTCCGCAAGCCAGTCCTGAATCTGTTCCATGGAATAAGCACGTTCGTAAAACTGCTCGGTAGATCGGTGGTAGATCATTCCATCCCGTTCAAAAAAGTCAAGCACGATATGCGTGCGGAGCGTTTGGGGCTCGAAATGATTCTGCCATACACAAAACACTTCGTCTGTATCATAGACAAATACATTATTGCCGAGAATCTCTTTATGCTTATATGGTGTGTTCAAATCAAAAATGAAATACCCGCCGGGTGAAAGAAACAACGAAACACGCCGAAAAGTCTGCTGGACATCCCGCTCCAGCGTGAGATGGTTGATGCTGTCAAGAGAACACAGGACCGTATCGACCGTTCCATACAGATCGATACTCTGCATTTTTTGACAGAGGAACAATACATCCAGCCCTGCTTTCTCTGCCTTCTGTTTGGCGATGGAAAGCATCTCCAACGAGCTGTCCACACCGTATACATCACATCCGCGGCGCGCCAACTCCAGCGTCAGGCTGCCGGTGCCGCAGGCTAAATCCAGCGTGATTCCCGGCTCATGATTTAGACGCTCCAACAGATGGTACACATACTCTGCCCGCGCCCGATAATCTACATTGTGCGTCAGCGTATCGTAATAAAACGCAAACGTCGTATAACTCATTTTTCGGAATCCTTTCCTTTTCCGTCCGGCTTCTCGCCATCTTGCTGATCGAGACGGGAAAAAACCATCGCATAGCCGTCACAGCCATAGTTAAGCGAACGGTTGACTCGGCTAATTGTCGCGGTAGACGCGCCGGTGTGAGCAACGATGTCGCTATAGACGCACTTTGTGCTGAGCATATGCGCTACCAAAAGACGCTGTGACATGGCTTTTATTTCGGGTACGGTGCAAAGATCTTCAAAAAAGTTGTAACATTCCTCTACCGTTTTAAGTGACAATACCGCACGGAACAGGAAATCTACACTGTCGTCTTTAATTTTAGAATTCATATTCACCCGTCCTTTTTCCTTTACTACAATAAAATTTTAGCACACAAAAGTGAAAAAGTAAAGGCAAATGCTCTTTTTATACGTCATTTTTTACTAAATCTTCAAAAGACTCCCTACGAATGATCACACGGGGCTGGCCGTCTTTAATCATAACTACGGCTGGCCGTGGGATCCGATTATAGTTGGAAGCCATCGAATAGTTATATGCGCCCGTGGACAAAACCGCCAGCAGATCTCCCGGCTTGAGTTCGGGTAACATGACGTTTTCCTGAATTAGATCGCCGCTTTCACAACATTTGCCGGCAACGGTCACTTCCTTTGTGCATGGCTCGTCCATTTTATCGGCTGCCACAACCGTATAGCTCGATTGATACAGAGCATAACGCGGATTGTCACCCATACCGCCATCGATGGAAACATAAGTACGTACACCGGGAATTTCTTTTACGCTGCCAACATGATACACCGTGATCCCTGCTTCGCCGACAATAGAACGGCCGGGCTCAATAAAAATATACGGAACCGGCAGGCCGTATTCTTTACACTTGCTGTGTACGGCATCAGATACGGCGTGCATATACGCATCATACTGGGGAGGCGTATCTTCTTGCACGTATTTAATCCCAAAACCACCGCCCAAATTGAGCTCTTCCAACGTAATGCCTGTCTCCTTGCGGATCTGATCTATAAAGCCCACCATAATTTCTGCTGCAAGTACAAACGGAGCTACATCAAAAATTTGCGATCCAATATGGCAGTGTACACCACAAAACTCCAGATTTTCGGCTTTTGCCGCTTCTTTTGCCGCGGTGAGAGCTTCCCCTGTTTCCAAAGCAAATCCAAACTTCGAGTCGATTTGGCCGGTGCGAATAAACTTATGAGTATGCGCGTCTACTCCTGGCTTAACGCGTAGAAGAACGCGCGCTTTGCAGCCCTTTTCGCCGGCCAGATGATCTAAAAGCTCCAGCTCCGTAAGATTATCCACAACAAAATGACCTACGCTGCAGTCGAGCGCGTAAGATATCTCGGCGGGAGTTTTGTTGTTGCCGTGAAAATGGATCTTCTCCGCCGGAAAGCCCGCCTGAAGCGCTGTGTAAAGTTCTCCTGCGGATACAACGTCCAGACCGAGTTCTTCCTCATTTACGATACGGCAGATCTCTTTGCAGCTGAATGCCTTGCTGGCATACAAGGGCATCCCGCGGCCTCCATAGTACTTTCGGAACGAATCCCGATACATCCGGCACGTTTCACGAATTTTCCCTTCGTCCATTACATACAGCGGTGTTCCATACTGTTGTGCCAGATCCTTTACATCACATCCGCCGATGGTAAGATGGCCTTTTTCATTCTTTCCCAGACAATTTGCAATCATAACGAGTTTACTCCTCAATTAGTCTTTCTATTTTTTCCCGCAGTTCTTCGCAGCCTTCCCCTTTTACAGAAGAAAATACTAGAAGCTGTGCACCATATGAGGCTGCAATCTCCTCATAGCGGGATTTCTGATTTTGGTATTCTGTTTTATTAAGCTTATCGCTTTTTGTGGCCGTCAACAAAAACGGATAGCCTCCCGAAGCGAGAAACTCCAACATATGAAAATCATCTTTCGTCGGTTCGTGACGCATATCGGCGATTTGTACCACCAGACGCAGATCACGCTTCGCCGCGAAATATCCTTCCACTAGCTCTGCCCACCGCAGTTTTTCCGACTGAGAAACCTTTGCGTAGCCATAGCCGGGAAGATCCACAAGGCGGCATTCCGGCAGGCGGTAAAAATTGATCGTCCCTGTTTTTCCAGGAGACGCGCTGACACGGGCAAGAGATTTACGCCCCAGAAGGCGGTTAATCATGGAGGATTTTCCCACATTGGATCGTCCGGAAAATACTATCTCGGGAATCTCTGAGGCGGGAATCTGCGACGCTTTTCCTGCTGCCATTTCAAATACGGCTTGCTGATAATTCATCTCACCTTACCCTCCTACAGGAAAGCGGTGCTCCCGATGGAAGGCCGACCGGCGACGGGATTACAGCCCCGTTTTGATTTTTTTCTTCTTTTACTGTGGAAGGCTGTGCTACGGTATGTACCAGCGCAAAACTGAGCACCTCATCGATACGTTTTATCGGATGAAATTCCACAGCTTCCTTTACAGCGGCATCTACATCGGCAAGATCCGGCACGTTGTCTTGGGGAATCAGCACATGGCGGATTCCAGCCCGATAGGCAGCCATCGTCTTTTCGCGCAGACCACCAATCGGCAGTACGCGGCCGCGCAGCGTAATTTCGCCCGTCATGGCTACATCACAGCGTATGGGAGTGCCTGTGAGGGCCGATACCATTACAGTTACCATAGCAACGCCTGCAGACGGACCATCTTTCGGAACCGCACCCTCCGGCGCATGGACGTGAATATCGCATTTTGTGTGGAAATCGTGGGCAATTCCTAAAGAAGCTGCTCTCTGACGAATGCAGCTGACAGCGATTTGGGCCGATTCCTTCATTACGTCGCCCAAACTTCCGGTCAGTTCAATTTTCCCGGTTCCATCCATGACGGCAGCTTCCAGCTGCATCACCTCGCCCCCGACACTTGTCCACGCAAGGCCGTTGACCAAACCAATTTCATCTGTTTTTTCTAAAGCATCCGGTTTAAACTTACGGGGTCCGAGCAGACGCTCCAGATCCTCTGAACGAACGGAAATCTTTTTCTTCGGATCCTTGACAATCTCTTTTGCCGCTTTGCGACATAGCGACGCAATCGTACGCTCTAAGGTGCGCACGCCCGCTTCACGGGTATATCCGTCGATCAAATCGTGCAGCGCCTCTTTTGTAATTCGTATTTGACGCGCCGTCAGACCGTTTTTCTTAATCTGCTTGGGCACAAGATGGTGGGAAGCAATCTGAAATTTCTCTTCATGAGTATAACTTGGAAGTTCAATGACATCCATTCGATCATAAAGCGGTCCTGGTATGGTGGAGGGATCGTTCGCTGTTGTCAGAAACAGCACTTTGCTCAGATCAAACGGCATATCGATATAATGATCATAGAAGGCAGTGTTCTGCTCTGCATCGAGCACCTCCAGCAACGAGGAAGCCGGATCACCGCGGAAATCGTGTCCCAGCTTATCAATCTCATCTAAAAGGATCAGCGGGTTGTTTACTCCTGCTTGACGCATCGCTTGAATGATGCGTCCCGGCATGGAACCAACATAGGTACGGCGGTGCCCCATAATGTCAGACTCATCCCGCACGCCTCCCAGCGACACACGCACATATTTTCGACCGATCGCCGCAGCAATGGAACGAGCGATCGACGTCTTTCCCACACCCGGAGGCCCCACTAAGCAAAGGATCTGTCCGCTGTTCTCCGGTGCAAGCTTGCGCACCGCCAGCGTTTCTAGGATGCGTTCCTTGACCTTTTGAAGCCCATAGTGGTCGCGGTCAAGTGTACGCTGCGCTTTATCAAGATCGATCTTTTCACGGCTTGCTGTTTTCCATGGCAATGAGAGACATGTCTCCAGATAGGTACGGATCACGCTCCCCTCTTGTGAGGAATAGGGCATGCGCGCCAATCTATCGCACTCACGCAGCAGCTTTTCTTCCTGCTCCGCTCCAAGTCCCAGCGCTAATATGGATTCACGGAATCCGTCGGCCTCTTGCCGCGGATCGTCGCCTTCCCCCAGCTCGCTGGAAATGGCTTTCATCTGCTCACGCAAGAAATATTCACGCTGATTTTGGTCGATCTGTTCTCGTGTCTTTTCATTGAGCTCATTTTCGATTTGCAACACACGAATTTCGTTTTCCAAAATTTTATCGAATTTTTCGAGCCGTTTTACCGGGTTGAGCTCTTCCAAAATCTGCTGTTTCAAGTCAAAGTCAAGCATCACATTAGCCGCCATATAGTCGGCCAATTCTCCGCATTCTTTCTTTTGAAGCACATTAAGAATAATATCCGGCGGAACCTTGCGATAATTTTGAATATATTCTTCAAAGAGCGACTGTGTGCGTCGAATCAGCGCCTCGTTGCGAGGGGTAGAAGAGGCTTTTTGTTCCTCGATCTCTACCACTTTGGCCAACAGGCAAGGCTCCTCCTGCACCACTTCCACAATATGGGCCCGGCATTCTCCCTCTGCAAACAGCCGGATTCCCTCGCCGCTATGGGTGATGACCTGTTTGATTTTTGCAACAACACCCATGCGGTAAATTTGGTTTCCGCCCGGCTCGTTTTCAGAAAGATCTTTCTGAGCAGCCAGCAGGATCGTTTGATCGCCTTCCATCGCCAAATTCAGAGCACGGATAGAACGCTTGCGGCCAACGTCAAACTGGAGAAGCATGCCGGGGAAAATTACCAGCCCGCGAAGCGCAAGCACAGGCAGCTTTCGAGTTGCTTGCGATTCTGTCAAATTCCCTGTATTTGTATTCATTTTCCACTCCTGATTGATATAAAACACAAAAAGGCTGCCGAGGACTGGGGAGCGCCGCTCCTCTGCCGCACAACAGCCTTTTCTTCACTTGTTAAGATGCCGTATTCTTGCGGCCTCGCTTTTTCTGCGTACCGGGAACCGTCATTTTTATTTTTACCGGTCTTCTTTCTGGATTGTGCACAAGCTCAGGCGGTGCACCCTTCTTAACGACATCCTCTGTAATAATGACCTTCTCGATGGTATAATCGCTGGGTACTTCATACATCAGATTCGTCAGCGTTTCTTCCATGATTGCCCGCAACCCACGCGCACCTGTATGGCGTTCCATCGTCTTTTGAGCGATAGCTGTAAGCGCCTCCGGTGTAAATTCCAACTCTACCTTATCAAGCTGGAACAGCTTCTTATATTGGTTGAGCAGCGAATTACGCGGCTCCGATAAGATGCGAATGAGCGCTCCCTCATCAAGGCCGTCAAGTGCGGCAATCACAGGCAGGCGTCCGACCAATTCCGGAATCAGGCCGTATTTTACCAGATCGTGCGGCACAACCTGCGACATCCATTTCGTGGATTCTAATTCACTGCGTGAATGCAGTTCCGCTCCAAAACCAAGCGCCGAAGATCCGATGCGCTTTTCAAGAATTTTATCAAGTCCATCGAATGCACCGCCGCAAATAAAGAGGATGTTGGTGGTATCCACCTGAATAAACTCTTGCTGCGGATGTTTGCGTCCCCCCTGAGGAGGAACGTTACAGATAGATCCTTCTAAAATCTTTAACAGGGCTTGCTGGACTCCCTCTCCGCTGACATCACGTGTGATAGACGGATTTTCTGACTTTCTGGCAATTTTATCGATTTCATCGATATAGATAATTCCTCGCTCAGCGCGTTCTACGTCAAAATCAGCCGCCTGAATCAAGCGCAGCAAAATATTCTCTACATCTTCACCCACATATCCTGCTTCGGTAAGTGTCGTTGCGTCTGCAATGGCAAATGGTACATCGAGCATTTTCGCCAGCGTCTGCGCCAAATACGTTTTACCAACGCCTGTAGGACCAAGAAGCAGCACATTGCTTTTAGATAACTCTACATCACCGACATCTTGGCCATAGTAAATCCGTTTATAATGGTTATATACCGCGACAGAAAGGGCAATCTTTGCATTTTCCTGTCCGATGACATACTCGTCGAGCCGGTTTTTAATCTCTTCCGGTTTCGGAAGATACATAGGCGTCGAAGGATTGTACGACTTTTGACGTCCAGCGTCACTATTTTCTTTTTCAAGAATCGCGACACATTGCTCAATACACTCGTCACAGATATAAACGCCCGGCCCCGCAATTAGACGGTTCGCCAGCTCCTGTGGCTTTCCACAAAACGAACAGTAAATATCCCTGTCTTTGGTTTCGTCATTATTTGGCATTCTATTCCACCCATTCAAAAATTATCGATGCGTGATGACCTTATCAATCAGGCCATATTCTAGGGCTTGCTGCGCCGTCATGAAGTTATCGCGCTCGGTATCTCTTTCGATGATCTCCAACGGCTGTCCAGTTCGCTCGGAAAGAATTTGGTTGAGTTTTTTCTTCGTCGCAATAATGTGATCGGCATGAATTCGAATATCCGTGGCTTGGCCTTGAGCACCGCCGCTGGGCTGATGGATCATAATGTCGCTGTTGGGAAGCGCAAAACGTTTGCCCTTGGCTCCAGCCGCCAGCAAAAACGCCCCCATGCTTGCCGCCATGCCCATGCAGATGGTGGAAACATCGCACTTAATATAATTCATGGTGTCAAAGATGGCCATGCCGGCTGTAACCGATCCGCCCGGACTGTTGATGTAGAGGCTGATGTCTTTATCCATATCCTCCCCCTCCACATACAGAAGTTGCGCCACGACGAGACTCGCTTTAGTTTCGTTTACTTCTTGCGTCA
>CALWIX010000099.1 GCA_944380825.1 uncultured Clostridia bacterium | reverse complement strand
AGGAAAACCGCTCTGCACCAATCCATCATACGGATACATCAAGGATCCCGCAGACAAACTGCACTGGATTATAGATGCCGAAGCAGCGGAGACAGTACGTCTCATCTTCAAACTCTGTATCAATGGTCTCGGCCCCACGCAGATTGCAAAGGAACTCACCAAGCGGCAGATTGAAAATCCTGTGGCGCATGGTAAGCGCAATGGCATAACAGTACCCGCAAAGCAGGAGTACGACGATCCGTACTTCTGGCGTACATCAACGGTGGCGCGGATGCTATCCAGACAGGAGTATCTCGGACACACTGTGAACTTCAAGACAAAGCGCAAATCCTACAAGCAGAAGAAGCAGCTCAAAAACGACCCGTCGGAATGGCAAATCTTCGAGAATACTCATGAAGCGATCATCGACGAAGAAACCTTCGCTATCGTCCAGCGCATCCGTGAAGGCAAGCGCAGACCCACCCGCATGGGAGAGATGCATATGTTGTCCGGGCTCGTCTTCTGCGGCGACTGCGGAAACAAGATGTACCATGTGCGATGCAAAGGCTGGGATCACAGCCAAGAATACTTCACCTGCGCCACATACCGAAAGCAGCGCGGCGGCTGCACCTCGAACCAGATCAAAACAGAAGTCATTGAACAGATCGTGCTGGCGCAGCTCCAGAGTATCATCCGCTTCGCCAGTGAGCGTGAAGCAGAATTCACTGAGATGGTCATGCAGCGATCGCAAAAAGCCCGCAGCACTGAGCTGCGGGACAAAAAGAAAGAGTACGATCAGAGCAAGGCCAGAGCTGCAAAGCTGGATCAGATTATGCAGCGGCTTTACGAGGATAACATCAGCAGCAAGATCAGCGATGAGCGATTCGCAAAGCTGTCCGAAACCTACGAAGCTGAGCAGAAACAACTCATCGCCCGCATCGCAGAACTGGATGCATTCTTCGCGAAGGATCAGGAGCAGGTGGTCAACCTCAAAACCTTCATGCAGCATGTTAAGCGGTACATCAACCTCGACCATCTGGACGCAGAAGTCCTTCGTACATTTATCAAGCGCATCGTGATCATGGACACTATGCCGGGCAAGAAAGGCAAAGGTATCGAGGTCAAGATCGAGTACACCATTGACGGAGAATACAAAACATATCCCGATCAGCAGGATAGGAAAACGGCATAGCCGACGAATCGACTATGCCGTATCCTAAAAATCACTGTTGCGCACCACCGAAAGGGGCTGGCTTTCTGCGGGAATTTTATTTTTTGTATAAAATTTATTTGGGATCGTTTGCGACAAGTTCTTTAAGCGATGTGGCAAGACCTGCCAAAGATTGAATATTTGACGGCACAATGATCTTGGTAGCACGACCATCGGCAGCCTTTTCAAAAGCTTCTAAGCTCTTGAGCGCAATGACAGCCTCGTTGGGGTTCGATTCGTTAAGCATCCGAATACCCTCGGCCAAAGCCTTTTGCACCGCAATAATCGCCTCCGCTTCGCCCTGCGCTTCCAAAATTTTCGACTGCTTTGCAGCATCGGCCCGCAGAATAGCAGATTCCTTCTCACCTTCCGCTACAAGAATAGTACTCTCCTTCTGTCCTTCTGCTTCTGTAACGGCAGCACGTTTTTCGCGTACCGCTTTCATTTGCTTCTCCATAGCATTTTGGATCTCGGGAGGCGGCATGATGTTTTTGAGTTCTACACGATTGACTTTGATTCCCCACGCATCCGTCGCCTCATCAAGGATGGCACGGATCTTTGTATTGATAATATCGCGGGATGTTAAGGTATGATCCAGCTCCATTTCGCCGATAATATTTCTTAGAGTTGTAGCCGTAAGATTCTCTATAGCTGAAATGGGACGTTCTACGCCATAGGCATACAGCTTTGGATCGGTAATTTGGAAATAGACAACCGTATCAATCTGCATGGTAACGTTATCTTTGGTGATGACTGGCTGCGGCGGGAAATCGATCACTTGCTCCTTCAGAGATACCTTTTTGGAAATCTTATCTATAAAAGGTATCTTGACATGCAGCCCCGTCGCCCACGAAGCACTGTATGTACCTAGCCGCTCGATAACGTAAGAGTGTGCCTGCGGCACAATCTTAATATTTGCTATTACAACAACAATCACCAATATAATTAATATTAACAAAACAAATGGCATAAACGCACCTCCTGCTTTACTCCTCTTATATCTTTTGTAAGAAAGCCTCAGCCCACGGCTCTCTCAACAATCAGCTTTACACCCTGAATCTCTCGAATTTTTACATTATTTCCAGCCGGGATTATCGAACCGTCTGCGCTTCTGGCACTCCATACATTCCCCAGAACCTGTACTTGCCCCTTGGCAAGCGTATTGTTAATGTCAGCCGTAACAACCCCTATTTGACCAATACAACGCCCTGCATTGGTATCCACTCTTTTTACATGCAGCCGCTTTACCAATGGACGGCTAACTACCAACGCCACCGCTGTAAAAATTACGTACAATGTCAGCTGCACAGAAAAGGGCACTTGAAACAAGCTGACGATTAGAGTCACAAGTCCCCCTACTGCAAACCAAATCGATACAAGCTGAGCGGTTACTCCTTCTACTACAATCGCTAGAACAATCAACGCAAGCCATAGGTATGGTAAATACTCCATTTTTTCCTCTCCTTTTCTGAAATCATAAACAGCACTAACAGCTTTCATAGATTGTTTTGCACGTTTGTCTGCAGCTTTCGGAAAAAAATTCCCCTAACCTTTTTACACACGCTTTGCAAATACAATCTATCCACTTTTAGTCGCAACACAATGTTTTTCTAGTAATAATTATTATACCACACATCCGTGCTTGTGACAAGTTTCGTCAAAATTATCTAGTAGTAAAATTTTTCTATTTTTATTTTTGCTGTATTTAATCATACGATTTTATGATTTTTTCTTCTTTTTTATACCGATTGTTATTTTGCCAGCAAATATTTTCACTGTTTGGCAAAATATATTTTTAATGCGTTAAACATAAATCTAAATTCCTGTGGAAAAGTAAACATGAGATCTCTGTACATTGGTCCAAAGATCTCAAGGAAGGTGAATCCATTGCATTTCTTCAGGAAATTTTTTCGGGGTACGGCTGCCGTTTTCACAGCGTCTGCGCTTGTCTTAGGCGTTCTTGTAGGAAACGCGTGGTACCAAATACCCGATTCCTTCTATGTAACAGACGGAAAAAAACTAGAACCGCAAACACCGGGAATCTCTGTCACGACTTGTGCACAAACAGGAAGTACTGTTCGCGAAGTTTTTGCTACGCCAGAACAAAGCTCGCAGGCTCTGGTGATGCTGTTTGATTGTATCCCAGTCAAATCTGTCAGTATTACAACTACCGAAGAAAAGACACTTGTTCCATGCGGTACGCCTTTTGGAATTAAAATGTTTACAAATGGTGTTATGGTCGTTGGAATTTCTGATATTCAGTCTGGTGGTCATTCTATCAATCCTGCGGCGCAGGCTGGGATTCGGATTGGCGATATTATCACAAAAGCGAATGGATGTCAACTTAACGGAAACGACAATCTATCGCAAATTATCGAACAGAGCGAAGGCGAAGCTGTATCGCTTGAAATTATCCGCAAAGGAGAAACGTTTCAAACATCGCTTACTCCCGTTAAATCAGACGCTTATGACTGCTATAAAGGAGGCGTTTGGGTTCGTGATAGTACCGCCGGAATTGGTACCGTCACATTTTATGATCCTGAAACGGGAGAATTTGCTGGATTGGGTCACGGCATTTGCGATGTAGATACTGCAGAGCTGATGCCTTTGGGCAGCGGGGAAATCGTCCCCGTTATCATCAGCGGAGTTATTCCCGGAGAAAAGGGGCAGGCCGGCGAGCTTCAGGGTTATTTTAGCAGTGAAATTGCTATGGGAGCTCTCACGTCTAATACTGAATCTGGTGTTTATGGCGTTCTTAATTCGTGTCCTACTACAACGGAACCTGTAAAGCTTGCCATGAAACAAGAAGTCCATCCCGGACCAGCCAAAATTTTAGCTACCATTGATTATACCGGCCCTCAATATTACGACATTTTGATCGAAAAAGTAAGCTATCGCAGTGACGTGCAGACAAAAAATCTTGTCATACGCGTTACGGATGAAAAACTGCTCAGCGCAACCGGCGGTATTGTGCAGGGAATGTCAGGCAGTCCTATTTTACAAGATGGAATGCTTTGCGGAGCAGTAACGCATGTGTTTATCAACGATCCTACTCGAGGATACGGTATCTTGGCCGAAAATATGATCACAGGTCAGTAGCTTTGCGTAAATCTTCTTTTGGTCAAAATATTTGCCAAAAATAAAAAAGTACAAACGGTATTAACTGCAGTCCTCAAATCCTACTAAACGAATCAATAGATGAAGTTCCTATTTTAATGTGTCAGCGGACTTGCTGCCTATCATGGGCGGCAAGCCCGCTTACTTTTCAAAACGACTTATTTTTGCCCAGAGCTGTTATCATTTCTTATAATCAAGCGAGATTATATATCTTGTTCGCTATAATGGTACAAATAACTATCAAGCTTTCGCACTAAATCTTAACTGGTCAGAAAATTGCCGTTTTGCAAGTTATAGTTGCTAGGCAGCTATGCACAGAAAAGTAAAATTCGAAAATTCAATACATAGGCATACGTAATAAAAATCTTGACAATTATAAAATAGAAGGATATAATTATTCCAAAAATTGAATAAAATCTTCAGGGCAGGGTGAAATTCCCTACCGGTGGTATAGCCCACGAGCCGCAAGGTATGACTCGGTGAAACTCCGAGGCCGACAGTACAGTCTGGATGGAAGAAGATTGCAAAATGCAGGAAATGTTTTATTTTTCTGCCTCTTGTATACTGCTCTGGTATGTTTTTACATTCCGGAGTTTTTTTTATTGTTTTCTTTCCTTCGCAGGGGAATTTTTTTCTGCTGCTGTACTGCCTTGAACGATTTTGTTCAAGGCATTTTTGTTTTGGGAGATGAGAGAATGAATGACAGCAAATATATGAAAATGGCTTTACAGCTTGCCAAAAAAGGATGCGGTTGGACTTCTCCTAACCCTATGGTGGGTGCTGTCATTGTAAAAAACGGGCAAATAATCGGTCAAGGGTATCATGAAAAATACGGTCAGCCGCATGCAGAGAAAAATGCACTGGCTGCCTGTACACAAAATCCAAGGGGAGCTACCATGTATGTGACCTTGGAGCCATGCTGCCATTATGGAAAACAACCCCCCTGTGTCAATGCTATTATAGAGGCAGGAATTGAGCGGGTTGTGACGGGATCTTCTGACCCGAACCCTCTTGTAAACGGAAAAGGCATTCAAATATTGCAGGAACATGGAATAACCGTCACCGAACATATCTTACAGGAAGAATGTGATCGATTAAACGAAGTGTTTTTTCACTACATTTTAACAAAACACCCTTTTGTCGTCATGAAGTATGCTATGACAATGGACGGAAAGATCGCTGCTTACACCGGCGCATCAAAGTGGATTACCGGAGAAACAGCGCGAAACTATGTTGCTCAGCAGCGCCATCGCTACACGGCTATTATGGTAGGAGTAGGAACTGTGTTAGCGGATGATCCCATGCTTACTTGCCGAATGGAAAATGGAAAAAATCCAATCCGCGTTATCTGTGATACGAATTTACGCACACCGCTTCAAGCACGGATTATTTGTACTGCAAAAGAAATCCCAACGATTCTTGCAACATGCTGTCAAGACGAAAAACGCTGGCATGCCTACAAAGAAAAAGGATGTTCTATTTTGTTCTGCGAAGAAAATAGCGGTCATGTGGATTTACAGCAGCTTATGGAAAAATTGGGACAGAAGCAGATTGATAGTGTATTGTTGGAAGGCGGCGGAACACTGAACTGGGCCGCTTTACAAAGCGGCATTGTTCAGAAGGTACAGACTTATATTGCTCCCAAACTTTTCGGTGGAAAAACAGCCAAAACACCGGTAGAAGGGGTGGGAGTTCCGTCACCGTCTGACGCTTATTCTCTAAAAAACAGCACAATTATTCCCTTGGGGGAAGATTTTCTAATAGAAAGCGAGGTAGCACAAAATGTTTACCGGAATCGTGGAGGAAATCGGAACAATTAAGCAAATACAACGGGGAAAAAATTCCGCTTTTATTACAATCGGTGCCGAACGTGTGCTCGACGAAACCAAAATCGGCGACAGTATCGCTGTTAATGGCGTCTGTTTGACCGTTACGGGCCTGCTTGCCGGCGCATTTGTTGCAGACGTTATGCACGAGACCTTAAATCGCTCTACTCTTGCAGGGATTTCGAGTGGGAATCATGTAAATTTAGAGAGAGCTATGCCGGCAAATGGACGGTTTGGCGGACATATTGTAGCAGGACACATAGATGGCACGGGGAAAATTATTCAAATACAGAAAGATGATACCGCGATTTGGTTTACTATACAGGCAAAGCCGCCTGTGATGCGCTATATTGTAGAAAAAGGTTCCATTGCAGTAGACGGTATCAGCCTGACGGTAGCCAAAATAACAAACGAAACTTTTTCTATTTCCGCCATCCCTCATACCGTAACGCAGACGGTTTTGCGAGAAAAACAAGTGGGCGATTTTGTTAACTTGGAAACCGATATAGTTGGAAAGTATGTGGAAAAATTTGTATTACCTACTATACAGCAGCCCCCCAAAAGCAATCTTTCGATGGAATTTTTAACAAATTGCGGATTTTAGGAGGATAAATATGGAAGTATTTCACACGATCGAAGAAGCGCTGGAAGATTTGAAAAAGGGAAAAATTATCCTTGTGACAGATGACCCCGAACGCGAAAATGAGGGCGATTTTATTTGCGCCGCCCAGTTTACAACGACAGAAAATATCAATTTTATGGCAACGTACGGAAAAGGATTGATATGTATGCCGATGGCGCAGGAGTATATAGAAAAATTAAGGATACCACAGATGGTTGAAAAAAATACGGATAATCACGAAACCGCTTTTACTGTATCAATCGATCATGTATCCACCTCTACGGGAATTTCTGCCGCAGAACGCTCTGTCACCGCGCTTGCCTGTACAGAAGATGGCGCAAAGCCGGAAGATTTTCGCAGACCGGGACATATGTTTCCACTGCTTGCAAAGAAAAACGGCGTGCTGGAGCGAAACGGACACACGGAAGCTACTGTGGATTTATGCCGTTTAGCTGGGCTGAAACCGTGTGGACTGTGCTGTGAAATTATGCGTGCTGATGGAACGATGATGCGCACGCCGGAGCTTTGGAAGCTGGCAAAGCAATTTAACATAAAGTTTATTACTATTAAGGACTTACAAAATTACCGTAAATGCCATGAAAAACTTGTTGACAGGGTGGCTACTGTCAAAATGCCTACAAAATACGGAAACTTTATTGCCTGCGGATATGTAAACAGGCTTAACGGAGAACACCACGTTGCGCTTGTAAAGGGAGATATCGGAGAAGGCGAAAATGTTCTCTGCCGCGTTCATTCTGAATGTCTCACAGGCGATACATTTGGCTCTCTGCGCTGTGACTGCGGACAGCAGCTTGCCGCTGCTCTTACGCAGATTGAACGGGAAGGGCGCGGTATTTTGCTTTATATGCGGCAGGAGGGGCGCGGTATCGGGCTTATCAATAAACTGCGGGCATACGAATTACAGGAGCAAGGAATGGATACGCTGGAGGCCAATCTTGCGCTTGGATTTGCTGGTGACGAACGTGAATATTATATTGGAGCGCAAATTTTGCGCGATTTGGGCGTTAAAAGTATGCGTCTTTTAACGAATAATCCCGATAAAATTTATCAGCTTGCAGAATTTGGTCTAGAAATTTCCGAGCGTGTACCAATCCAGATGGATGCTACTGCAGACGATTTGTTTTATTTAAAAACAAAACAGCAGCGTATGGGACATATTCTTAATTATTAACAGAAAGAAAGGAAAAGTATGATGAAAGTTTTTGAAGGAAATCTCGTAGCAAAAGAAATGAAAGTAGCGATTGTGGCGTCAAGATTTAACGAATTTATTACCTCCAAGCTATTAAGCGGCGCCATAGACGGACTGCTTCGGCATGAGGTCAAAGAAGACGATATCCATGTGGCTTGGGTTCCCGGCGCGTTTGAAATTCCTCTAATTGCGTCTAAAATGGCTAAAAGCGGAAAATATGATGCTGTAATTTGTCTTGGGGCCGTTATTCGCGGTTCCACCAGCCACTATGATTATGTATGCAATGAGGTTTCCAAAGGAATTGCTTCCGTGTCTTTGGAAAGCGGCGTTCCTGTCTTATTTGGCGTTCTTACAACGGAAAATATAGAGCAAGCCATTGAACGCGCTGGTACAAAAGCGGGAAATAAAGGGTATGACTGCGCGGTGAGCGCCATCGAAATGGTAAATCTAATTCAAAAAATACAGCCCTAAACAAGTTTATCCATAATCCCTAAACACATTCCAAACTCTATGCAAACCTGCTGTACGGTGTAGAATTCAAACACTGTGCAACAGGTTTTTCTTTGGAAAAAACAACGGCCATATTGCTGCATCTTTTCCTTCTTTGAATGAAAAAACGGATGAATTTTGCAGCCGGCGTTTCATTCGCAAAATTCATCCGCTAAACATGGGACATTACTAAATTGAAATTAACAAAATGGCATGGTCTGCCGATTTAATAGAGAACTACCCACACCGTTTTAAGCGTTTTTCGAAGTGACAAGCGTATCAAAATCGTCAATCATAGACTGTAAAGTAACACTTTCCATTGTTTGCTTTATAGAGTCTTTGATTTTATTATATGGATTTTCTAATACATGACGAATATTTTGCGCCACAGGGCACTTTCGCTCCTCGCAGGGATGAATCCCAATTAAAGTGGATAGTCCATCCGGTTCCAAAGCGTTGTAAATTTGGTAAAGCGTGATTTTCGATGGATCTGCGCACAGTTTTGCACCTCCCGTTCCGCGTGCTACTGTAATTAAACCCGCTTTTTTCAGCGAACTGAGTATATTTCGAATAATAACAGGGTTGCACCCTGTACTTTCTGCCAGAAGACTACTGGTTATTTTGAACTTTCCCTCCGCCTCATGAATAAATAGTAAACAATGTACCGCAATCGAGCACTTCATACTTATCTGCATATTATATCCTTTCAAAAATAATAATTTTATTTATGCAAAATAGATGTAACTATTGACATTACATCTTGTGGGTGGTACAATACTCACCAATAGATGTAACAATTTAATTTACATCTTATATTTTATCGATTTTTTTGAAAAATTCAAGAGAATTGGCTATTTAAAATTTATAAAACAAGAAAGAGGTTTTGTATGAAAGCAGTTACAATAAAAAAAGTATTCCAAAAATATAAATACGATACTATGTGACATTCCTGAACCTGAGATTTCAGATTTCGAAGTACTCATAAAAGTGAAAGCCGCAGCGGTCAACCCCTTGGATCTGCTGATTCTTACGGCAAGCATAAAGCTGATTGAAAACTATTCTATGCCTGTTACATTAGGATATGATGCAGCTGCCAGAAAACAAGGGAAAGAATACCGTTTTCTGTTTGTCCATTCTGACGGCGCACAGCTGCAAAAAATCACCAAGATAGTGGAGAGAAACCATATTATACCTGCTATTGATTCCCATGTGTTTTCTCTTTCTCAGGCCAATGACGCGCTACGGCTTGTCGCTAAGGGAGCTGTCAATGGTAAAGTCATTATTAAATTATAAACCTGAAATTTTAAAAAGATGGCAGCACGCTATGAACCTTCTCCAAAGGACATTTTGACGTGGCGGCTCATCAGAATATACAAGGAGGAATTGTGCATGAAAATTTACGAAATTTATTTCAGCCCAACAGGTGGAACCAAAAAGGTAGCAACGATTCTGGCAGGCGCGTTAGGGGATGCGATCTCCCCCGTCAATTTGACAGACAGCAAAACCGATTTTCACAACACTGTACTGACGCAAGAAGATATTGCTGTGATTGCCGTGCCATCGTATGGAGGCCGGGTTCCCGCCATTGCTGCCAAGAGATTACTTGCAACACATGGCAATGGTGCTTGTGCCGTTTTAGTCTGTGTGTATGGAAATCGCGCCTATGAAGATACACTCGCTGAGCTGGAGGATGTTGCGAAACAGGCCGGCTTTCGAGTGATTGCAGCAGTTGCCGCCATTGCGGAGCATTCTATCGTTCATCAATTTGCTGCGGGCAGACCGGATGCTCAGGATTCTGAGCAGCTTTTGGCGTTTGGCAAACAGATTCGGGAAAAAATTTCTAAGGGAGATACCGCTCAACCAGCTATCCCGGGCAATCGTCCTTATAAAAAAGCCGGCGGAGCCGGATTGGTTCCTAAGCCTACCAAACAGTGCGTCAAATGCGGTGCGTGTGCAAAAGAATGTCCCGTTCAAGCGATCGACATTCATAATCCTCAAAAGGTGGATGAAAACGTCTGCATCTCTTGTATGCGCTGCATTTGTGTATGTCCGCATTCTGCACGCAAAGTAAATTCTGCGGTTCTATCTGCCGTGGGTCTAGCACTGAAAAAGGTATGTTCGGACCGAAAAAATTGCGAATTATTTGTATAATAAATTGGTTGGTTAAAAGACTTTTTAAAACATAATATCTCCCTAAAATACCATTTGTTAGAAAGTAAGCATTAAAATTTTATAATACGATATTGCTTTCTTTATTAAAAATAGTTTATTATCGCGAGAATTTCGTAATACATTTAGATATATAAATATAAAATAATCCCATATGTAATAAACTTAAAAAAATTACGTAGTTCTATACCCTTTTTAAGGCCCTGCAGTAATTTACCGCAGGGCCTTAACACTTTTATATATTTTATTCACTTATCGGTAAACGGAATAAGGCTGCAGACGGTAGCACTGTCGGATAATGGTGTTGCAGACTTCTTTATGGTACTCCAGATACGCTTTTTTTCTACGGCGCTGTATCAGCTGCTGTTGTTGGAATTTCTTCCACTGGGCACAAGTCTTATGACAACCTTCACAAAAATGCGGACAGCTTGCACGACATGGAATCATAGTATGTACTCTCCTTCCTGAAATAAAAAAGGCCGGTTTCAAGCGCATCCATACGGAAAAACGTATGGATACCTTACAAACCGGCGATATCTTTATTCATTTGCCCAGCACCCAATCCGGAACTTCTATTCTTCCGACAGGGTAAATATTGCACGATCATTCGGCAACGTCACCTCGCTTGGCAAAAAGTACAGTATTATTGTAGATCATAACGGCTTGTCTTGTCTATGTTTTTTTTGTGAATTTTTCGAAAAATTCTTGTATTGCTTCCTTAACAGAAACGAATTTTGTCTTTTTTGCTGTTCTTGGAGGTAATGTATGGAATTAAATGGGTATTTTGCCAAAAGTGTTACCTTTCTATTGACTTGTTTCACGCTTTTACTTTATACTGAATGTGGCTAAAATATTTAGTTAGGTCTAGTTTGGTGAGTCGAAATTCGTTTTACTGCCATCTTAGACTTTACAAATTCGATACTTTTTCTTCATAGTTTCTTTTCATTTTGTAAAGGGGGGCAGGACTTCTAGCCTTGAGGTCTGGCCCTGATTTTAAAAATCAGTATGCGGAGGGGTCGTCCTATGGAAATCTCGTTTGTCTCTTTTCTGCAAAGCGTCACCTCAAGCCCCGTCCTTCTCATCACGGTGCTATTGACACTGGGTGTGATTTTTGTTAACGGCTGGACTGACGCTCCAAACGCTATCGCTACCTGTATTACTACACGATGTATGAGGGTTCGTTCAGCTATTTGGATGAGTGCCGTTTTTAATTTCCTCGGTGTGTTCATTATGACACAAATCAATAGCTCCGTGGCTTCTACTATCAGCAACATGGTTGACTTTGGCGGAAATACAAGGGAAGCCTTAATTGCTTTGTGTGCGGCGTTATTTTCTATTGTTGTATATAGTGTAGCCGCCTCATGGTTCGGTATTCCTACAAGTGAGAGCCATAGCCTTATCGCCGGCCTTTCTGGAGCTGCTATTGCCATTCAAAATGGTATCGGCGGTATCAATATGAGTGAATGGGCAAAGGTTCTTTATGGTCTCGTTTTAAGCATTGTGCTTGGATTTGCAACTGGCTGGGTGCTGTGCAAAGTCGTCAGCATTATATGCCGCAATATCGATCGCCGGAATACAAATGTCTTCTTTCGGGGCGCGCAGATTGTCGGCGCTGCTGCTATGAGCTTTATGCACGGCGCGCAGGATGGCCAGAAATTTATCGGCGTACTGTTTTTGGGAATTGCGTTTTCAAACGGACAAGATAATGTCAGCGGCGCCGTTATTCCCGTTTGGCTGATGATATTGTGCAGCATCGTTATGGCCAGCGGCACAAGCGTCGGCGGTGAGAAGATTATTAAATCCGTCGGTATGGACATGGTAAAATTGGAAAAATATCAAGGTTTTTCTGCAGACCTTGCAGCTGCTTTCTGCCTGTTATACTCCAGTCTTTTCGGAATCCCGGTATCTACCACCCATACTAAAACCAGTGCTATTATGGGTGTAGGCGCAGTGCGTCGTTTGTCTGCTATTAACTTTGGTGTTGTTAAAGAAATGGTCTTTACGTGGATCTTTACCTTTCCCGGATGCGGACTTATTAGTTTCTTGATGGCCAAGCTTTTTCTTGCAATCTTTTAATTGCTTGCACAGAACGGAGGATACAAGATGTCAAAAAAACAAGACTCTTATTATTTCGAGAATTTTGTCTCCTGTGTAGATTACGCTTCTCAAGCGGCACAGCTGCTGCTGGATGTGATGCGTAATTATCGCCCCGAGTCACTGCCAGAACAGATGGACGCGATGCATGCGCTTGAACATTCTGCCGATACGCTCAAGCATGAACTTCTCAATTCTCTTGTGAAAGCTTTCATTACTCCTATCGAACGTGAGGATATTATTCAAATCAGTCAGAATATTGACGAAATTACCGATAAAATTGAGGATGTGCTCATCCGAATCTATTATAACCACGTTCAGACTATCCGTCCTGACGCTTTAGAACTTACAGAAACCGTAATCAAATGCTGCGGCGAAGTGAAGGCTCTGATGGATGAGTTTGCCGATTTTAAGCACTCAAAGCTTCTGCGTGATCACATTATCCGTATCAATACGCTTGAAGAGGAAGCCGATAAACGGTATATTTCCTGTATGTACCAGCTCCACGGCGCATGCCGCGATCCGATTGAAATCATCGCTTGGCGGGAAATCTATACGTATCTAGAGAAGTGCGCTGATGCCTGCGAGCATGTAGCGGACGTGGTCGAAAGCGCCGTTATGAAAAACAGCTGAAAGGATTTTTGTTTCCCCACAAAAAAAGGTGAACCAACCCATGGGAACTTTCTTGAAAGCCGTCCGAAAGAATCTTTTCGGTATGATAACGCTTGTCGTTTCGGCAGGCGTTCTGCTTTTTTTCCTTCTTACGTCAAACAGCCTTGAATCTTTACAGAAAATTTCCCAATCGATTCAATACCCTTGGCTCATTTTCGCTGTGGCTGCCGCTGCGGCGGCATGGGTATTAGAGGGCTTTGTACTCAACCTGCTGTGCGCCGCTGTTTATCCACAGTGGAAATTTCGGTACTCGTTTTGTGTCGGGATGGTTGGGGTGCTGTACAGCGCCCTTACCCCCTTCTCGACAGGAGGCCAGCCGATGCAGATTTATTCTATGCATCGGCTAGGGATGGATACCGGCGCAGCAGGTTCTATTATTGCTGTCAAAACACTTGTTTACCAAATCGTTTTGGTTTTGTATTCTTTCGTTATGGTAGCATGGATGCTGCCATATTTTCAAACAAATGTTAGTGGATTCTCCATCTTAACAGTGTTCGGCCTTCTTTGTAATAGCACTTTTATCTTTCTTGTTCTGCTCTTTTGTATCAGCCAACGCCTAACCGACAAAATTCTGCGCGGCGCTATCGGAATTTTCTCAAGACTTCATTTATGCAGGCATCCTGCTGAACGCTACCGTAAAATCCGTGCAGAGCTTTCTGTCTTTCACGGCAGTTCGGCGCTGCTGGGAAGATCGCCTGGACTTTACGCTGGAGCCTGCTTTTTTACACTTATTCAAATTGCGTGCACCTGCACCATCCCCTATTTTATTTACCGCAGCTTCGGATTCTATGAACAGCCGCTGAATATTATGGTGGCCGCGCAGGCGTATGTATCTATGGTGAGTGCGTTTGTGCCTCTGCCGGGAGCTTCCGGAGGCGCAGAGGGAAGTTTTGTATTGTTTTTTGGACCATTCTTTCAACAGGAAGCCATCTTGCCTGCCACGGTGGTTTGGCGTGTGCTGACATATTATCTTAACTTTCCTATCGGTGGAATCTGTTGTTATATTACGGGACGACTCCCGGCTCTGGAGCTTTCAAGCACCGTTAAAAAAAGATATTCCAAAAAGAAATCTTGACTACCTGCCGGCTGCTGTGCGGTCTGCTATTTTATAAAAAGAAAGGGGACAGCCTTGTGCTGAAAAAATATATCTCTACTATTTGGAAAGGCATTGTAATCGGAGGCACCATGCTGGTGCCGGGGATGAGCGGCGGCTCTATGGCTATGATCCTTGGGATCTACGACAAGCTTATTTCTGCTGTCAGTAATTTCTTTAAGGATATAAAAAAACACTTCCTTTTTTTACTGGTGTTCTGTGTGGCTGCGGTAACGGGTATGATCCTGTTCTCAAATCCGCTGCTAAGCCTTATCAACACGTTTACAATGCCGGCGATGTATTTCTTTATCGGCGCCATTGCAGGAGGTATTCCCATGATAGGACGGCAAGCGCAGGTAAAAAAATTCTCGTGGAAGCTGCCAGTCTATATTATCCTTGGCGCACTGGCCGTGTGGATACTTTCGGTGTTGCCCACTTCCTCTACCGATACTGAAAGTTCGGGTTTCTTTGGTTCTGTGATGCTGGTTATCGCAGGAATTATCGCTGCGGTAGCTCTCATCCTTCCGGGTATCAGTGTGTCGTATCTGCTGCTTGTGCTCAACCTCTACGAAGAAACTGTAAAAGCTATCAGCACGCTGTATTTTCCGTTCCTCATTCCGCTTGCCATTGGGTTTGCGGCGGGCATCATTCTAACGACGAAACTGCTGGAAATGGCGATGGAACGCCATCCACAGCCAACTTACCTGATTATTTTGGGCTTTATGCTGGGGGCTGTTGTCAATGTTTTTCCGGGGATCCCGAGCCTTTGGGAAATTCCTGTATGTATTGTAACATGCGCAGCCGGATTTGCTATCATTTATTTGATCTCTAAAAAAGAAGCAGCCGCTAGCTGAATTTCCGTTTTAATCTTTTTGCGCAGTATAACAGTCTCTTCGGCCTTTTCCGAGGGGGCTGTTTTTATTTTTGTTCTCTTCTCTGCCATACTCTCGTTTTTCCCGTTTGATCATCCGGCATTTTTGCAGCAGAAAAGGCAGGGCGCAATTTTTTCGCTCCCTGCCTTTTTGATATTCTTACATTATCCTTTTGGGGACTTGTCTGCCGAACGAGACTGCGTATGGCAAGCACCCGAACACCCACAACAGCTTCCGCCGCAGCCGGAGCATCCGCCCTGTTTCGCTTTGGACCGCACATACCAACATGCTAGTAAAACAATCCCCAAAAGCAACAGGCCGACAATTACAGTTGCCATTGTTTCACTCTCCTTCTATTAAGATCTTACAACATTTGATGCGCGCAGACGAATGTTATTTTCATTATAACCCTTGCGAACAAGCAGCCAAATCAGTACTATAAACAGAAGCAACGCGGCTACTGTGCCTGCGCTAAAACCTGCGCCGCTAAACAGAAGACCGAACTGATAAACCATCAGCGCGATTGCATAAGCAAATACGCATTGATACCCTATGGCGAACCATGTCCATTTCGCATTGTTCATCTCACGCTTGATAGCGCCGATTGCCGCAAAACACGGGGCACACAGCAAATTGAAAAGGAGGAACGAGTAGGCGGAAAGATAGGTGAAATGCTGCGCGATATTGCCAAGGCCGCCGAAGTCTCCTTCTTCTACCATACCAAGGGCGTCACCGGCCACCGCATACAACGTTCCGAACGTGCCGACAACTTCTTCCTTTGCTACAAGGCCCAGCACAGTCGCCACAGCTGACTGCCAGTTGCCGAATCCTAGCGGGACGAAAATCACCGCAACGGCCGACCCAATCGCAGCCAAAACAGATGTGTTGATGTCTTCTACCATGCCGAAAGTACCGTCCACAAATCCAAAAGAAGATGTAAACCATACAAAGATGGATGCAAGCAGGATAACGGTGCCTGCCTTTTTTATAAAAGACCAGCCGCGCTCCCATGTGCCGCGCAGAACATTTTTGACGGTCGGGATATGGTATGCGGGCAGCTCCATAACAAACGGAGCAGGCTCTCCGGCAAACATCTTCGTTTTTTTCAGGATGATACCGGAGACGATAATCGCCGCTACCCCAATGAAGTACGCCGACGGAGCAACCCACCAAGCACCGCCAAACACGGCGCCTGCAATGAGGGCAACTATCGGCATTTTGGCGCCACAGGGGATGAAGGTAGTGGTCATGATGGTCATTTTGCGATCACGATCCTGCTCGATGGTGCGGGACGCCATGACGCCGGGAACGCCGCAGCCGGATCCGATAAGCATGGGGATAAAACTCTCGCCGGAGAGTCCGACGCGCCGGAAGATACGATCCATAATGAACGCGATGCGCGCCATATAGCCGCAGTCCTCCAAGGCGCACAGCATAACGAACAGAATCAGCATCTGCGGTACAAATCCCAAAACCGACCCCACGCCACCGATAATTCCATTTACAATCAATCCTGTAAGCCAATCGGCCGTACCGATACCGGTAAAGAATGATTCTGCGGCAGGACTAATCCATCCGCCGAACAGGGTATCGTTCATAAAGTTTGTGGCGATGTCCCCAATGGTAGTAATAGAAATATAATACACAATGAACATAACAACAACAAAGATAGGCAGCGCCAGAATCCGGTTCGTTACAATGCGATCAATTTTATCGGAGACGCTCAAAGTTCTGCGCTTTTTTTGTACGCAGCTTTTAACAATCTTTGCTATGTATTCATATCGTTCGTTGGTGATGATAGACTCGCTGTCATCATCAAGCTCCGTCTCACAAGCCGTAATCACTCTTTCGATCTGGGCAGCTTTATCTGAAGGGATTTTGATCTGGCTGCAAAGCTTCTCGTCGCGCTCAAAAAGTTTGACGCAGTACCAGCGGGAATTTTCCTGCGGAATGCAGTTTCCAGCAAGCTCTTTAATCTGCGCGAGAGCTTTCTCAACACATTCGCTGAAGGTATGGTGGGGTACAGTCTTTTTTCCGGACTGCGCCATCTTTACGGCAGCTTCGGCGGCCTGCATAGATCCCTCATTTTTAATGGCAGAGGTTTCTATAATCTGACAGCCCAGTTCATGCGAAAGCTTCTTGACGTCAATGACATCTCCATTTTTACGCACAATATCCATCATATTCAGCGCAATAACGACCGGGATGCCGATTTCGGTAAGCTGTGTGGTGAGATAGAGGTTTCTTTCTATATTGCTGGCATCCACTAGATTCAAGATGACATCAGGACGATTGTTCATCAAATAGTTTCTGGAAACAACCTCTTCCAGAGAGTACGGCGAGAGGGAATAAATGCCCG
Source organism: uncultured Clostridia bacterium (assembly GCA_944380825.1). GTDB lineage: Bacteria > Bacillota > Clostridia > Oscillospirales > Acutalibacteraceae > Gallacutalibacter. The sequence continues at coordinate 3,722 of CALWIX010000099.1, read as the reverse complement.
GAAGATCCATAATAGTGACATCTTTATGACCGCGCAGACGTCCCTCTTTCTTTTCGACTGTGACGCCCGGCCAGTTTCCTACAAACTGACTATTTCCTGTCAAGTCATTAAACATGGTCGTTTTTCCGCAGTTCGGATTTCCTGCAAGAGCAACGGTAACAGACATAATTTTCGTAGCCTCCTCTTAGGATATTTTCAAACCTTGCACAAAACTTGGAAAAGGGGTTGCATGAGTTAATTTAGACTAACTCAATGTCTTGGTAAAGCTTTGCAAACCCGGCCTTACCTTGCTTCATTTTTTAATTGACAAGAATACTCTCTGCATCACCTTTGCGCAGAGAAAGTTCATAGCCGCGCACCGTTATTTCGATTGGATCTCCCAGCGGTGCGACTTTTCTCACAAAAATATCCGTACCTCTTGTGATTCCCATATCCATGATGCGGCGCTTTACCGCACCGGTGCCTTCCAGCTTGACTACGCGTGCGGTCTCTCCGCACTTAATTTCTTTAAGCGTTTTCATACTATCCCCCTACTTTCTTTTCATAGCGGAAATCAATTAAATCATAATACGGCTGGCCATACTTTTGCTCAGCGCAACACGGGTATCTTTTACGCTTACAATCAAATTCCCTCCTATCTCTGTGATTACCGTGACAGTCCCGCCGACAACAAAGCCTAAGTCGGCAAGAAAACGCCGTGTTCCATCCTTCCCTGCAATTTTCTTCACGGTGGCCTGTTCTCCGATGGCCGCAAAGGTTAAAGGCATAATAAGAATTCCTCCTTTGCATCTTATCAAATATAGCATTTTTGAAATAACGGTTATTTTTATATAACCAAAGTTAGCTCACGCTAACCCAGCGATCATAGTTTACTGCGACTAACCGAGTTTGTCAATAGTAATCTAAAAATTTTTTTGTCTTGATAAAATATACAGAATATGATAAAATACAAAATAAGTATTCTTCAAATCCACTGACTAGGAGGAATTATTTTGGAGAATTCAGAAAATAGCTCTATCCAAAAAAGTACAGAATCGGCTGAAAATTATCTCGAAACCATCCTGATGTTAAAAGAAAAAAAGGGAATGGTCCGATCGATTGATATTGTACATCAACTGGAGTTTTCTAAACCAAGCGTCAGCCATGCCGTAGGTCTGCTGAAAAAAAATGGCCATATCATTGTAGATGCAGATGGCTGGATTGAACTGACCGACAGCGGCATGGAAATCGCAAAACGAATCTACGAGCGACACCTACTTATCAGCAAATGGCTGACAAAGCTCGGCGTTGATGCCCATACGGCGGAAGAAGAAGCCTGTAAAATTGAACATGACATTAGCTCGCGTACGTTTGAACTTTTAAAAACTCATATCGAACATGATTTAAATTCATAAAACCATTAGTCTTTTGCGTGACTGCCTCCCCCTTCTGTGTAACAGAAACAGGAGGCTTCGTTTGGCGGAATAAAATAGGGACGTGCCGCTGCGGCGCGTCTTTTTTGTTGCCGGATTCGTTCGAAAACTTCCCCATTTAGTTGAATTTAAAGGTTCTGCGTGCTATAATGTTAGGTATCTTTATGGGTTATATGGAAACGTTTAGCCTATGAGAAAGGAATTCCCTATGATGCATCTTAAAAAGAAAATTACTATTGTCTGCGGCCATTATGGGTGTGGAAAAACGAACTTTTCTATCAATTTGGCGGTAGATCACGCCAGAGAAGGAAAAAAAACAGTCCTTGTCGATATGGATCTTGTTAATCCCTATTTCCGTTCGTCCGATTACCGAAAAGAGTTGGAACAAATGGGAATCACCGTTGTGGCTCCTGTCTATGCGGGCACTACGCTTGATGTACCAGCGATCCCTGCACAAGTGGATGCTGTGCTTGACGGACAGGATGGCGACGTGATTTTTGATGTGGGAGGGGATGACGCCGGTGCCACGGTGCTTGGCCGCCTTTCGGAAAAAATTCTTCAGTTAGACTACGAGATGATCTATGTAATCAATCGCTTCCGTACCTTCACCTCCGATCCGCAGCAAGCAACGGTGCTTTTGCGGGAAATTGAGGCTGCCTCAAGGCTGCGGGCTACTGCTGTGGTAAACAATTCTCACTTAAAGAATCTTACTACCCCTGACGATATTCTGGATTCTTTGGAATATGCACACAAAACGGCGGAGCTGTTGGGATTACCGCTTCTATGTAGTACCGCTACACGGAATATTGCGGAAAAGCTATCCTCTGTGGCAGAATCCATCTATCCCATTTCAGTTTACGTCCGTTCCCCTTGGGAAACGGAAAACACATAAAAGGAGATTTTGAAAAAGGAGATTTTGTAATGGCAAGAATTATAGTGGATGAAAACTACTGTAAGGGCTGCGGAATGTGCGTCCATGCATGCCCGCAGAAGATCATCGCTTTGGCGAAAGATCGCATTAACAGTAAAGGATACCATCCGGCGGAACTTATCGATGAACAGCGCTGCACAGGCTGCTGCTCCTGTGCGAGAATGTGCCCGGATGTAGCGATTACAGTGGAAAGGTAGGAAAAAATCATGCCGGAAAAAATGTTAATGAAAGGGAATGAAGCGCTTGCTGAGGCCGCTATCCAAGCCGGATGCAGGCTCTTCTTCGGATATCCCATCACGCCGCAGACAGAGGTAGCGGCGTATATGTCTAAAAGAATGCCGAAAATAGGAGGCACCTATCTTCATGCGGAATCTGAGGTGGCGGCCATCAACATGGTTCTGGGCGCTTCGGCTGCTGGCATGCGCGCCATGACTTCCTCTAGTTCACCGGGAATCAGCTTAAAATCGGAAGGTATTTCGTATATGGCCGGTTCGGATCTGCCGGCGCTGATTATTAACGTACAGCGCGGAGGTCCCGGCCTTGGCGGTATTCAGCCTTCGCAGGCTGACTACTGGCAGGCTACTCGTGCCACCGGCCACGGCGATTTCCAGATTCTCGTATTCGCACCGTCTACGGTACAGGAGATGGTGGATCTTGTCGCCGATGCTTTCGATTTGGGAGATAAATACCGTATGCCCGCTATGATTCTTGCAGACGGCATGCTTGGCCAGATGATGGAGCCTGTGTCTCTTCCGGACCGCTCGGGCAAAGAGTTGCCCGCAAAGCCTTGGGCTGCCTGTGGCCATCACGGCGGAAGAGCGCATAATATTGTAAATTCCTTGTACCTGACACCGCAGGAATTGGAACGTCTTATTGACGAACGGTTCGCACGGTATGAAAAGATTAAAGCGGAAGAACAGCGCGCAGAGGAATATCTCACCGAAGATGCTGACATCGTTGTGGTAGCTTATGGTGCCTCCTCCCGTATTTCGCGCAGTGCCGTTAATATGGCGCGCGAAAAAGGCATCCGTGCGGGACTTATCCGCCCCATTACCGTATGGCCGTATCCTACGGCTGCCATTGAAAGGGCTATTCCTACAACAAAATCTTTCCTGTGTGTCGAAATGAGCATGGGACAGATGGTTGATGACCTGCGCCTGACTGTGAACGGGCGTAAGCCGGTACATTTTTATGGACGTACAGGTGGTATTATCCCCACTCCGGCAGAGGTTCTTGGTGAAATTGAAAAAATTGTGGGAGGTGCTCAGTGATGGCAGTTGTATTTTCCAGACCGCATGCTTTGACGGACGCGGCGTTTCATTACTGCCCCGGTTGCACGCATGGAATCGTTCACCGTTTAGTGGCGGAAGTCATTGACG